>JBLIGB010000060.1:0-8821 GCA_047636795.1 Bacteroidia bacterium | reverse complement strand
TCATAAACATTCTGATTGCTTACACCCTTTCGATACGTTCGGGAGGGGACTTTTCCCTCAAAGTGATTTCCGATGCTTTCCGAAAAGTCTTGATTTTCATATCCATTCTTATGGCTGTAATTTATCTTGTTGAGCCAAAGTTGCTAATTGACAATGGTGATAACAGCAACCTTATTGGTACGTTCAAAGGTCTTTTTCCGATGAAAAACGTCCTTGGACGCTTTATGGTGATGGCTATTCTATTTGAATTCACCCGCAAAAAATTGAGCTTTTCACTTATCGGTCTGGCATTCCTTTGGCTGATTATCAGCAAGTCCGCAACGGCTTTCGTAGCCGCAGCTACTTTAATTCCGTTAATATTCACCAAATCACTATTCAAAAACCGATGGTCCGCGGTGCTGCTGTTAGTCTCCATGGGTGCGGTACTGATTTTATTTCCGATTATTTTAGAGTTCCCTTTAACGAAACTGATACTGGAAGATTACTTAGGTAAATCAACCAACATGTCAGGACGAACAGATCTTTGGCCTTATGCCATCAAAGCGGTAAGTGAGCAACCATGGTTCGGATATGGGTTTTCCGTCTTTTGGGACTCAAAAGATGCCAACCAGCAAATTCTTCGGCATTTCAGTTGGAGCCCTGGCCATGCCCATAATGGATTCATTCAACTTTTGATTGATTTCGGCTTAGTTGGGGCAATTCCAGTTCTCTTTTTATATCTTAAAGTGAGCCGATTTTCCATCAAGTTATACTCTATGGGAACAAAGTTGATGTTTTCGTTCTGCTATCTGCTACTTGTTTTCAACTTTTCGCAGAGCGAACTAGTGGGCAGAAACAGTTTTACCTTCATCTTCTTCCTCTTCCTCTTTTTTCTTTCGCGAACAGGAATCACTTCCCTTCAAAATTCTCGCGCAAGCTGAGGTACACTACATTTACTATTCAAATCAAAAAACTGGAGCCTCAATTCATGAATATAACTGGTGCGCGCATATTGAGTCATTTACTTGACCCCAAATTATTCTATCCGCATTCGAGGAATCCAAATCAAACCTTATGGTTAAGTTTTTCACCACAACGGTCAGGTCAGCACCTAATAATCTCGTGGCTTTGCACGGGAATTGGAAATGTGCTTCACTTTAACCACTGTCGCTTTTTTCTGTCGAGATTTAGATTGGAGCTTCAACCGCTTACTGGCAGGCGATTACTGTATCAAAATGAACAAGCCACGGATGATAGCGGGATTCAAGGACGTAATAAGCTACAGCAAAGCCTTAAAAGCATAGAATCAGTCTCTGATATTCTTTACTCAATGGAAGACCTTTCTCCTGAGGCGCAACCTTTCGATGCTTTAATTGAACAAAATCCTGCTAAACAAATCATCATACTTAGAGACCCTTGTAATTGGATAGCTAGTAGTATTAAACACGGAAAGTCCAGTAAATCAAAACTGGAATCAAAGATTCAATTGTACAAGTCTCTATTAAGGTTAGCACTAAAATCACCAGAATCGAGCAACTTAACCTTTATCAATTACCAACAATTTGTTGCGAATCCCGAGTATAGAAAAAAAATAGCCAATCGATTACAACTATCTTATTTTGAGGCTGCGGAAGAAACACTTTCTGAGACTCCTGACTTTGGAGGCGGCAGCAGTTTTCAAAATGAAATCCACACTGTTGAAGCGCTTTTTTCGAGATGGAAATCATTTAAAAACGACCCGCTGTTTTTAGAAATGATTCGAGACGAAGAACTATGGGAATTGAGCGAAAATTTCTTCGGGGCGTTTCCGGGCATGCTCGAGTTACGATATCAGACGGATAGCCCCCACCCCAAATCAATCTCCTAAGAACATACGAAGCAATTCAATCCTAATAAGCGAATTTTCGTGTCTATGATTAAATGATTGTTCCATTCTTGGATTTCAATTCTCCAGTTTTTATGAAACCGAATACAAAAAAAACCACATGATACGTAAAGCGTTTAACAAGATAAAAGGCCTCATCATTGAACCAAATAGCAACCCTCTCAGAAAGGGTAAAACTGGGAATTATATATTCATTCACATTAACAAAACCGGAGGTACAAGCATAGCAGATGCTATTGGGCTGCCCAACAAAAGACACCTTACTGTTAAAGAGGTGATTTCAATTGTTGGACAACGAAAATTTGACGAAGCTTTTGTTTTCGCTGTTACTAGAAACCCATGGGACAGGGTTGTTTCACACTATAAGTACAGGGTAAAAACTAACCAAAACAACATGGCAAATAATCCTATTTCATTTAAGGAATGGGTGAGTTTTACGTACGGTAAAAACAAGAACACACTGTATTATGACAATCCAAAAATGTTTGCTTCTCAATCTGATTGGCTAAAAGGTAATGATGGGATTATTAAAGTGGGAAATATTGTTCGTTTCGAATCGATTGGAAAAGATTTTGAGAAAATTGTGAGCCTTTTGGATATAGAAAAAAAACTGCCTCATTTAAATCAAACAAAGAGAGACTCTTACGCCAAGTATTACGATGAAGAAACCGCAGAAATAGTCAGAAATTGGTTTATTGAGGATATTCAAAGATTTAACTATGAGTTTAAGCGATGATAATCTATCCCCATCCCAACAGTAAAATTGAAGTGTCTCTTCCTTGAGTAGGCCTCTTCAAAATTAATACAGTTGAAGACTTTAAACATCTGTAATACACTGACGTTAGCAAAAGGTTCGCATGCAGGTGCAGTTGTTACCAAAGACGTTCCTCCCAAAACCATTTATGGTGGGGTTCCTGCCAAATTCATCAAGGAAATTGAATAGGTGTGCCCATAAGCTACCTTTGTAGATTCTTGAGCGATGGCTAAGGAAATATTTGCATCAACTCACAATCAGAAACCATTTGGCACAGCGAAATCAAGCAACCATTTTCACCGACAAGCTGTTACCGCTAAGCCAAACATTTGTTCTAGAACAAACACGTCATGTGAAGAATTGGGAAGCCAGACTTGTCGGTCTTGAATCTATTTCGAATGGTATAGACCTTTCAGGTATTGATGCTAGAGTAATGTATCGAGAAACCTCCAAAAACTTGCAGCGATTCAACGCTGCCTTATATAAACTGACGAGAAAAGATTTTTTTGCAGAGGATGTGTTTCGAGAAACAGACATCATACATGCACATTTTGCTCCCAACGGTTCATTAATGGTTCCTGTTGCAGAAAAATTAAACGTACCACTGATAACAACATTTCATGGTTACGATATTCTTACCAATAAGTCAGCCATAAGTCTACGGAAAGACCTCAACCACGCAATGTTTGCCCGTAGAGATGATGAATTAAAGGAAAAGGGGAACTTGTTCATAGTCGTGTCAGATTTTCTAAAACAACGAGCTTTAGAATTGGGCTATCCAGAATCTCGGATAAAGCAGCACTATATCGGAGTTGACGTGGATTCGTATGCCGCTCATTGTGAGCCGGAGTTTCGAGAACCAAACACGGTTATTTTTGTCGGGCGTTTGGTTGAAAAAAAGGGCGTTAAATATCTTTTAGAGGCGTTCAAAACTGTGTCGGAAAAAAACCCACTTGCCAAGCTCAAGATTATAGGAAATGGACCAATGATAAAATTAGTGGAAGCGGCCGTGAATGCGAATGCAGGTAGGATTGAATATCTTGGGTCTAAAAATCACGAACAGGTTCTTCGGGCAGTTAATAGATCAGCCATACTATGTGTGCCAAGCTGTACCGCTGCCGATGGAAACTCCGAAACATTCGGGATGGTGTTTGCAGAAGCTATGGCATTAGGGATTCCTGTTGTTAGTTCATGGCATGGTGGTATTCCTGAAGTTGTGAAAAACGATGTAACCGGCCTATTAGCCAAAGAAAGGGACTCTGCAGAACTAGCTGAATGCTTATTAGGGCTTCTATCAGACTCAAACGCTCGCGAAAAAATGGGAATCGCTGGAAAAGAAAGAGTTAGCAATCTCTTCGATATAAGAAAACAGTCTAAGTCCTTGGAATCGATTTACGCCTCGTTTACGTGAAAGTCCTTTATCTGAGTTGTGCACCACGCGTTTCAACGAAAGCCATCTCTAGCAGTCATGGCCCAAGAACTCACGTGCTTGGAGTGATGGGTGCTTTTGAACAACTACGATTTTCGGTTGATAAGCTGATTATAGGTGACATTGTTCCTGAAAGTATGATTACCGCTAATTTTGAACCACAAAAAGAAGGGTCGGTTGTGAAAAGAACCCTCCTTTTAATTGCATCTGATATTGTACGGTTTCTCATCAGAATAGTTGTGATTCTGCAAGGAATTAAAATCAAAAAAAGCAATAGACCAGATTTAGTGTATGAGCGTTATGGCCTATTTATGGGTCTAGGAAACTTCTTCAAAAAACCTCAAGGAATTTGGATCTTAGAATCAAATGCGGTCTTATCTCAAGAATCTTCTGGAGATAGAAGTACCATGTTCTTTAATAATTGGGCTCGTAAATCTGAGGCGAAAGCATATCGAAAATGTGATTACCTAGTAGTCGTGACAGAAGAGCTTAAACAACTCATTATCAACGCATTCAATATCCTACCGAGTAAAATCATTGTTGTTTCAAATGGTGTGGATTCTAATCGGTTTAATCCTGAGATTAAAGAAGTTGTTCGTCCTCAAACAACATCATTCGTACTTGGTTTTGTTGGAAGTTTAATGCCTTGGCAACATCTTCAACTTCCGATTCGCGTGGTTACCAAGTTGCGTAATGAAGGTCTGGATATTGCAATGACCATTGTTGGAGATGGTGCTGAGAGGGTCGATCTTAAGAGCCTAGTTTTAAAACTTGAAGCGGAGGACTACATTACGTTTACAGGCTCCGTAGATTGGCAGGATATTCCAAGTTATATAAATGGATTTGATGCTTGTTATTCAGGGCCATTGCCTCTAACATCAGGGAAAATGTACCTATCTCCACTCAAATTGTATGAATATCTTGCAATGGATAAGCTGGTGGTTGCTTCTAACTATCCTGATGCGGTAAATCTTTTAACCGGAGAATTAGCTTCTTGTTTGTTTCTCCAAAATGATGAAGAGTCGCTAGCAGAGTTGCTCCGAAAATTGGTTAGAAAAGACGTTGTAGCGAACTTTGATTTGCTCGGAAAAAAAGTCCGAGAAGAATTAAGCTGGACAGCCAAGGTGCGCTCACTACTAAAAACTCTAGGTTTAACGTGAAAAATCGAGTTCAAGTTTTAGGAGTAGAATTCGACCGTATTGACCTCGATGGTCTGGTAAAGGCCTGCATGAAAACCATTGAGAATGAGGAACAATCTATCATCCTCAACCATAATATGCATAGTATATTCCTGTTTCACGAAGACCCCAAATTTGCCGAATGCTTTGAACGGGCTGCGCTGATACATGCTGATGGTATGCCACTTGTTTTATGGGCAAAGACAATGGGCAGGAAGAATGTGTCCAGAGGTTTTAGAATAACCTATGTTGATTTATTGCCAGTTCTATTTAACCAAATGAATGATTTAAAACTCAAACTCTTTTTTTTAGGCGGCTCCTCTGATTTCGGGAAAAAAGCCAAAGAATTTCTAAGTGAGAATTACCCAAATATTCAATTTCAATCCACACATGGTTTTTTTGATGCCACAAAAAACTGTTCTGACTCTGAGCGTATTGTTGAAGAGATAAATTTGTTTCAACCACACGTAACGTTGGTTGGAATGGGAATGCCTAGACAGGAAAAGTGGATTATAAATCATCATACACAAATTAAGACCAATATATTTCTTGCTGGTGGTGCCTGCTTAGAATATTTCACTGGAACAGTCAGTAAACCGCCACGTTGGGTTGGGCAGTTCAGTCTTGAGTGGTTGTTCCGACTTGTGGAGAGCCCTAAAAGATACTATTACAGATATTTGGTCGAGCCAATATTTCTAGTGCCTAAGTTTTTAAAAGATGTTTTTCAGAAGTAAACAGACATTTATTTTTCTAGTGTGCGCAGTGCTTTATGTGTCATGTAATTCACAATCCACATCAAAAGGGATGAGGAGCAAGTTGGTGGGGGCTCCTGAGGCCGCATCCACATTGGATGTTTCAGCAAATGCCCCATCGCAGGAAATTGGTGTGGCAGTCAAAATAAGGTCCCTTCTTTCTTCCAATAGTGATGGAGAGGACTATCGTGAATTTGTAAAGCAGCACCGCTACGCTACAGTAGCTGATGCACTGCGACCTGTTAATTTTAAACGAACAAAATCGGGAACCCACAAAGCATATACACTTAGTCAAACACTGGCAGCAATTGACTCGCTCAAAAGCTGGGGTCTTACCATAAAGGGACACTTTTTAATCCGGGGAGACATGCAGGGTACCCCGATGGTTGAGCAATTCCTCAAAACAGGTAGTGAAACTGATTTTCAACCTGCCCTAGACGAAGTATTAGACCCGATAAATGCCACTTATCCGGAAATTGTGGAATGGGACTTCCTAAATCACCCTTGGCACTACCAGTGGGATAATCAGACCACAGAACGACTCCATTCTTTATTTATAGCAGTAAAAGAGAAATATCCCAATGTTGTCCTTGGAGTCAATGAGGGCAAAGTGATTAGTGCCAGTAACCCTGAAAGGTTTCAACTTTATATAAAAACGCTCGAATTGTTTCAATTTCACGGTATTCAATTTGACTTTGTAGGAGTTATGGGTCATTTTGCTACAAAAGATCCAGTAGTAAATGATACTATTACAGCCAGGACAGACCAGTTGAAAAGATATGGTAGTCTAATAATAACTGAGTTTGATCTGAGGTACGGAAGGAGAAACACGCTTTCAAGAAATGCCAAAACAGATATAATTCAAGTTCGCCAAACAAAGAGTTATTTAAAATGGATAACGGAAAACAAAGACATTGTGCGATTAATTTCGTGGGGGTTTTGGGAACCTGAGCATTGGTATCCCAATGCTGCATACTTCGAGGAAGATTGGATGCTGACTCCAAACGGTGATGTGTATATCCGACATTTTCAACTTCAATGATTTAGGTTTTAAGTGATGTTGCTCCACTGCCGCCACTAAACCACTCAGTTAACAGCCAGTTTGGAAATGTTCAGAGCGGCTTATGAGACTAGTGTTAGGTTACGGTAAATTACCACGAAGCATATAATATGTTTGCCTGTAATGCTATTCGATTCAACCACGAATCACCATTAATGGGTGAAGCGTTTGTAACGCACAAAATTGCTAGGGTAAACCTGTGTCGGGAATACCGCCATCAGTATAGTTGCAACTTCATTTCGGCAATGCCGGCCAACCTGTATGGATCCAATGACAACTATGACGTCAACGATTCACAAGTTCTGTGAAACAAAGCTGCGCAACAGGCCAAATGTGTAAATCTGAGGCTCGAAAACGACTAAACGTGAGTTCTGATATGTAAATAATCAAACCGCAGGCTACCTATTATTGATGGATAATTATGACGGTCCACAGCCTATCAATATTGGATCTGGTAAGGATTTGTCTATAAAGGAATTAGCACTGACTCTTAAAGACACTGTTGATTTTAATGGTGAACTTATTTTTGACTCCACCAAACCAGGTGGTGCCCCAAGAAAATTGATGGATGTAAGCAGGTTAACTGAAATGGGTTGACGGTATCGTATTGAGTTGAAGATGGTGTTTCTTCTGTTTACAGACAATATTCAGAGGTCCAAAGAACCCCAGCAAGTAACTAAATCAATTCCCTTTTTTGAATGAATTATCTAACAACGTTCACGTAATGCAGAAGTCTCATTCTAAACTAAGTTGTTCATTATCTAACAAGCTCAACAACTATATTTGCGCCATGAAAATTCGCGCTGCGGTTCTATTCTTATTATTACCGGCCTTCCTTTTACTCAATCAGTCCTGTATTACCCGTAAGGATATCTCCTATTTTCAGGACATATCAGATACAATATCAACCCAACCGATTAACCAAGAATTTGAGGCGAGCATTCAATCTGGTGATCTTCTATCTATACATGTTACAAGTTTAAGTAAAGCAGCTAGTAGTTTTTTTAATGTTAGCGGAGAAGCTATCGATCAACAGGTGGCCAACACATATTTGGTCGATGCTGTTGGGAATATTGAAATGCCGCTTATTGGTTCTATAGAGGTCGCTGGGAAATCTACTCAGATTGCTAAATCTGAAATAAAAATCATGTTGGAAAAATACCTGTCCAATCCAACAGTAAATATGCGTATCAGAAACTTCAAAGTGACCGTTTTAGGGGAGGTTCAAAGTCCGGGTGTTTATACAATTCCAAATGAAAAGATAACTCTAGTGGAAGCGCTTGGACTAGCTGGTGACATGACCATTTTTGCCAGACGCGTTAACGTGCTTGTTATTCGAGAGGAAACAGGTCAACGAAAGTTTGTAAAACTCGACCTCACATCGAAAGATTTTTTTGAATCAGAGTATTATTACTTGCACAGTAATGACATCCTGTATGTTGAGCCGGGAAAAGGTAAATTTGCTTCGGCTGATGCTTGGTACAAAATTCTCCCCATCATATTCAGTGGTTTAACAGCATTAGGATTGTTCTTTGCCAGATTCAACTTCCAATAACAATAGAGTCTATGCCAGATATTCAATCACATCAGAGACAGGAAGACGATCAAATTGACCTGAGTAAAATTTTTCTGCGTATGCTGGAAAGCTGGAAATTATTTCTGGTTTTCGTTCCTATGGGGTTAATGTTGGCATACGCCTACGTTTGGTATGTCCACCCGGTTTATGTTATGGAAGCGACAGTATTGGTAGAGGACGAAAGCAATGACATTTCGCAGAGCATCCT
>JBLIGB010000059.1:0-8962 GCA_047636795.1 Bacteroidia bacterium | reverse complement strand
CCTTCGTTTCCTTGGTGAGGTCTAGTGGTAAGACAATATTCTGACAACCTTTTCTATGATGCTTACCCTTGATTGTGATAACGGGTTTATGCGACTCGCGAACTACACGCAACGCATTGGAACCAATGAATCGTTTTTTAAGCGTTGTACTTCCTGCTGTACCCATAACGATGAATTCAGCATCAATAACGTCCGCAGAATTAACAATCTGATTGTAAATTTTACCCGTAACCTGCATTGATTTGAGCTCAATCCCAAACTCAGCATTTTTCACTTTCACAAACTCGTCCAATCGCGCTTCTGCGCGCTTTTGATATTGAATCTTATCATTATCATCAAATAGCTGACTCAGTGAAAAATCCTCATTTATCACATTTAAAACATGAATTTCGCTGTTGAAAACACGTGACAAACTAACCGCCTGTTCCAGCGCCACTTCCGACTGCTCTGAAAAATCGACCGGTACTAAAATGCTTCCTAACTTATCTTGATTGCTCATTATTTGAATGAATTAAACCAATAAAAGAAACCTTAACTAAACCGCTTTCCGAATTCTTCAGAAAACGCACAAAATCCAAGTGGTTTCATAGCTTTGGTTTTACGGGTACAAATTTAAGAATATTGATCATGGAAAGAATAGCTGAGTCGGAACTTGTTCTAAATCAAGATGGAACAATTTATCACCTCAACTTGCTACCTGAGAATATCGCGGACACCATCATACTTGTTGGCGATCAAGGAAGAGTTGAAAAAATATCAAAACACTTTGATGTTGTTGAATTCAGCACCCAAAAACGTGAATTCGTTACGCACACAGGAAGAATAGGATCAGAGCGACTTACCGTTCTTTCTACAGGAATTGGCACAGACAACATCGATATTGTCATCAATGAACTGGATGCACTGGTTAATATCGACCTTGAGAAACGAATTCCAAATCAGAAAACAAAGAGCCTTAATTTGATTCGGCTGGGAACAAGCGGGTCGTTACAAGAGGATTTACCTGTTGATAGTTACCTACTATCGACCCATGGAATTGGGTTTGATGGTGTTTTCAATTACTACGAGAAAGCAGCGGAAATTGAGGATACAGAATTGACTGATGAGTTCATGAAACAATTGGAGTGGAAATCAACCTTTCCCAGACCTTACATAGTAGAAGGTTCAGAGTCGCTCTTCAATCGATTGAAAGATGGAACCGAACATGGGATGACGGCAACTGCAAACGGTTTTTATGGCCCGCAGGGGAGACAGTTACGTTTAAAACCTACAATACCGGATTTGAACGAACGCCTCAGTAAATTCCGCTACAACGGACAGCGGATTACCAATTTTGAAATGGAAACTTCGGCTCTTTTCGGCCTTGGAAAGGCCCTCGGGCACGAATGCGCCACCGTCTGTGCCATAATTGCAAATAGATACAGAAAGGAGTATAGTAAGAATCATGACCTTACGATTGAAAATCTGATTGCATTTTTGCTAGAAAGAATGGTTAAATAAAATGAGGATAGGAATTGTTTGTTATCCCACCTTTGGTGGAAGTGGTGTTGTTGCAACCGAATTAGGCAAAGAACTGGCAATGAAAGGCCACGCTGTGCATTTCATTACTTATAATTTGCCTGTTCGTTTCGATAAGTTTATGAGCAACCTGCATTATCATGAGGTTCGGGTAAGCGATTATCCGCTGTTCGATTATCAGCCTTACGAACTCGTTCTTGCCAGTAGAATTGTAGATGTGGTAAAACATGAAAACTTAGACATTCTGCACGTGCATTATGCCATCCCTCATGCTTCTGCAGCGTACATGGCACAGCAAATTCTTAAATCACAAGGCATTTATTTACCATTTGTAACCACGCTGCACGGCACAGATATTACACTTGTTGGTAAAGACGAATCGTTTGAACCAGTTATTACGTTTGCTATTAACCAGTCGGATGCTGTTACTGCAGTTTCAGATAGTTTAAAAGCCGACACTTACGCCCATTTTAAGGTGAAACGTGATATTCAGGTCATCCCTAATTTTATTGACATGCAGCGTTACGAAGGATGTTCCACTGAAGGTGTTCTGAAGGCCTTTGCACCAAAGGGCGAGCGTTTAATTTTGCATACATCTAACTTTCGTCCTGTGAAGCGAGTCGAAGATGTAATCGAGATTTTTTCCAAAGTGACAAAAGAAATCCCAAGTAAGCTCTTATTGGTTGGAGACGGCCCTGACCGCCCAAAAATTGAAGCTCTCTGCCGAAAACTTGGCACTTGTGATAATGTACATTTTCTCGGCAAACTCAAGAATGTTGAGGAGGTTTATTCTGTTGCAGATTTATTCCTCCTTCCTTCAGAAACCGAAAGCTTTGGTTTGGCCGCTTTGGAAGCGATGGCATCGAAAGTGCCTGTTATTTCTTCAAATACTGGAGGAATTCCTGAGATAAATGAAAATGATGTTACTGGCTTTATGAGCAACGTTGGTGATACAGACGATATGGCCTCAAACGCCTTAAAGCTGTTAAGAGATGATGCGCTTCATGCCAAGTTTAAAGAAGCTGCTCACGACAAGGCAAAACAGTTCAGTAAAGAATCTATTATCCCGGTTTACGAACAGTTATATGAAGATGTACTGGAATCTGTAAACAGCTAGAGGTATATTTACTCTGGGTGATAAATGTTTTCTGCGTTGTCGTAGATTTCCGTTTTATCCAACGTCATTAGCTTGGTTTTCTGCTCAGCCCAAAGTTCCATTTGATCATTGTAATGCGGACTATCTGCATGCGTAGAAGCCCCAAAGGCGTTAACCGTTCTAATTGTTGGTTTTCCCGCTGTATCAAAATCAACAAGCATAATGTAAGAATCTCCAACGAAGGTTTTTAGTTTTCCTTTCTTATAAGGCTTACTCATCATAGCAGCCAACACATCAGGTGCACCACCTACTCCAATTTCCTTATCACCACGCACATGTTTCTGAACGTCTCCGAGAGGTAAACGCAATGTGCCAAAATGCTTTTTCATGTGCTTTGCTGCCTTTCGTAGCGCATCTACATACTGTTCTTCGGAAAGGGAGTTTGAAGCATACTGCATTCCTTTAGAAAGAATAACATCTACCAAATTATTGAATGTAAAAATGAGTAGTGCCGCTTCGGTATTCTCTACATCAGCGGAATGGTCCCACGTTTGAATGACCTCAATGGCCTCTTTCAAATCTGGGTATTTCATAGCACTCAGCTTTTCAATCATTAACATATTGTTGATGTTGTATGACTTCATCTTATCATTGAATTTACGATCGTACTTTATGGTCTTAAAATCTTCCCATGTAATCTTATCGTAGTTAGAAATGAGCTGTTTGGCACGTATAGTTCTGTTGTTAATCTTGGCTTCATCCTGATAACCGAAAGTTGGATTAAAATCTGCAGATTTTAGATTGTCATCATCAGCGGTAGCAACAAATGGCGTACCGTTGGTATTGAACAAATATCCTGAAGGGGGATTAACATAGCGAGGTAAATCCGATACTGGGTGGAACTTTTCCTCCCACAGGGTTTTCGATGTGTTTCCTGGGAGCACCGAGAGCCAATCGTAACTGGAATCGCGGTATGCGAACAACCCTAAACTTGCAAATTGAATATTGCCTTTACCATCGGCATAAATATTATTTGTTCCCGGAAAATGTCCCATCTCCAGCGCTTTATTATACTCTGCAAAGCTGGTTGCCTTATTCATATGGTAGAGCTGCTCGGTACCGGCCAAATCCATGTTTGCAGGGAAGCGTAGAGCGTAATAACCGTCCTTGTTCTTTATCACTGTTCCGTGCTTGCTCGTGTAGAACTTTTTTGTGATGGGTAAACGAATTGGTCCCAGTTTTACCTTCACCGTTACCTTATACGGTTCTAACTTTTCATATCCATCGTCAAACTTATAGAGTAGTTTTTTCTTTGGATGCATTTCCAGTTTATACACATCACACAAATCGGGATGGTTAAGCGTTGCCGCCCAACCAAGATGTTCGTTTACGCCATGAAAAATATTGGCTCCTCCAGGAAATGTACCGCCTAGAATATTCAGGCCTTCTTCGCTTACTACATGCGCCTCGTACCATGAGAAAAGCCCTTCTAAGGGTTGATGAGAGTTGATTGCGAGATACGTATGTCCATTTGCTGTTTTACTCTTATTAAATGCGAAAGCATTTGAACCATCTGGCACATTGCCGTCGTATGTAATATTCCGCTCGGAAAGCCCGATGGAACGCGCGAAAATTTGCTGAATTTCTACATATACGTTAGTCAGAAAAATGAGTGTCAACGTGTTACACTTCACCACGTCCTGAGGTGTAATGGGAAACAATTTCTTGCGCAATACCTCCTTGGGGTGCGTCTCTGCAAATCGATTTACACCCTGAGCATAAGCGTTGAGGTAGTTCTTATAATTATCGGAGAAGTCGCCATCATACCTGCTTTCCACTTCTTCAGAAGTACGGGTAATTTTACCCATAAAATCTAGGAGCGCACCGTTCTTGCCCGTTACCTCACCTAATCTGCCGTTGGCGGCTAATAGTAGATGTTGTACAGTTTTAAAATCATCTTCACACGTTGCCCAAGCCAGACCATAAGCCGCATCTGCATCGGTCTTTCCAAAAATGTGCGGAACGCCCCATCCATCTCGTACAATCTCAACATCGGCAGCATTAACCTGTGATTTTGAATCGAAAGAAGAAAGCATAATGAGTCCCAAAAAGAGACTCCAAAAACTGAATTTCATAAGCATAGTAATTTCGAAGTTAGTGCTGATATAGCGGCACCTCTAAAATAGTATGCTTGCATCCTATTTTGCAAAAACTCGTTCTTAAATCAAAGGTTTGGAAACATAACTCTCAGAATTGAGAAGTTGTGGACCATAAGAATTACAAACAGGCCCTAGTCGTGGCCCTTTCCTCGCAGAGATGCTAACCTTTCCACTAAGCTACCAATGAAGCCCAGTGCCCTACTTAAAGCATCGAAGTATAGAGTAACCATCAAGAAAATAGACATTAGCCAAATAACAAGCACATTTGCCCAGTAAGTATCAATGTATTTTCCGAACAATACCTTACGAGGTGCAAAGAAATGTGATCGTAGTAGGTTACTACCCATCGGATCCTGATAGATTGGATGTAAACGTTGAATAAGTTTTCCGTTTCGTTCAATAATTCGGTAGAAGTCTGCGCTGTTTAAAACAAGGTCTCCAAGACTTTCATTGTAATTATCGTCTCGCAAAAGGTTGAACGCATCCCGTTCTTCAGGAGTCTTGATTTTCGCAGCAATTGCTCTATCTTTTCTTGAATCAATCGAATTACGCTTTTTAACGTAGAAGCGAGATAATTTATCGAGATATGTCCTCAATTCACTCAGTAATTCTGGAGTGATGTCCGTTACATTGAATTGCTCGGTATTTGCAAATACCATTTCAGAATTAAACTCATTTTCCTTGATAATTTCACGTCTTATCAAATTAACGGTCTGGATTCTTTTCTTGTCTCCCATCGACTTATTCCCAAGAGCAATGACTTTCTTTTTGAGCTCTGGAATCCAATAATCTTTACGAAAAGTTGCTTCGCTGATAGCCTTATCGTATTCGAAGAAATCAGCGTGATAAGCGTTGTTTTTAAACTGGTGAACCGCCAATGCTTCATACGCCCATTTAGACACCATAATCTCTCCGGTTATCGGAACATATTCATCTGAAGAAAAACCAGGATTAAGTTTATCGAACTCTACAATTACACCACTTAAAAGCAATTGTGGAATAATGAGAAAAGGGATGAGAATGTAAATGGTAACTGCGTTTCGGAAACTGGCCGAGATATTCAACCCAAGCATATTTGCGAAGCAAGCCGTGGAAAACAGCACCAAGAAATACGACATGTTCATTCCCTGAATTTCGAGAATGGCATTTCCGATTACCACAAACGATAAAGTTTGCACTAACGAAATAAAGAACATTATCATAATCTTAGAAACCAAATAACTGAATCGACTAAGATTCAGGAATTTCTCTCGCTTCAGAATTTTCCGGTCCTTAATTATCTCCTCAGCACTTACAGTGAGACCAAAAAAGAGGGCTACTACTACGCACATAAACATGTATGCGGGCATGTTATCATTTTCACGGAAGAGGTATCCAACTTCATCGTTGGCGAAGTACCGAACCAATGAAGCAAGCATAATGGCTAACACCGGTGTTTCTAAGAAGTTGATGAGCATATACTGTGAGTCCGCCAATTTGGAGCGCACGTCCCGCTTTAAAAACACTACAAACTGAACTAACTTGGATGGAATAGTGGCGGCAATTGGCAGCTTACCTCCAGCTCCGTTATTTTCAGCCAGTTCCGTTTCGAGTTTACCCGATTTCAAGAATTTCTCATTCCAATCAACTGGCTTGACTCTTCTGGCCTGAGTAAGCTGACCGTATTCGTCCAATACCTTTCCTTCTATTATATTGAAAACCTGCTCCGGATTGACGTTACCACAATTGTAGCATTCAACATCCTCGCTGGTTACATCATTAATCTGCGCCTTGAAATAGCTAATCGCATCAATCGGGTTTCCGTAATAGACTGGATAACCACCTGTATCTAAAATCATCAGCTTGTCAAACATCTTGTAGATATCGGACGAAGGCTGGTGAATAACCACGTAAACCAACTTGCCCTTGAGGGCCAGTTCCTTTAAAAGGTCCATTATATTCTCGCTATCGCGTGATGAAAGTCCCGAAGTAGGTTCATCAACAAATAGAATTGACGGTTCACGAATCAATTCCAAGGCTATATTCAAGCGCTTTCTTTGTCCACCACTTATCTTCTTGTTAAGTGGGCTACCAACCTTTAGGTTCTTAATCTCATGCAGACCAAGATTTTTTAACGTGGCTATCACCATTTTGGTGATTTTGTACTTGCTTATTCCGTCAAAACAAAGCTTTGCATTGTAGTACAGGTTCTCGAAAACAGTTAGGTCCTCTATTAAGAGGTCGTCTTGCGAAATATATCCAATTAACCCTTTGACCTTTTCGGGCTCAGTGTAAATGTTTATTCCATTAATATTTACCGAACCTGAACTTGGCGCAGCAGTTCCGTTAAGAATATTGAGCAAAGTGGACTTTCCGGCACCGCTTGCTCCCATAATACCCAACAGCTGTCCCGAATTCTCTCGATGATTGAGCGTGTGAAGCCCTTTCTTACCTCCTGGAAATACGAACTCAATCTTATCTGCTTCAAAAACCAAGTCGTAGTCAACGGTCGCACGCATAAAGCGCCCCACAATATCGCTGTAGTAAATAGGTGATATGCCTGAAGTTCTGATAGACGAACCTTGCGATAGAAGATTTACACGGCCTGTTCTAACAGGCTGGCCGTTAATAAACAGTGTTTCAGAACCGAAATAGCGAAAAACATACAGATTCACACTTTGAATATTCAGTACTCGAATTTCACCCTGAAACGCATCTGAATAAATATGATATGCTCGACTTTGCTCCGGTTTTTTTTGATTGTTTACAACAAGAATGTTCTCAGAATCCTGCTCATCATTACGCGTAGCTTTCACAAAGTGAAGACAGCGAAGAAACTCCTTGTCTTCAATATTAAATGTGTCCGATACTGTGTTGACAAAATCCAGTTCTTGCCCATCAATAGAGCCATCAGAGTTTATGAACTCAAGCAATCTGAAAAGAACAATAACCTTCTGCTTCTGGGTTAACTCTGCATTAATAGCCACACAGATTTTCAGAATCTTGACTGAACTTCTCGAAATTCGCTTCTTCTTCTTTTCCCCTTGTTCCTCTGCGCGTCCGTGATATTCTAAGAAGAACTCATCGAAGACGTTCAGATACTGATCAACCAACTCCTTATTAAGTTGAAGGTTAAGAAATACCTTAACAACTTTTCTTCCAGTTTCAGCACCAACCTCAGCCTTGGCTATCAAGGCAAAAAGTTGCATTAAGGCTCTTAGTATTCGTTCACTCATTGGCTTATAAAAAGAAAGGCATTCCTACAACGGAGTAAGGATGCCTTTAGTTACGCGAATACTGTACTATCTAGTGCTAGAACTACTGTTTAAACCCGACAACCATAGTGGCACATCCAGATTTCACATTTACCGAGTTCAGTTTTGCTTCAATCGTACAATCAACCGTTGAACCAAATTCAAAATCCCAAAACGCAGTGTTTTTATATTCGCTGCTCGCAAAAAGTTGATTGTGATCTTCATCATAAATCTCAAAAATGAGATTTCCGTCCGTAAAACCGCTGCAACCAGCAATTCGATACGTACTTCCTCCGTAGAAAGTGGCCCTGAATTCGGCCACTTGATCTCCGATGAGTAATGCTCGATAAGATTGACCATCTGAGATATAATCAGCAGTCACATTTTCCGAACATATTTTTGCGATGGAATCGCACTGTGCAGAGGCGTTTCCAATGTAAGCCAGACCCACAATTAGGGCAGCCGATAGTATTCTTAGTGTCTTCGTTCTCATTATTGGCCTACTATTTTGTTTCTAATATTTGCAACTTTATCGGCAATCGCCTGAAGATGCTCTGGAGTAATTACCACTTCAGTCTTACTGTTGATTTTGGTGGTTTTGTTTGCAATGTCTACTCCAGACTTCTCGTACGTGTACTGAATACTAATAGCATCAAAATCGTATGCTAAATCAATCAAATCGTCAACCAGCACATCATACTCAGGCTGGTTGTAAAAAGGAGTTAACATTTTGACGATGTTATTAAGCGTGTATTTCTGCTCGCCAATTCTGTTGATTACATCCTTATTCCCGTCTTCCACCGCTATTTGAGTTGTGAAATACAATGTTTCAATCCAGCCTCCAGCAAGAATCAACGCTCCTACGTTCATTCTATCATTGTCTTTCAAAAACGCATCCGAGTTTCTGTAAGCAACAGCTACAAGATTCAGCATGGAATCGCGCTTTCCAAAATTGG
>JBLIGB010000058.1:0-9010 GCA_047636795.1 Bacteroidia bacterium | reverse complement strand
TTTCCATTTAAAGCGAAACCGTGCATGGTAACCCAACGACTGGTGTGCATTCCGAAAGCACAAATCTTGCGCGCTTTTTCTGGGTTTTCCCAATCAATCCAAACTCCGGTAAATCCTTTTGGGCCTCTACCTGCTTCAATCCCGTATTCAGCTAGCGTGGCAATAATCGCATCTTCCAGTTTATCAATGAACTTGTGGATATCATGAAAGAAGAAGTCCAAGTCAAATATTGGGTATCCTACAATCTGTCCAGGACCGTGGTACGTAATGTCCCCTCCCCGGTTTATGTGATAGAACTCCGCTCCGTGGAATTTCAATTCACTTTCGGTCAGGAGTAGGTTTTCTTCCTTTCCACTTTTGCCTAATGTGTAAACGTGAGGATGAGAACAAAAAATCAGTCGGCTTTCGGTAGCTTTTTCAAGCTCAGGATTGAGTTTATTCCACTTCTTCCTGTCGGTCATTTCATGGAATTGACCAAGCTGGTAGTCCCAACATTCCTTATACGGAACGAGGCCTTTATCTTCGAAAAAGACTTTATGGTTCTCCATTTAACCGCTAAGACACTGAGTTTGCAGAGATAGTTTTAGTTCTGCGTATGGGTTTGCCGCGGCAAACCCTTACAATTTTGCGAGTTCACCTTTAAGGTGGTCAATCACCTTTACTTCGGTGATATCCACTCCATTTTCCTCTCCTAAATAAAGAGAAATCCAATCGCCAATATAAACAAGGTAAAGGGCCCGCTGTAAGTCGCTTGAACCTTTAGACCAAATCTCAACAGTAGTGTCTGTATACTCAGCAAAAGTCCGTTTGTTGATGTCCATTCTCGCTTGAATATTCTTGAAATCAGATTCGTTTCTGAATAAAACCACAGCCAAATCGTCATCTTTTGTTCTCCATCCAACCAGCTCGTTGTGGTTCATTTCTGGAATAACGTTATGCCAGCAAAGCATCTTGCTGTTTTCATTTATCTGCTGACGGAATCGAGTGGCAACTCCCCCAAAACCATCTGCAGCATAAATTACCGGAATCTTTCCAACCAGCTTCTGAGTAACATCCATCGCTTCTTTAGTGATGTCACCCGCATTATCATCCAATAATTTAATGGAAGCCTCAAGTTCCTTTTCAAAAGATTTTGAGATGACATTGTACGCATGTAGTACGTAAAGTACTTGAGGAAAAGACAGGCCGAAACTTGCTCTTGGTGGCTGGCCTCCAGGAATTCCAATGTAATCCCAATTATGAGTTCCTGCCATTTCTTTCAGCTTACCTCCACTTGAAATCACAACAACTTTAGCTCCTTTTTCATGTGCCAAGCTAGCAGCACTAACCGTTTCCTCAGTATTTCCAGAGTACGAACATGCCAAGAAAAGAGTCTCATCATCAACAAAAGCAGGAATGAAATAGCCATTGTTTGTCGCAATTGGCATGCAGGCCTCAGACGCAGCTACTTCAGCAGCAATTGTTCCTCCAATTCCTGAGCCACCAAGCCCCGAAACAAGAACGTTAGACAGCTTGCGACTGGTGTCGGAGGGTGAATAGGCGTTTCCAATTACAATGGCTTTGGAAATTTGATTGGTGAAGTCTACGATTAGTTGTTTCATGATTGGCAATTTAAGCCCGACAAAACTAACCGAAACCCCTTCGGTAGCCAAGTACGCACGTGAGGTCTATAATTATCTTTGCACAAAATTTTATCGATGCAAGAGCTTAGTGAACAGGAAATTGTAAGAAGAGAGGCGCTTCAGAAACTAATTGGCCTTGGTATTGACCCATATCCAGCGGCAGAATTCCCTGTGAATATTTTGGCCCAGGATGCAAAGGAACAATTTGCCGAAGGGAAAGAGTTGAAAGACGTGGTGCTTGCGGGTCGTATGATGAGTTCGCGGGTAATGGGAAAAGCCTCATTTGCTGAATTGCAGGACGCGAGCGGACGGATTCAGATTTACATCACCAGAGATGATATTTGTCCTAGCGAGGATAAAACGTTGTACAATGAAGTTTTCAAAAAGCTCTTGGACCGTGGTGATTTCATCGGAATAAAGGGTTACGTTTTCAAGACACAAGTTGGCGAAACGTCTGTTCATGTTCAGGAATTGACCTTGCTGAGTAAATCAATCAAGCCGCTGCCTGTTGTAAAAACCGATTCGGAAGGCGTGGTGCATGACGCGGTGAGCGATGCTGAATTCCGTTACCGTCAGCGTTACGTTGATTTGGTGGTGAATCCGAAAACCAAAGAGGTTTTTAAGAAGCGAACAAAGCTTTACAGCATTTTCAGAGATTACTTCAACGAACACGAGATTCTTGAAGTAGAAACGCCTATTCTTCAGGCTATTCCTGGGGGAGCGGCTGCACGTCCTTTCATTACGCATCATAACGCGTTGGATATTCCGCTTTACATGCGGATTGCAAACGAGTTGTATCTAAAACGATTAATTGTTGGAGGTTTTGATGGGGTTTATGAGTTTGCCAAAGACTTCAGAAATGAAGGAATGGACCGAACGCACAACCCTGAGTTTACGGTGATGGAAATCTACGTGGCCTACAAGGATTACAACTGGATGATGGATTTTACCGAGAAGCTCTTGGAAAAAGCCTGCATCGCGTTAAATGGAACAACTGAAATTGAATACGGAAAGCACAAGGTGAGCTTCAAAGCGCCTTTTCCGCGTGTTCCCATGTTGGATGCCATCAAGGAACATACGGGTGTAGATATTACTGGAATGGGCGAAGATGAACTGCGTAAAGTATGCGGTGACCTTGGCGTTCCTGTAGATGATAGTATGGGAAAAGGAAAACTCATTGATGAACTTTTTGGCGAGAAATGCGAGGGGAATTACATCCAACCAACGTTCATTACAGACTATCCGGTGGAGATGTCTCCATTGACCAAAAAGCACCGTACCAAAGAAGGTTTGGTAGAGCGTTTTGAGTTAATGGTTTGCGGAAAGGAAATTGCGAATGCCTATACCGAGTTGAACGACCCAATTGAACAACGCGAGCGCTTTGAAGAGCAATTGCGCTTAGCCGACCGTGGGGATAATGAAGCCATGATGATTGATCAGGACTTCCTTCGTGCATTAGAGTACGGCATGCCGCCTACATCAGGAATGGGAATTGGAATGGACCGTTTAGCGATGATGCTGACGAACCAGCACTCTATACAGGACATTCTTTTCTTCCCGCAAATGCGACAAGAAAAAGTGGCCGAAAAAAAGGTAGAATTAAACGAGAACGAAAAAGTGGTTTTCGATATCCTTTCTAAGAATTCACCAATCGAATTAGGTGAATTGAAAACTCAATCTGGACTGAGCAACAAACAATGGGACAAAAGCATTAAGGGTTTAACCAAAGCAGGTGTTGCAAAGGTGAGTAAGACGGATGATGTCTTGATGGTGGAAGTTGTTGATTAATTCTGGTACTCAAACGTTCGGTGAATAAACCCAATCACTCCTTCCATAAAAACCTCTTGGTCATCCCAAAGAGCTAAATGACTGCCGTTGGGGCAGTGCAGCGATTCCCCATTCTGAACAAGTGTGGCCATTTCCTTCATTTCGTCAGGGTTCATGCTATCGTATTCTGCTCCAACCATAAGCGTTGGTGTTTCAATTTCGTGCAGTCTATCCCAAACACTCCAGTCTTTCAGGATTCCTCCTGGAACGAACTCGCTTGGGCCTTGCATATAACTGTAAACTTCGGCATTGAAGTGGCTGAAGCTTCTTGCCACAGGCTCTGGAAAAGGATAAATCTTACAGATATGTTTGGCGTAAAACTCCTTCTCAACCAATTCTAAATAAATTGGGTTTCCGTAGTCCTCTGCATCTTCATACATTTTGAATGTATCTACCAAACTAGGTCTAAGTTGTTCGCGAAGCTTGTTGTTGTAAGCCGCGTATTTATGAAAATCGGCTGTCATGTTGCAGATGATGAGACCTTTCAAATTCTGCTGATATTTCAGAGCATATTCCATTGCAAGAATTCCACCCCAACTTTGCCCTAGGAGGACAAAGTTGTCTTTGTTCAGTCCAAGCGCAACGCGTACTTGTTCCACCTCCTCTACGAAGCGCTCAATAGTATAGAGACTCATGTCGGTTGGTTGGTCAGAGTAGTAAGAACCAAGTTGGTCATACTCGTAAAACTCAATATTCGCCTGTGGAAAAAAGCTTTGAAAACTCTCTAAATATTCATGTGTTCCTGCTGGTCCACCATGAAGAATAAGCACCTTCATCGGGCTGTTGCCATAGCGCTTCGTCCAAACCTTGTAGCCTTCTACAAGGTCAATCATTTGAACACCGCCAGTTTGATAATCACCAGGTGTTTTGAAGTTATTGTAATCACTGACAGCAATAGCTGTTTCAGAAGTTTCCGTGGGTTGGGGCTGAGAACAGCCAAGAAATGCCACAAGGGCAAAAAGAAATATAGCTCTCATTAGGAATTAATTTTTTTCTACGCAACGTGCTTCGTGATTTCGGAAATCGAAATTTCACTGTGAGAACTATCGTGCACAACCTCTCCGTGCTTTAATAAAATGACTTGCGGTGATGCATGATGAACGCCCAATTTTGAAGCAATGGCGTTAGACACGTTTTTATACGCAATCAAGTCTAAATACCAAGGCTGAACGTTCTCTAAATTCCACTCTCGTTCTAAACGAGATTTAGCCATGGAACTGATAGAACAGCGCGTGCTATGCTTAAAAATAAGCTGTGGCTTTTCGTGGGATGCATCCACAATTTCTTGAATTTGGCTTTCCTCGCTCATAGTATTCCAAGGAATATTGGAGCTTCCGCCTCCACTAAACATGTCTTTCCAACCCATTTAAATTAATTTTTTTAAAAGTTTGCCGCAGCAAACCGCTACGATTTCTTTTTACAAACCATTAGTGAGTGATAATAACCAACCGTTTCAACGGTTTTCTCTACTTCCAAGCCAGCATCTTCAACGTACTGAGCCATTCGTTTGCTGTCGTACATTTTGCTGTTTCCGTTGGCCATCGATGTAAAATACAACGATGTTCCATGCAAGCAATACGTTGCAGTGATGCTATCCTGCAAATCCCAGAATGTTTCGAGAATAAAAACACGTCCATATTCTGAAAGTGCATCTTTTGCATGACTTAAAATATGCACGATTTGTTGGGGAGAGAAGCAATCCAGAAACTGACTCATCCAAACGGCATCTTGGCTTTGGGGCAGTTGATATTCTGCATCCAATACGTTTTGCTCGTGTGTAGAAATTCGGTTTTCCAGTCCCGCTTCCTTAATACGCGGATTTGCCAATCCGGTCTGACTAGGTAAATCCACTATTGTCATGTGAACATCTGGGTCTTTCTCCACACACAAAAAAGACCATTTTCCTGTATTCCCACCAATATCCAACATTGACTTTGGCTTGAATTTGAATACCTCTTCTCTTGCTTGTGGGAATGCTTGGTCTGAGTAATGATGATCGAATGTGAACCAACTTTCTTTGGAGCGGCCAGGAAGTTTAGAAAGTCCGTGATAGATTGTCGGCCAATCGCCCAACTCTTTTAAACCAGCTGGCTTTTCTTTTCTGATCGCTTCCTCTAAATGGAATGTTCCATTGTAACACACGTCCTGAATAAAATCTGTGTTTGCAACCGTCTGCTTATCCATCAACCAAAAAGAACCCGTCTTGCCAATTTTGTACTTGTACGGTTCCATTAGCTTCACCAAATCCAAGCTCAATCCAGCCTCCAAAAGCGTTTCAACTCCGTATTGCGAAACGCCAGTTTCTTTACTTAATGCTTCTGATGTAGTTCCTTTTCTACCTGCATTTGCTAACGCTTGCATGATGCCCGTTCTGTTCAGCGCAACTGCCGCCTGAAACATCATCGGGTAAAAGGCAAGTCGTTCTGCCGCTTCCTTTGCTTCCGTTAATGAAATAGTGTCTTCTTCAAATTCTTTGTGACTCATGCTTTATCCTTCAATCCAATCTGTAAAGTACTCTTGTGGTTTTCTGCGCGTTTTGCGTGGCCAGCCTTCTTCAGGATAGCCGAGGTAAAGAAAGCCAAGGAACTTATCTTTCTCTTCCAGCCCCATAAATTCTTTCGTTTCTGGCCAGTATGTAACGCCTCCGCTTGACCAAAATACTCCAATTCCGTGTGCTGCCGCAACAAGCATCATATTCTGAACCGCCATGGAAACGGAAGCTAATTCTTCTTCAATCGGATCGCGTTCTGCTTCATCTCGCTTCAAACAAATACCGATAATTGCTGTAGCCAATAACGGACGGTCTCGCAATTTGTCGTATTTCTCTTGATTGAAATTGTCAGCCTTTTTGGTTCGATAAAGTTCCGATTGAAACTCCGATAGCTTCTTCAAGCCATCACCCAAAAACACTTTGAAATTCCATGGCTGAGTATATCGGTGCGTGGGTGCCCACTTAGCAGCATCCAACAACTCCATCACAATTTCTTTGTGGACCTTTCTAGAAGAAAAAAACTCAGGTCGTATTGACCTTCTATCCTCAATTACCGACTTTATCTCGCTTAGGTTATACCGCATTCTAATCCTCTTATAATCTTGAACAAAGTTATTTAGAATGAGTTTAAATAAACAATAGCTTTGTACTATTAATCTTAAAGAATCAGGATATGTATCCACCAGAAGTAGTTATTCCAATGAAGCAAGACATCACCTCTGCAGGTGTTAAAGAATTGCTTACAGCAGAAGAAGTAGATGCGGCCGTTAAGGCTGATGGAACCACGTTGATTTTCATCAATTCAGTTTGCGGTTGTGCCGCAGGAAATGCGAGACCATCGATAAAAATGGCACTTAAACACACGAAGCAACCAGATAGAACCACTACAGTTTTTGCTGGTTTCGATGCTGCTGCTGTTGCTCAGGTAAGGTCGCATACTGCGCCTTATCCGCCATCAAGCCCATGTATTGCGCTTTTCAAAGACGGAAGCTTGGTTCATTTCATTGAGCGTCATCATATTGAGGGCCGTACACCAGAAATGATTGCTGAGAATTTGACTGGAGCTTATGATGAGTTCTGCTAAAAAAGCAGATTAGGCTGTTAGCTTGCTCTAAATGAAAAAGGCGTTTCCAGATTGGAGGCGCCTTTTTTACCAATAACTGAATCCCGCTAGCTCGCAACTAATCTGAATCCGGGTTCTTCAAAACCTTAGGAACCTTGAAATAATCTGAATCCGCTTTAGGGGCATTTTTCAATGCTTGCTTCTGCGTGACGGTCTTTTTCTTCTCATCGTTCCGCATCACATTCAGCTCTTCTGACATGTAAATAAGTGGCTCAACTCCCTCAGTATCGAGCTCGTTCAGTTTTTCCATGAACGAAAGAATCTTGTTCAGGTCTTTTTTGATGCGCGCTTTTTCCTCGCCCTCAAACTGAAGTCGAGCCAAGTGAG
This sequence comes from Bacteroidia bacterium, assembly GCA_047636795.1. Lineage (GTDB taxonomy): Bacteria > Bacteroidota > Bacteroidia > UBA10329 > UBA10329 > UBA10329. Next base: position 1,620 of record JBLIGB010000058.1, on the reverse strand, counting down.
CCAATTCATCAACCGTTTTATCCGTTATGTCCATGTCGTTTCAATTCTTGTCGGATTACATCCTGCGCAGCATCTCTCAGTTCAGCAACTTCTTTCACGTTCATTCCTGTAGAGGGAATTGGCTTGTGAATTTTGATGAATGTTGAACCTGGTCTGCCTCCTTTCCAAACATTCGGTTTGGCTGGCAAGATGTTCCATCCGTTAACAAAAGTAACGGGAACAACGGGAACTTGTGCTTCAATGGCAATTTTGAACGGTGCGTTCTTAAATGGCAACATTTTAGGCGGGTTATCGGGAATAATTGCCTCTGGATAAACCGCAATAGTGATTCCTTTTTTCAAATCGTCTGCAGCGCGCTGATAGGAATTGTATGATGCCCGTAGGTTCGTTCTGTCAATCAGGATGTTCATCTTATGAAAGAAGATATTGAAGAACCACCATTTGCCCAATTGCACCTTTCCCATGTAATGGAAATAGATGGGAAAAGCCACGTAAGATTGAACAATATCTACAAACGAAACGTGATTTGGAACAATGATGTATGGACCGTTTTCGAGCTTCTCTTCACGCTCAACTGTTGTCCAAACGCCAACTAAGATGAGAATCATTCGTGCCCAAATTCGCTTTAGGAACATGGCTTTCTTAAAGTGCCTTTCGTGATTAACGAAATACAGGAAGAACGGGAATAACGGTATTAGCGTGATGAAACAACACAAAAAAAACCATCCTCTCCAGAGAATCTTTAGCGGCCAAAATAGCTTGGACATGCCGCAAATTTAACAGGATGTTTAAGCCCAGCCCGAAATCAGAATTTCTACTTTTGGATTCTGTCTAATAAAGACGAAAAAATGGCAAGAATACTTACAGGTATACAGAGTTCGGGAAGACAGCATTTAGGTAACATTTTAGGTGCAATCCGACCTGCTATTGAACTTAGCAGGGATGCAAAAAATGAAGCTTATTTGTTTATCGCTGATATGCATTCTTTAACTACAATTAAAGATGCTACTACAAGAAAAGAGCATGTTCTTGCAACTGCGGCCGCTTGGTTGGCGTGTGGGCTAGACACCGAGAAGGTGGTTTTTTATCGACAGTCAGATATTCCGTCAGTAGCAGAAATGACTTGGTATTTGAGTTGTTTCACGCCTTTTCCGATGTTGGCAAATGCACATTCCTTCAAGGATAAATCGGAGAGTTTGGCGGATGTAAACGCTGGGCTGTTCATCTATCCTGTTTTGATGGCTTGCGACATTCTGATGTACGATGCGAATGTTGTTCCAGTAGGAAAAGATCAGAAACAACATTTGGAGATGGCGCGTGACATGGCGCGTTCGGTTAATCATCAAATGAAGCAGGAGATTTTTGTGATTCCAGAGTCTAAGATTAGCGAAGAGATGATGGTGATTCCTGGCACAGACGGGCGCAAAATGAGTAAGTCTTACGGTAACGTAATTGATGTTTTCCTTCCTGAAAAGAAATTGCGCAAGCAAGTAATGGGAATTGTAACGGACAGCACTCCGATGGAAGAACCGAAAGACCCAGATTCTTGCAATGCATTTGCTCTTTATTCACTTTTAGCAACCGATGAACAAACTGCCAAAATGCGACAAAACTATTTAG
>JBLIGB010000057.1:0-9100 GCA_047636795.1 Bacteroidia bacterium | reverse complement strand
TGGCACTTATTAACGTTTGATATCTGCAAAACTAATTTGGTTGTCAACATCTTCTCAAACAAAAACTTGCCAGAACCAATAGTAAATTGCAGTTGGGCAAATGTTTGGATTATACAAATAAAAAGATCCCCCAAATTTCAACAATCCTAACCTTTTTTCTTGCCATTATTTTTACTCTAATTACTAACAATCCAAGTTATTGACAAACTGTTGATAAAATCCTAACTACTTGATTTTATGCAACTGTAACCCAATAATCATTGTTCATTACGTGTTATATAAACATGATAAGTCTGTCAACCAAACTGTTTTTGTAATTGTTGTACACGAATGAACAAGCATATATCATTACCATATTTCTTAAATCATTCTTTTTAATAATATTATAGAGTGTTCATTAAAATCTAAAGAAGATTTAAGGAAACTATCTTTACTGTCCCGAATGAAATTTCAAGTTACTGTTTTACTCCTCTGTCTTTTATCCATCGGCCAATCAGTTGGTCAGGAAATGGAATACGTCACTTTTACGTTTGACAACGGAATTGTGTCTAGCCAAGGATTTATGCTGGATGGAAAGCCAGAGGCTTATTGGAAAACTTTCTACGATGACGGAACTTTGAAATCGGAAGGTAACCGACTGAATTATGAGCTTGATAGCATATGGAAATTCTACGCACCAACAGGTATAATTACTCAAAGTATTACTTATAAAAACGGAAATAAAAACGGTTTCAGGAATTCATATTTCGAAGATGGAATTATTCAGAAAAAAGAAACGTTTGCGAATGAAGTTTTAGTAGGGTTTATTCAAAAATTTTATGCTTCAGGTAAAATAATGGAAACTATTCCTTTAGATACGGTAGGCTTAGGAAAGGAACAGGGTTTTGGTTATGAGTTTGCAGAAGATAATCAGCGAATAACAGCAGTAGTTGAATACAGAAATGGGTATGTAGCTAATCGTGATCGCATTAATAGGAAAGATAAATTCAATCAGAAACAAGGGTTGTGGCGCGAGTTTTATCCAAGCAAAACAACCAGGGTTGAAGGTCGTTACAAGAACGATAAGAAGAATGGTTATTTCAAAGCGTACGATGAAGAAGGAAATTTACTGGAAACATTGAAGTATGTGGATGGTATTTTAATTCCAAATCCCGAAGAGCTGGCAAAATTGGATATTAAGCGTGAATATCATCCAAATGCTCAAGTGAAGTCAGTTGGTAGTTACAGTAAAGGCGTGAAAGAAGGGGTGCACCGAGAATATACGCTAGAAGGAGAGGTGTCAGCAGCCAAAATTTATAGTAAGGGAAAGGTAACTGGCGAAGGGGTTGTGGATCAGGAGGGTAGACGACAGGGGCCATGGAAGGAGTTCTATGCGACAGGCGAACCACGGAGTGAAGGGAGATATAAAGCGGGTAAACGAGAGGGCGAATGGGTATTTTACTATCGTGATGGAAAGCACGAGCAACGTGGGAGTTATAATAAAGGAAGGCCGGATGGTGATTGGGAATGGACCTATGACAATGGTCAAACGTGGCGTGAGGAAGTGTTTTATGATGGGTTAGAGGAGGGCTTAGCTATAGAGTATAATGATACGGGAAAGGTGATTTCAAAAGGTCATTATTTATCAGGAGAAAAAGAAGGACAATGGTTTCAGGATTTGGGTGATGACCGAGAGGAAGGAACTTATGTGGTGGGATTACGTAGTGGTCCGTGGAAACATTATTATCCAAGCGGAAAGTTGAAATTTGAAGGGAAATATGAGCAAGGACTAGAGAGTGGAAAGCATTCGTATCATTACGAAAGTGGACAAACGCAAGAAATTGGAAATTATAAGTTCGGATTGAAGGAAGGAGATTGGTTTGCATACAGCCAGGAAGGAATTCAGGTTAGTGTAATTACCTTTAAGCAGGGGGAGATTGTAAAAGTGGATGGTGAAAAAGTACTGCAACTAGAAAAAGAGGATGAATCGCGTTAAAGAGGATACGGGGTCTGCCCGATATCAGAATTTGATAGAAAACCTACCGGTAGGTGTTGTCATTCTCACTAACGAAAGGATTGATTATGCTAATCCGAATGCATTGAAATTGTTGGGGGTTGACGAGGAGCAAGCTTCTGGATTGGTGCCAATGCAATTTTTACATCCGTCATACAGTAACGAGTTTTATACATTAATTAACGGTATTAAATCTGGAAATCGTCCTGGGTTTATTGAACTGAAAATTAAGAGGATTAATACCAATTCAATTTTAGATGTTGAAGCAAGTGGGGCTTTGCTTGACGATGGTTCGATTCAACTAATTTTTCATGATATTTCTACGAGAAAACAGCTTGCACGGGAGCAACTAAGGGCACAAATTGCGGAGGAAACTAACCTTCAACTCCAGAGGGAAATAATCGAACGAGCGAAAGCGGAAAAAGAGTTGGTCCAGGCTCAACAGTATGCTAGAAGTATTATCGATAGTTCGTTGGATATGATAGTTGCTACAGACATCGATTTTAATATTAATGAATTCAATTCTGCGGCAGAGGCCACTTTTGGCTATGTACGGGAAGAAGTCATGGGCAAGCCTCTGGCAATCCTGTTTTCGGATAATCAGGAGGTAATGAAAGTTGTTCAGCGAATTACGGATGATGGTTCGTTAGCTAACGAGATTATTAATCGAAAAAAGGATGGAACGTTTTTTATATCCTTTTTATCGGCTTCCTTAATCAAAAACGAGAAAGGTGAAACAATGGGTGCCATGGGTGTTTCTCGTGATATAACGTCACTTAAAAAGGCTGAGGAAGAGCTTCGTTTAAGCGAAGAGCGACACCGTGCTATCTATGATCAGGCATATATCGGAATTTCCCGAATTGCGAAAATGGGTCGGTTCTTACTCGTAAATGAACGCCTATGCGATATGTTGGGCTATAATGCGGAAGAGTTGTACAAGAAGACGTTTTACGAATTAGGTGTGCAGGATGAGGTAGAAGAAAGTCTTGTGGAGTGGGATCAATTGTTAAGTGGAAAGATTAAAAATTTTTCTCGTGAGCAAACATATGTCAGAAAAGATGGTGAACTGTTAAGTGCAAATGTTACAGTATCCTTGGTGAGGGACGCTAATAATAGTCCGAACTATTTTGTAGCTGTCTTTGAGGATATTACCGAGCGCAAAGAGCACGAGCTCCAGTTGGAAGAATCTATTAAGGAGAAGGAAGTTCTACTGAAAGAGGTCCATCACCGTGTAAAGAACAATATGCAGGTAATTTCAAGTATTTTAAATTTGCAATCATCATATATTGACGATGAAACTGCGTTGTCAATTTTGCGGGAAAGTCAGGACAGGATTAAGTCGATGTCATTTGTGCACGAAAGTTTGTATCAGAGCAAGACGCTGTCCGAAGTAAACTTTTCGGAGTACATAAAGAATATTGCCGGGAACCTATTTCATTCATACGGAAGGCCAGAGGGAGGTATTTCATTGCAGTTTGAATTAGAAGAGGTCTTCCTAAACCTTGATACATCGATACCGTGTGGATTGATTATTAATGAGGTGGTTTCGAATTCGTTGAAATACGCATTTGAAGGAATGGCAAAAGGGATAATTAAAATAGAGTTCTCTAAACTTGCGAATGGAAGTTTGAAACTTATTGTTGGAGATGACGGTATCGGTTTACCAAGTAATTTTGACATCGAGAACGCAGAGACACTCGGTTTACAGTTGGTAACAACATTGGTGACTCAAGTGAGTGGTGTATTAGAGATAAAAACGAATAATGGGACACAGTTTTGTATTGTGTTTAAAGAGCAGTAATCATGGCTAAAACAAGCATACTTGTTGTCGAAGACGAGAGTATTGTCGCGAAGGATATTCAACAGAGCCTTAAAAAATTAGGGTATTCCGTACCAAGCGTGGAAAACTCTGGAGAGGATGCTATTGATTCAGCTGGTCAGCACAGACCAGACCTGATTCTTATGGATATTATGCTTAAAGGAGAAATCAGCGGTATCGAGGCAGCGCAACAGATAAAAAACAGGTATCAAATCCCAATTATCTTTCTGACCGCTTATGCCGATGAAAGCACGTTGAGTAAAGCGAAGGTGACAGAGCCATATGGTTATATCATTAAACCGTTCAAAGAGATTGATCTTCATACTTCAATTGAAATGGCTCTATACAAACATGGAAAGGAGCAAGAAGTTAAAAAGGAACGAGATTTGTATTCCTCAATTGTTCTTGACAAATCTGCTGACGATTGCATATTCGTAAAGTCGAATAGTCGGTTGGTAAAAGTTAAAACCAACGAAATGTATTTTGTTGAAGCACTTAAGGATTATGTAATAATTTACACAAAGGACGCCAAGTACACTGTTCATTCAACTATGAAGGATATGCTGGCTAAGCTTTCTAGTAGTGAATTTCTTAGGGTACATAGGTCTTATATCGTCCGGGTGGATAAAATTGTGGCTATTGAGCAAAACAACTTAGTCATAGAGGATGATAAGAAAATCATTCCGGTTGGTGGGTCTTACCGCGATGAACTACATAGTAGATTAAAATTTGTCTAATACCTTGATAATTAAGGTATTAGGTTGAATTCCACACTAGCTACTTATTTTGTATGTTAGGAACACTTCGTCTGGAATTCAACGGTAACCCTAACAAAAACGTATAAGTGGCTTAAAGGGGATTCAAATGGCTTTTCTGAGTATATAGATGACGCTAGAGCAGCTGCGTGTCTTGTATACGGCCATCAAATTGGAAATCAAGCCAATCGCTAAGGCTCGGGGCCATGCAATGAATCCGCGCAAAAATCCTGAATCACACGCATTTTTTTCGCTCAAAAGACTCACGTAGAAAGAGTCGAACCACATCGGTTTGATTTCTTCAAGCCGAAACCCATTAGCGGATATGAGTGTCTCGAGCGTTGAAGGATTAAAATGATAAAGATGACGCGGTACATCATAAGCGGCCCATTCGGAGTTATAGAAAGCGGCATCGTATGAGGTATGATTGGGTACAGCTATTATCAGCGTACCATGTTTTTGCAAAATTCTGTTAAACTGATTTATGGTTTCGGTTAATTGATGTACATGTTCTAGAACGTGCCACAGGGTTATGACCGATTTGGAATCAGTGTCTATGGATTTCAAGGAATCCGCTAATACGATTTTTGAATGTTTTTTTATTATACTTCCCCTGGCTTTCGTATCAGGTTCATACGAGGTTACAGACCATCCATGGTTTGCTAATTCGGCCGAGAAATCACCGCTTCCGGCACCATAATCCAAAACCGTTTTGTTTTCTGAAAAACCGTCAAGAAGTTTTCGTTTCTGTTTAAGTGTATAGCTTTTTACTAATCTGTAAATAGTAAAGAGTAATCCGGAACTAGTATCGGTGTGGGAGATATATTCTGGACTATCATAGTACTGACCAATGGTTTTTTCGGTGGGTCTGGGATTGGTGAAATGTAGCTTACAGGTTGAGCATTCTACAATAGAAAACACGTTTTTGGAGTATGTGTAATCGATGCAGGAAATGTCGTTTACGAACGTATCGTTACCGCACGATGGGCACGCATTAAGTGTTTCTAAAGTATGTTCCACGTGAAACTATTTGCCTAAATGAACTAGTAATACAGAAATATCGGATGGGGAAATACCACTGATTCTGGATGCTTGCCCAATGGATTTAGGGCGAATGGCATTCAGTTTTTGTCGAGCTTCAGCTGACAATGACTGTAAAGCGGAATAGTTGAAATCAGGTTTGAGATTTATGCCCTCAAAACGGACAATTTTATCTGCGGATTCTTGCTCCTTTTGAATATAGCCGTTGTACTTAGCTTTGATTTCAACCTGCTCGATTACTTCCTGATTAGTGGTAATTGAATATACTGTTTCTGATACAGAGGGTATGGATTGAATCATTGATGGAAGGTCAATTTCGGGACGGGAAATTAAAGAGTAAGCTCGAAGCTTTTGTGTTACGGGGTTGCTCTTCCTCCCTGTCAAGTATGGGTTACTCTCAGCAGTTTCTAGGCTGAGTTTGCCCAATAGTTTTTCAATGGCTTGAACGTCATCGATTTTGGTTTCAACTTGTTTGAGCTGATGTTCTGACGCTAGACCTAAATCGTAACCAAGTCTGGTTAACCTTTCGTCCGCGTTATCCTGGCGCAGTAGGATTCTATGCTCAGCACGCGATGTAAACATCCTGTAGGGCTCATCAGTACCTTTGGTGATAAGATCATCAATCAGAACTCCGATATACGCCTGAGACCGTGTTAAAATGAAGGGGTTTTTAGATGAAACATTTTGATGCGCATTAATACCAGCCATTAAACCTTGGCAAGCTGCTTCCTCATAACCAGTTGTTCCGTTAATTTGACCAGCAAAAAATAGATTTTTTACTAGTTTGGTTTCTAGTGAATGGGTTAGTTGAGTTGGCGGGAAATAGTCATATTCAATGGCGTAACCAGGACGAAAAATTTTAGCTTTTTGCATCCCTGGAATTGCACGCAGCGCAGCGTATTGTATTTCTTCAGGTAGTGATGTAGAGAAGCCGTTTAGGTAAACTTCAATTGTGTCCCAACCTTCAGGTTCGACAAAAAGTTGATGTCTGTTCTTATCAGAAAAGCGGTGAATTTTATCTTCGATGGATGGACAATATCTCGGTCCGATTGCTTGAATCCTGCCGTTAAACATAGGGGATCTTTCAAATCCGCCTCTAAGAATATCATGTACAGCTTCGTTGGTATATGCAAGGTGACAACTACGTTGCTCTTTCAGTTTGGGTGTATCAGAGAAAGAGAACTGGCCTGGATCTTCATCCCCGGGCTGTTCTTCCAGAACAGAATAATCGATGGTTCTTCCATCAAGCCTTGGAGGAGTTCCCGTTTTCATCCGTCCACTGACGAAGCCAAGGCTTTGGAGGTTTTCGGTAAGGCCTGTAGCTGCTCTTTCCGCACTTCGTCCTCCACCAAAATTCTTTTCACCAATATGTATTAATCCATTCAAGAACGTTCCGTTGGTTAAGACAACTGCACCACTTTTAAATTCTAGACCAAGGGCCGTTTTAACGCCACAAACTTGATTATTTTCAACTATTAGTTCGTGAACGGTGTCTTGCCAAAAGTCAAGATTTTCGGTACGTTCCAGCATCATTCGCCATTCGTAGGCGAACTTATATCGGTCATTCTGAGATCTAGGACTCCACATGGCTGGACCTTTCGATTTGTTCAGCATGCGAAACTGAATCATCGACCGGTCAGCAATAATTCCTGAGTAGCCACCGAGTGCATCAATTTCTCGAACAATTTGGCCTTTTGCCACACCTCCCATTGCTGGGTTGCACGACATTTGGGCAATGGTGCCCATGTTCATGGTGATAAGTAAGGTCTTGGAGCCAAGGTTGGCAGCTGATGCAGCGGCTTCACAACCTGCATGGCCACCACCTACTATAATTACGTCATATTGTTTGTGCATAGCTTAATGTTTGTTTCACGTGGAACAACCATAAGTAATTGAAAACCAAAAGGTTAAAACAATTAAAAGGCGCGTAAAGATAGATAAAAATTCTCCTTAGCTGTCATCTCCTTTTTGGCAATACCTTCTCCGTCAGTGTAGCCTATAAGGTGAAGTGTTCCATGTACAATGATTCGATGAACTTCATCAAGGACAGAGGCACTAAAGGAGTCAGCGTTTTCAGAGACTCTATCAACGCTAATGAAAACATCTCCAGAAACCATATTTCCCTCCGTATAATCGAAGGTAATTACGTCTGTATAATAGTCATGATTGAGGTGTTTTTTATTGACCTCAAGCAAGTAATCATCCGAGCAAAAAATGATTGAAATTTCCGAAAGCATTTTTCCTTCCTTTTGGCAAACACGGGAAAGCCAATCAGTAATTTGTGATTCGTTTAAAAGGGAAAAATCGGTCTGTTCTGAATGGAACGAAACGTCAGACATTGAAGTTATTTTAAACAGCTTCGTTTAGCCGACTTTGAAAATCATTTCAACCTTGGTGCCATTTTCAGAAAACTCAACCTCATCGGCCAAATGTTTCATGAGAAATACACCTCGCCCGCTTATTTTTTCTAAATTTTCAGGGTCTGTCGGATCCGGAAGTGATTCGTGGTCAAAACCATCCCCTTCGTCTGTTACGCTGAAAGAAAGTCGATCAGCGCGCTCAACGAAATCTAGTTGAACTTGTTTATCTGGATTTTGCTTGTTGCCATGATTGATGGCGTTGTTCACCGCTTCCGTTACCGCAATGATGATGTTGCCGTAGAAATCTTCATCAACAGAGAATTTCTTGCAAACATCGTCAACAAGTTTTTCGGCTATGACAATGTTGTCGGCCTTCGAGTCAAAATTTAGACTTTGTTTTTCCATTAGTGCAGCTATTCTGCCTGCTTCTTGAAATATTCATCAACCTTTTCGCGATAGAACGGGATTAGGTTAGGTGGAACGGTTCTCAGCAGTTCAGTCTCATTGTTTTTCTGCCTTATATACTCGAAAAAGATTTCAGGGTTACCATAATCTTCATTTTTTGCTTCTTTTGCTTCTCTGCGCTGCTCTTGCTCTCTTTCTAGCTCTGCAGATTCAGCCTCCAATAATTTTGTAAGAATTTCCTGCTGGCGCATCAATGTTTCCTGCGTAATCATCTTGTTTACGAGGTCGGTTTCTGTTTGCTCCATCATATCTTGGAGCTTCTTCATGTCGCCAGAACCCCCTTTACCGCCATCTTCTTTTTTAAGCTGAGATTCATATTCTTTAGCCATGTTTCTAAGCGCTTCTTGTTGCGCGGCCATCTGTGCTAATTGCTTACTCATCCCTTTCCCTCCAGAACCCATACCAGGCTTATCTCCTGGCTTTTTGCCTCCTGGCTGCATTCCTTTCTTCATTTGCTCCAGTTGCTTATTCATTTGTTCTTGGAGCTTGCGCATGGCACCAGCCGATGGTTTGCTGCCTTTCCCTCCAGGTTTGGTGCACGAACCAGAACCAGGCATCTGCGAAGCCATGGCTTGCTGCATTTGCTGTACGGTTTCGCTTAAAAGTAAAGCCAGATTATTCAAAGAAGTAAGTGCAAATTGCTGTTGCGAAAGGGCATCGCCTGTTT
>JBLIGB010000056.1:0-9197 GCA_047636795.1 Bacteroidia bacterium | reverse complement strand
GCTTTTTCATTGTTTCAGGTTTTAAAGTTTCGTAGTTCACTTTTCAACTGCCGTACCAAAGGCTTATTAGCTAGTTAGGGGGATTAGATAATTAGGACAGATGCTTTTGAACTGAGGCCTAACAGGTTTTAGAAACCTGTTAGGCATGGAATGGCGACTTTAACAGAACGTTAGGTTTCTAAGTTAGAACTCTCTGTAAATTCGCACTTGTGACTAGACGCACCATCCGTATTGTTATTGCATTGGCAACCATTTCTATCGTGGGACTGTTTGCCACGCAATTGTATTGGATGGATAAGGCGTTTGACCTGCGAGATAGAGAGTTCAATGACCGCGTAAATATTGCGCTACGTTCGGTTGCTCAGGAAATCATGTTCTTGAATAAAGACTCTTCTGATGTTCCCCCCGTTCGACAGTTAGCTTCTAACTATTTCATTGTAAGCACCAACGATACGCTTCACCCCTATTTACTAGAAAGCTTGTTGGAGAATGAATTCAGATCTAGGAATCTAAAAACCAATTTTGAATACAGTATTTACGATTGCTTTACGGATAGTTTGGTTTACGGTGGCGCAGTAACCCTGGCGAATGAACCTATAAAAGAAACGCAACGACCAATTATTCCGAAATGGGATCGCGACAGTCATTATTTCGCCATTTATTTTCCAGAAAAGAGCAGTTACCTAGTCGGTCAAATGTCGATTTGGCTATTCAGTTCCAGCATTCTTTTGGTGGTAATTATCTTCTTCGGATATACGCTTTGGGTTATTCTGAAGCAAAAACGTTTGTCCGAAATCAAGAATGATTTCATCAATAACATGACGCACGAGTTTAAAACTCCTATCTCAACTATTTCAGCTTCTGCAGAATTATTGCGGTCTGGGAATTTGGATGGCTCTCCTGAAAAGCGTAGCCGCTATTACCAGATGATTTCAGATGAAAGCAATCGATTGAAACTGCAAGTTGAGAAAGTGCTGCAAATGGCTCAATTCGAAACAAGTGAGATTGACTTAAACCTTGCATCAAACAACATTCATGAGCTAATTGAAAAAGCAACTACCAGTGTTCAAATTCTGTTGGAAGGGCGTAATGGTTCGTTAGAATTTCACTTAGATGCCAGTAATCCTGAAGTAAAAGTTGATGAGTTGCACTTCACAAACATCATCCGCAACTTATTGGATAATGCCATTAAATACTGTACTGAAACCCCGAAAATCATCATCTCAACTACTGACTCTAAAAACGGTATCACCATTTCGGTTAAAGACAACGGAATTGGAATTAACCCCGTTCAAAAGAAACACGTGTTTGAGAAATTCTACCGTGTTCCTACAGGAAACGTGCATAACGTTAAAGGATTCGGACTTGGATTGTATTATGTGAAATCGTTAGTTGAGGCACACCACGGAACAGTGAGTGTCTCTAGCGATTCAAGCGGCAGCACATTCAAAATATTCTTTCCTTCTTTGAAATGAGCAATACAAACTCGTACAGAATACTGCTGGTAGAAGACGATGAAAACCTTGGTTTTGTAGTCAACGATTTACTCGAACTGGAAGGCTATCAGGTGCATTGGGCTAAAGATGGCGAGGCCGGATTGAAGGCCTCCAAAGATTTTCAACCGCACTTGTCGGTACTGGACATCATGCTTCCCAAAATGGATGGATATACATTGGGAACGGAGATAAAGCAGAAGAACCAGCAAGCTCCCATTATTTTCCTCACAGCCCGTGGTATGGAAATCGACCGTGTAAAAGGGTTCCAAGCTGGCGCTGATGATTACATAACCAAGCCTTTCAGTAATCAGGAATTCCTCTTACGGGTAAAGGCAGTTTTAAACCGATGCTATGCCAATAATCAGGTAGTAGAAGTCAAGAATGAATATGCTATTGGTCAATTCAAATTCTCGCCAAATAATCTGACTTTATCTCTTGACGGAGCAAAAAAACACCTCACCCAAAAGGAAGCTGATGTTCTCAAACTCTTCTGCCAAAACGAAAACGAAACCGTCAAACGCGAACTAATCCTCAGCACAGTTTGGGGGACTACAGATTACTTCACTGGAAGAAGCTTGGATGTCTTCATCTCAAAACTCCGAAAGTATCTCAAAGCTGATGAGAGCATTAAAATTGAGAACGTTCACGGGGTTGGATTTCGGTTGCGGGTTGATTAACCCAGTCGAAGGCTAGATTAAAATAAATCCCACAAACACCACATACATTAAAATTTGAAGTGTAAATACGATTGCCCCAAGAGCAATTCCTTTTGTACTGATTTGTAGCAGCGGTTTTATTCGGATACCAACTCCAATAGCAGCCATTGCAGTCGCCATGAGAAAACTTCCTACAGAAGCCAGTTTACTGGATAGTTCGTTTGGAAAGAAATCTAGCTGTGCGAGATAAACCACTCCCGCAAAAAAGAAGATGAAAAGCGGAAACTTGACCTTATCCTTATTTCCAGCACGCCTTCCTACAAAGAATAGAGTAATCAATAATGGTATAAGGAAAACTACTCTACTCATTTTCACAACCATAGCCCATTCTCCTGTTACCTCATTCATGGCAAAACCTGAAGCCGCCACATGACCAATTGACTGCAAGGTTCCGCCTAGCAAAACGGCAGATTGAAAATCAGTGAAGCGGAGCAATACGGTAACTGCTGGGAGAACAGCCAATCCAACCACTCCAAGTAAGTTTACTACGCCCATAGACAAGCCGACTTCTTCATCGCTAGCACGAATAATGGGAGCCGTGGCACCGATAGCCGCAGAACCACAAATAGCACTTCCAGCACCTAAAAGCATACTTAACCGTGTGCTTAATCCCAATAGCCTTCCAAGCCCCACCGTAATTCCAAGTACTAGAATTATGCTGATGAATATGAAGACAATTAATGTAAAGTCGAGTTTCTCTAAACTGTCGGCCTCAAATCCGAATCCCAATAAAACGATGGCTATTTCTAGGACTTTTTTCTCGGAAAACTTTAATCCGGCTTGTAGTTTATCCGATTGCAAAAACGTGTTTCCAGCAACCATTCCGAATATGAGAGCCAATAATATAAAACCGAAAAGTGGAATGTATTGAGCAGCAATAACTGCAAGGAATGCAATTGCCAAAGCCGTTAATATGCCAGCTAGTTTAGACTTAACAGTTTCAAGTATCATCAATTAGGGCGAAGTTAAAATTAACCGCGCAAGCATGAAGATTAAACCTTTCGTAAATCACTACTTTTCCCACATGAATGCATTCAGCGTTGATTTAGAAGATTGGTATCAAGGAATTGAGCTTCCGTTTGACTCTTGGAGCAAACACTCCGACCGAATTAGAAAAGGCGTAGACCCTTTACTTGAATTGTTGGATAAACACAATACGAAAGCTACCTTTTTCACATTGGGTTGGATTGGAGAGAAATATCCTGAGTTGATTAAGCAGATTACAGATGCTGGACATGAAATGGCTTCTCACGGTTATTCGCATGAAAAGGTCTATGATTTAAGCCCCGAAGCTTTTCGTGAAGAAATCAGCAAGACGAAGAAAATATTAGAAGATATTTCAGGAACAGAAGTGGTTGCTTTTCGCGCTCCCTTTTTCTCCATTACAAACAAGTCTCTGTGGGCATTAGATGTTCTCAAAGAGGAAGGCTACACAATCGATTGCTCTATTTCGCCAGTAAAGACATGGCGCTATGGGATTTCCACTACTCCAGATGAGATTTTCACTATTAAGGAAAATGGCCTGACCGAGTTTCCCGTTTCTACATTCAAGTTACTGACCAAAAATCTTGGGATTGGAGGTGCTTATTTTCGCCTATTCCCGTACATGCTTACCAGCAATGGATTGAAGCAGCGGGCCAAAGAAGGAAAGCCCAACATGTTTTACATTCACCCATGGGAATATGATCCGCACCACCCTGTTGTGGATATGGAACGTAAAGCTAAAATCACGCATTACACCCGATTGAGTAAGACCATTCCGTTTACGGATAAGCTGCTTGGGCAATTCAAGTTTGACACCGTAAGCAATGTGGTAAAACAGTATAAATCCCAAAGAGAAGTCAATGAGTATAGCATTGAGATTCTCAAGGATTGAGCCCGAGCAGCAACCGCAGCTGCTACAGGAAATCCGCAACATTCTAATCGAAGTTGGTGCCCACACGGTAGATATTTATGACCAAACGTATTGGGATTGGCAGTACAAACAATTACCTACTGGAAAAAGCTTCGCTTACGTAGCTTGGGATGCCGACAAGATTATTGGCTACTACCATGTTCCTATTTATCGTTGCTCTATTAATGGCGAGGAAAAACTGATTGGAAACATTCAGGACGTTGCAGTAAACCCAAATTATAGAGGCATTGGACTATTTCGCCAATTGGCTGAGTTTGCCAATAAGGATTTGGACGATTCGGAAGTTGATTTGATTTACACCTTTCCGAATGACAAAAGCATTCGTACGTTTTTGAAATACAACGATTTCAAGCTTGTATCAGCCGTTTCTGCTTACATACGACCCGTTAGTTCTGGCGGAATTCTCCGAAGTAAAATCAATCTTTTAGGTTTGGAGAAAATCGCAGGTTGGTTTGCAGATGGTTTTATCAATCTGCTAGCTAGCAACCCTAAGTTGGCACATGCCAAGCTTGAACCGATTACCGAAATAACGGATGAAGTGGAAGCGGTCTTTTCTGAGTACTCAAAATCGTTTAAGAATCATTTGGTCAGAGACAGGGCTTGGCTAAACTGGCGGTATTTGAAATCTGTTCGGGGTAAGCATCACGTTCTCGGAGTTCGCGAAGCTGGAAGACTAACAGCTGTTTTGGTTTTGAAAGAAGATGAAATGCTTGGTAATCCATCGTTACTCATTATGGATTTTTCATTTACAAACGGAAACGAAAACGCATTACTCTACCTGGTAAATCAAGTTCGAAAGCAACCTGAACACATTGGGTCACAATTCAATCTATTGTTTGTTTCAGGTATTGCCCCTGCCCTTACCTCTTTTAAGAAAATCGGCTTCTACCAGATTCCTGCAAAAGTGAATCCTCGAGTTTTGAATTTATTAAGCAGAAGTTCAAGTGATATGAAAGCTGAATCTCTTCATGTAGAAAAGAACTGGTTGCTTACGTTGGGTGATTGGGATGTGTTTTGAGTAATGAGTAAAAAGTATTGAGTCCCGAGTAAAAGGAATGAATCTCAACTCAATTTCTAGTTAACCTTAATACAATCAGCAACCTGTTTGGCCACTTTACGAACGTTATCAGTTGAGCCATCCAAACCTTCATACGCCAATCCAACAGCCATTCTTCTATAAGGCCGAGTATTCGGTTTGCCAAACACACGAAAGTCTGTTTGGGGTAAGACCGATGCTTCTTCCAACCCTGTAATCACTGGTTGATTGGCATTGGTATCACTCGCCAAAACAACAGCACTTGCTGCTACTCGTTCCAGCGTGATTTCAGGAATTGGCAAACCAAGGATTGCCCGAGCATGCAACTCAAACTCAGATAGGTTCTGAGAACCAATGAGTGTTACCATCCCCGTATCGTGTGGTCTTGGAGAAAGTTCGGAAAACCAAACCGTATCGCCAGAAATAAAGAACTCTACACCCCAAAGACCCGCACCCGTTAATGCTTCCGTCACTTTATCCGCCATATCCTTAGCCGTTTTCAGCGCAGCTTTGCTTAACGCTGCTGGCTGCCAGCTTTCTTGGTAATCGCCTCTCTCCTGTCTGTGTCCAATTGGTGGACAAAACAAGGTTGGTCCATTTTTTTGAGAAACAGTGAGCAATGTAATCTCCGATTCAAACGGAATAAACTCCTCTACAATTACTTCAATCAAATCACCCCTAGAACCAGAAACGGCATACTCCCACGCTTTTAGAATATCATTCTCAGATTTAATGGATGACTGTCCTTTACCCGATGAAGACATAAGTGGTTTTACCACGCACGGCATTCCAACTGTGGCAACGGCCGCTTTCAATTCATCTGCCGATGTAGCATACCGATAGTTAGCTGTTTTCAAACCTAAATCTTTGGCAGCAAGATCACGGATAGCTTTTCTATTCATAGTAAAATTAGCAGCTTTTGCACTTGGCACAACTTGCAAACCTTGCTTCTCATAATCATAGAAACGCTCGGTTCTTATGGCTTCTATTTCAGGCACAACTAAATCTGGTTTGTGCTTAGATACTAGCCCATCTAACGCATTTCCATCAAGCATATCAATCACTTCAAAGTCGTGCGCCACCTGCATTGCAGGAGCATCAGCATAGCTGTCAACCGCAATCACGTATTGTCCATAACGCTGTAAAGCAATGACCAACTCTTTTCCAAGCTCTCCGCTACCAAGTAGAAGTATCTTTTTTTGCATGATTTAAATTTGAATGACGAATATAATCTTCAGAATTGGAGGTTCGGATTAACATTAAATTAACTTTGGAAAAACCCCCTATTTTATGCGCAATATTTTACTCTTTATATTCCTTTTTTCGTCAGCTCAGCTGTTGGGCCAAAGCATGGTTGTAAAACCATACTTGCAAAATGCAGAGCCAACATCTATGCATGTTATGTGGGAAACCAGTTCTGATGGCTCTACTGTTGTTGAATACGGACTTACCAATTCGTTAGGCTCTAGCGCAACTGGTTCTTCAATTACAGGGTTTATCTTCTCCAAAGTGCATGACGTTGAGCTGACAGGTTTACAACCTGCTACCAAATACTTCTACAAAACGGTTACAGACGGCTTGGAAAGCAGTGTTTATCATTTCAGAACTCCACCATTAAAATCTTCAGAAGCATCTTTCAATATTGTTGCGATGAGTGATATGCAACAATGGGGCTCTTACCCAACGATTTTTAAAGACATCGTAGACGACAACCTAATCCCATACATTCAGCAAAAATTTGGTAGTGATTTGTCTGAACACCTAGGCTACTTTGTGGTGCCAGGCGACTTGGTTGATTGGGGTCCGAACTACGGTTCTTGGGCATCTACTTTCTTTGAGCCAGCTGAGAATTTATTGAGTTATGTTCCTCTTTATGCTGTTCCCGGGAATCATGAAGCAGACACTGATTACTTTTTTCAATATTTCAATCTTCCAATGAATGGCACAATGTCGAATGGTTATGAGGAGCATTGGTGGTACAAGGATTATTCGAATGTTCGGCTCATCGGACTTGAATCAAATAGTGACTATCGCGTTCCAGCACAATTAGATTGGTTGCAAGGAGTGTTGGATGAAGCTTCCGCTGATCCAGATATTGACTTTGTATTTGCCCAACTTCACCATCCTCATGAAAGTGAACTATGGATTGCTGGAAACACAGATTACACTGGAGATGTGATTGAACTTCTGGAGAATTTCTCTGACGCTTCAGGAAAACCAAGTGTTCACTTTTTTGGACACACACACGGGTATTCTAGGGGTCAAAGTAAGGAGCATGAGCATGTTATGGTTAATGTAGCAAGCGCGGGTGGCGCCATTGATAACTGGGGTGAATTTACTCAGCAAGATTATCCCGAGTTCTCTAGAAGTGATGACGATTTTGGATACGTAACCATGGAAATTCAAGCAGGTGCTAACCCTCAATTTTTACTTAAAAGATTAAGTCACGGAAGTATTGAAAACGGCCTAGTAATCAACGTTTTGAAAGACAGCATATTGGTCAAATTCAATAACCCAAGTCCAAATACACCAACTGGAATCTTCCCGGGTCAAAATGACATTCTGTCTCCCGACTGCATTATCTTTTTAGGAAGTGAATTTGCTGATGAAGAAGGAGATTTGCATGGAGCAACACAATGGCGTATTGCCAGCGATGCAAGTTTCACAGACGTGATTTATGACGAATGGTATCAGCATGAAAACTGGTATTTCGATCTTGACCTAATGGCGGGAAACAACATGGTAGATCAAGAGGTTAACGTACTTCAGGAGAATACCACTTACTACTGGCAAGTGCGCTACCGCGATAGAAGTTTGGCTTGGAGCGAATGGTCTGATGCCAACATGTTTTCAACAACCGTGTCTAGCCTTTCTCCTAACCTACTTGCAAATGGCGGTGCAGAAAATGAAACTGATAATTGGGTAGAAGATCAAGGTTCTTTTGAATCTATAGACAGTGGCGAATGTTCGGGAAACGATTCTTACGCTGGTCAGAAATTGTTTGCTGTTGGGGGTGTTTGCGATGATAATTCCTACGGAGAAGGACATCAAGATATTGATGTAACCACCTACCAAACAGTAATAGATGCAGGAAGTACATCCGTTGTATTTGGTGGTTATTTAAGTGACTTTAATGGCGATGACCGACCTGAATTCAAACTTGAATTCTACGGACAAACGAACAATCTTTTAGGCACAACTGCAACTTTTGGCAATCAGTCTTCTAGCTGGACGCATATGGAAGAAAACGAAGCATTGCCCGTGGGCACCTACAGTCTTAGAATGATTTTAATGGGGACCCGAAATGGGGGTAGCGACAACGATTCCTATTTTGATGATATGTTTGTTAAACTGAACTTAGGTTCTGGTTGTGCCGAATATATTCCTCTAAGTCTGGAGGAACATGTTTACAACCGAGGCGTTTCTGTTTATCCTAATCCATTTTCTGAAGAAGCTACCGTGGAAGTGCTAAAACCAAGTCGGAACGCCACTTACCAGTTAGAAGTTTATGACCGTACCGGCAGAATGGTAGACGCCATGAACTCTACTACAGGCATGTTCACGGTAAGCTCTAACCGATTGGCAAGCGGATTCTATCTATATCGTGTAACAGACGGCAAATGGCAATCTACAGGTAAGCTGGTTGTTAATTGATTCGTATCCATGCCTTTTTTCAAATGGAAAAAGAATACACCAACGGAGAGGTTCGTATTGTTTGGTTTCTTACAGTAAATAAATCATCCGTTCTTCGGACACACCCTTTTTAAGGAGGAAGGTGCCCAGTCCAGCTTTTTGTTGCAAATCGAAACCCCGAACAACCGTAGTTATTCGGGGCTAGGCACACGGTGGGAAAAACGACACCATGTACCTTACCACTCTTATTTAGAATGGTTGCTGTACGATAAGGAAGCAAACGAAAGGGACCATCTCATAAAATGGGACAGTCCCAAAAAAGAAGCGACTATTTCGCTACGCTGCTTACTACTTGAGAGTAGGCTCCCTGCCCTGCTGTATTGAATGCCGCAATGCGGAAA
>JBLIGB010000055.1:0-9319 GCA_047636795.1 Bacteroidia bacterium | reverse complement strand
TCTGTATCCTGCAACTATATATGCGTCCATTTTATTTAATATTTATCGTTTGATTCTTTTCGTTCTCTAGTCTTTCTAATTCTGCAATCGAAACTCCATTTTTGGCTACCAGCGAGTTTTTCACGTAGGTATAAATGTATTTGAGGTCTCCGAAGGAGTCGTAGTACTTCCAATCTCCATTCTTTTTTCCTCGTTCATACGAACCTTCCGAGCTGACTTCGCCCGTATTGTGATAGTATCTGACCCAATAACCTGTTCGCTTATTCTTCTCATACTCTCCCTCTATTTTTGTGGTTCCTGTGTAGTAGAATTTGCGAAACTCGCCATGTCTTTTGCCATCGAAATACTCTGCCTGTTCCATAAGTTCACCCGTATGTGGGTAATATCGCATGGATATTCCGTGTTTTTTGTTATTCTGATATTCGATTTCGGCAATAAGCAATCTCGAGGCGGAATATAGTTTCCAAAGTCCTTGCTTGCGGTCAAATTCATCCTTGACGTTTCTGTGATGTCGATCGCTACGCGGAGAATACTTTGCCCGTCTAGAAGACTGACCGAAGAGTACCAACGGAGCTGCGAAAAGCAGAAATATGAGAATGAATTTGACACGTAGCTTAGACATTGCGTTCCTTTGTAATACAAAGGAAAGAATCAGTTTCTTAGTGGTCTTCCTGTGGTTACAAGACTCTGCATTCTTTCCATCGACTTTTTGGTCATGGCTAGTTTTAGGAATGCTTTCCGCTCTAAACCAAGCAAGTATTGTTCAGATACTTCGGTTGCTGCTGAGAGGTCGCCTCCTGCTAAAACGTAACCAAACTCTTCAGAAATAATTCTGTCATGTTCAGAAATGTACTTGGCGCTTTCCATACTCCGTGCACCTGCAACAAAAATTCCGAGGCCTTTCTTGCCCAAAACCTTGATGTCTGTTCTTTCAACTGGTTGAGAATATCCTTGCTCTACCAATTCTAGCACAGCTCGCTTTGCTCTTGCAATTCGTCTTTCAGAACTCACACATACCTCATCTATTCCTTTACGGAAGATACCTAGTTCGAATGCCTCTTCTGCCGATGTAGCCACTTTAGCCATACCTACAGTTAAGAAACGCTCTCTCAAAGCTGGAAGCTCCAAGTTGTTTGCTTGAAAATCGTCAGAAGCCCTTAAAGCCATTTCTTTCGACCCAGCTCCGGCAGGAATAACTCCCGCTCCAAATTCAACAAGTCCGATATATGTTTCTGCTGCTGCAACAACTTTATCGGAATGCAGACAGATTTCGCAACCGCCACCTAAAGCCATACCATGAGGTGCAGAAACAACTGGGATTGACGAGTAACGAATCCTCATTACGGTGTCTTGGAAAGTCTTAACGGCCATATCCAATTCTTCAACTTCCTGCTGTGCAGCAAGCATGAAAATCATTCCCAAATTAGCTCCTGCCGAGAAGTTGTCGCCATTGTTGGCAATTACAACTCCTTTCCATTTTGCTTCGCCTTCGGCAAGGTCAATTGCTTTGTTAATTCCTTGAAGAATTTCACTTCCGATGGTGTTCATCTTCGAGTGGAATTCCAAGTTTAAAACTCCATCACCGATATCAAAGATGGTGGCTCCGCTATTGGTCCAAACTACATTGGTTTCGCGAAGGTTGTCTAGAATTATAAGATCTTCCGTTCCAGCAACAACTTTGTAAGACTTAGATGGAATATCGTAATACATCTGCTTTCCGTTCTTAACAGAATAGAAAGTATCGCAACCAGCAGCAAGCATATCGTAAACCCACTGAGCAGGTTTCTTCCCTACTTCTTCCATGAGCTTTGCCGTTTCGGCAACGCCTAATGCATCCCAGGTAGCGAATGGTCCGAGTTGCCAGCCGAAACCAGCTCCTAGAGCATCGTCAATCTTATACAGGTCATCAGTGATCTCAGGAATTCTATTCGTAACATATTGGAACAAACCGTAGAATGCTTTTCTGTAGAATTCACCAGCTTTATCTGTTCCGCCAGCAAGAATTTTCATTCGTGCTTTCAAGTTATCTTCAGCTTTTGCTGCTTTTAAAGTAGGGAAGTCAACTTTCGCAGCAACTTGATATTCCATCGTTTTCAAGTTCAACTCCTTGATGACTTTCTTGCCATCAACCACATCTTTCTTGAAGAAACCTTGTCCTGATTTAGAACCTAACCAACCATTCTCTGCCATTTTAGAGATGTAGCCAGGCATTTCAAAAGTTGCTCTTGCCTCATCATCTGGGCAGTTGGCTTTCAAACCACCAGCAACAAGTACCAGCGTATCTAATCCTACTACATCACAAGTTCTGAAAGTTGCAGATTTCGCACGACCTAAAATTGGCCCTGTCATTTTATCCACCTCAGTTACCGTCAGGTCCATTTCTTCCACTAAGTGGAATAAAGCTTGAATACTTGCAACACCAACGCGGTTGGCGATAAATGCAGGCGTATCCTTACAAAGCACCATTGTCTTTCCTAGGAAACGATCACCGTAGTCCATAAAGAAGTCAACTACTTCTTGATTTGTTTTTTCGGTTGGAATAATTTCCAACAACTTCAGGTATCGTGGTGGGTTAAAAAAGTGTGTTCCGCAGAAATGCTTCTGGAAATCTTCGCTTCTTCCTTCCAACATTTGATTAATCGGAATACCAGAAGTGTTAGACGTAATCAGTGTTCCTGCCTTACGGTATTTCTCAACGTTAGCAAAAACCTGTTGCTTAATGTCTAAACGCTCAATTACAACCTCAATGGTCCAATCACAATCAGCAATTTTAGCCATATCATCAGTAAAGTTTCCCGTGGTAATTCTACCTGCGAAAGACTTCTTGTAAAGCGGATTTGGGTTCGATTTGATGGCAAATGCCAACGCCTCGTTTACAATTCTGTTTCTAACCGCAGGATGCTCGGTTGTCAAACCTTTTGCTTCTTCCTTGTCATTTGGTTCTCTTGGTACGATGTCAAGTAAAAGCACTTCTAGACCGACATTCGCAAAATGGCACGCAATTCGCGAACCCATCACTCCAGAACCAAGTACTGCTACTTTTTTAATAGTTCTCTTCATCTTAATTATTGTTGACTAACTCCATTAATATTCACTTTATCGTATATCGATTTTTTATCGATTATTTCATTGATTGTGTTGGCCACTTCAAAGAATACATCCAACTTTTCAGCTGGAACGAGGTTTCTTACTACTTTGTTGAATGCGACAACTCCAATTTTTGCCAGTTCTCTTTTTTTCTTGCCTTCTTCCGTTAAGAAAATCCGCATTACACGCCCATCGGTTGCATCTGATTCGCGATAGAGATAGCCTTTGTCTTCCATGCTTTTAAGCATTCGTGTAAGACTGCGGGGTTCCATTCCTAGAGCGGGGGCAATCTTCGTTGCTGGAGAACCATTTTCAAGGTCAATATTTAGTAAAACAAACCCAGATGCAGCACTTACATCATGCTTAGCTCCCGTTGTATTGTACAAGCGGGAAATAGCGTGCCACGTAGTTTTTGTAGTAAAACAAACACTTTCTTCAGGACGTAAATGACGCTTTTTTGACATTTGAGTTCGAAAGTATAAAATATGATGCTTGCATAACAAATGTTTGAAAGTATTATGCATGCATACGTTTTCTGGATGACAGTTTTAGGAGGAACGAGTAAACGTTTCTCTCCACTCGCATTACGATGAATTAGAAAATGAAAAGCCCCAATACGGATTCCGTATCGGGGCTTTAGTTTTTTGAAGTCTCAGCGTTTCAACTCAGACTGCAAAGCACTCAACATCTAATGTTGAGCAAAGATTGGTTTAGCTGATTAAGCCTTACCCAAGATTTTGAACATTCCTGTTCCGCATTCTGGACAAGTTCCTTTCAACGCTCTACGCTGATTTTTCATTACCACTTCTGCAGAGTCTTTCATCTCTCTTTTTGCTTTGCACTTTACACAATACGCTTCAGCCATATTAAATAGTTTTTTGGTTAATAATTGATTAAATGTAGCAACAAATGAACACGAATACTTGAATGAATCAAATAAATATGTCCAGAAGTTATTAACGATTGCTCTCGAACAACTGAACTTGAAACATTGTAGCACCTAGTTCACGTGGTTTTTTGGGGCTGACTTCTCGATTTATTCTAGAGATAATTTGCTCCTTAGTGGCTAGTAACCAATTATTTAAGACTTTCGCAGAACTAAACACAAACAAATGTCAGACACACTCAGCACAACCAAGGTTCACAACTACAGCGCAGGCCCTTGTATCCTCCCTCAGGAGGTTTTTCAACAGGCAAGTAAGGCTGTTTTGGAGTATAATGGAACGGGACTTTCCATTTTAGAGATGTCTCACAGGAGCAAAGACATCGTTGCAATGACGGAAAATGCCGTGGCTTTGGTCAAAGAAATTCTCAATGTTCCTTCTGGATATTCTGTGCTGTTTTTGCAAGGCGGAGCCAGTTTGCAGTTTTATATGAGTGCATTGAATTTTCTATCTGTTGATGGGAAAGGGGGCTACATTGATACAGGTGTCTGGTCTGCAAAAGCTATCAAGGAAGCAAAGAAAATTGGTGATGTTGAAGTATTGGCTTCTTCGAAAGACAAGAACTATAACTTTATTCCAAAGGGTTTTCCAATTCCTTCGGGATTGGATTTTCTCCATTACACAACCAACAATACTATCTACGGAATAGAGTTTTTTGAGACACCAAAAACGGATGCCGTTCTTATTGCTGATATGTCTTCTGATATTTTCAGTCGTCCAATTAATGTTGCCGATTACGGTTTGATTTACGCTGGAGCGCAGAAAAATCTTGGCCCCGCTGGAGTTACGCTTGTCATTGTGAAGGATGAATTACTTGGGAAAACGGGACGTGATATCCCTTCCATGTTGGATTACCAGATTCACGCGGACAAAGAAAGTATGTTCAACACGCCTCCGGTCTATCCTATATACGTATCTATGTTAATGCTGGAGTGGTTGAAGAAAAATGGAGGGATTGACTGGATAGATAAGCAGAATCAGACTAAGTCTGATTTGCTCTATGGAGAAATAGACCGCAATCCACTATTTAAAGGAAAAGCAGTAAAAGAAGATCGATCGAGAATGAATGCTACGTTTGCTTTATTGGATGAGTCTAAAAGCGAAAAGTTCAATGAAATGTTGGTATCAGCTAAAATCAGTGGACTGAAAGGACACCGTTCGGTAGGCGGTTTCCGAGCAAGCATGTACAATGCGCTTCCTTTAGAAAGTGTTCAGGTATTGGTTGATGTGATGAAAGAACTTGAAAAAACAGACGGATAATATGGGATTAATTTTAGCAAACGATGGAATTCACCCGGAAGGGAAAAAACTTCTAGAAGCCGCTGGGTTTCAAGTGCAGACAAATAAGGTTTCTCAGGAAGAATTGGCATCCTTTATAAAGGATAAGTCTGTTGTTGGGGTTTTGGTGAGAAGTGCCACGCAGATTACGGAGAAGGAATTGACAGCTTCCTCAAGTTTAAAAGTGATAGGCAGAGCAGGAGCAGGGCTCGATAATATCGATTTAAAAGCTGCTGAAACAAATGGAGTCACAGTTTTAAATACGCCAGCCGCATCCTCACAGTCTGTGGCAGAATTGGTATTGGCTCACCTATTTACGGTGTCTCGTTTTCTTCAATTGTCCAATAGAGAAATGCCTGTTTCTGGAACAACCGATTTTGGGAAGTTGAAAAAGAGTTATGCCAAAGGGTCCGAACTTCAAGGAAAGACGTTGGGAATTGTCGGCATCGGCCGTATTGGTCAGGCATTGGCTAAAATGGCGCTCGGACTTGGAATGAAGGTCGTTGCACATGACCCTTTCATCCCCGAGGTGGGACTTTCATTTGACGTACATATATACGGTGAAGTGAAGGTTTCACTCTCCACTATATCATTAGATGAATTGCTAGGTCAATCAGATGTCATTTCCTTTCATGTTCCAAAACCAAAGGATGGCTCCATGATAAATGCATCTGAATTCCGAAATATGAAGGAAGGCGTTATTCTTATTAACGCTTCTCGTGGTGGAGTTATAAATGAAAATGATTTAATTGTTGCGCTAGATTCAGGAAAAGTTGCAGCCGCTGGATTGGACGTTTTTGAGAATGAACCAATTCCCAAAGCTGAATTGTTGAATCACCCTCGAATTTCAGCCACGCCTCATATTGGAGCTTCAACTAACGAAGCTCAGACACGCATTGGTGTCGAGCTGGCCGAAAAGGTCATCGCGGCCATCGGCTGATTTTATCATATTTGCGCCATGGCAAGGATTAAACCATTTCGGGGAATTCATCCTCGACCAGATATTGCTTCGAAAGCTGTAAGTCGACCGTATGATTCCCATTCTAAAAAAGAGATAAAGGAAATTCTTGGTTCGAATGAAGACACGTTCTTGAATGTTATTCGGCCCGATGTTCTAACGGGCAAGAAATACGCGCCTAATTCGCAAAAACTATTTGCTCAGAGCAGGTGGGTTTACGACCAATTATGTAAGAAAGGAGTTTTTCAGCAGGATGATAAGCCGAGTTTTTACGTTTACACGCAACATGTCGGTAGAGCTTCTTTTACTGGTATAATGGGTTGCGCCTCGGTAGAAGATTATGATTCAGGAGTTATCCGTATTCACGAACAAACTATAGCCAGTCGAGAGAAAGTGCTTAAGGAGTATCTAGCCGTTTGCGACATAAATGCCGAGCCCGTTTGTTTCACTTATCCGCGCAGCGGAAGTTTGGAGCTGCTGACGGAGATTGTAAAGCAGAATTCACCTATGATTGAGTTCGAAGATGACGAAGGGAAGAAACATCAGCTTTGGCGTGTAGATGAAACGGAATGGACGGCCAAGTTTTCGGAAAAACTAGGGTTGCTAGATTATATATATATCGCAGATGGTCATCATCGTTCTGCATCATCAGTTCTATTAGCGCATGAAAAATGGACCGAAGCAGGAAGAATTACAGCCGATGAGCCATGGGATTATTTTCTTGGAATCTTTTTTCCAGATGATCAGCTCAAGATATACGAGTTTAACCGAATTGTAAAAGACCTTGGTGATAAAGGTGTCTCGGAATTTTTGCAAGAACTTTCAGAAGATTTCGAAGTCCATTTTAAAGAACAGATTCCTATCAAACCGGATCAGCAAGGTCATTTTGGAATGTGCTTAGGCGGATTCTGGTACAAGCTTGTTTATAGACATCGGAGAAGTTCAGAGGCCGTGTCTGCTCTTGATGTGAGTATCCTTTCAGATAAAATCCTGACACCACTCCTCGGAATTCTCGACCTCCGAAATGACGACCGCATTAGTTTTGTACCCGGTTCCAAAGGGCCACAGGAACTTGAGCGTTTGGTTAATACAGGGAAATACGATGTCGCCTTTTCACTCTTCCCTGTTTCAGGAAAAGAGTTCTATGCCATTTCGGATCAAGGAAAGACCATGCCTCCAAAAAGCACGTATGTTGTCCCAAAGCTACTAAGTGGGTTGTTGATTTACAGTTTGTCAGACTGATTTAGATTCAAGGTACTCAGCAATATTCGGCTTAAAGTAACTCTCGCCCTTCATCACTCTTCCCTGTTTCAGGAAAAGAGTTTTATATCATTTCAGATCAAGGTAAAACCATGTCTCCTAAGAGCACTTACGTTGTGCTAAAGCTGCTAATCGGATTGCTGATTTATAGTCTGTCTTAATCTCTCTCCCTCCGTACGTTAGTCAACCGATAAATTCTAATCTAATTGAGAGCTGGGTTTGTCTTCAAATTCTTCTAATTACTGTAACCGATATTTCAATTTGGTGTATGAGGTGTTGGCCACGTACCATCCCCTACATATGCGATATTTCATTTTGATTATCCTGTTTCTGCTAGTTGGTTTAGTAGAATCGCAGGCACAGGAGTCCATTAATGCTTCCGGAGCGGAGCTTTCAGGAAACACAGGCACTATAAGTTATTCGATTGGGCAGGTGGTTTTACCATACTAACTCCTTATCAGGTGGTTCGGTAGCAGAAGGGGTACAACAGCCGTATGAAATATTGACAATAAGTGGAATCGACATTCCAGAGATTGTCCTTCAAATCTCGGCTTATCCAAACCCAACCACAGACCAACTCAATCTTCTAATCGGTAATTACAATAATGAAAAGCTGAGGTTTCAGCTTTTTGATGTTGCCGGAAAATTGTTGCTGGATGCAACGATAACCGATGCAACGATAACCGATGCAAATACGGTGATAGATATGAATCGCTTTGCGATGGCTACTTATTACCTGAATATCACAGATGACCAAAAACTGATTAAAAGCTTCAAGATTATCAAAACCTGAGGTCAGATGAAACAACGGTACAAACTTATTGCCGCCTTACTAATTACCACGAGTGTATTTGCGCAGGCTCCGGCAAAAAAATTAGCTCTCAAGCAGTTGTCAGAGATGACAACAATAACTTGATTGCCAATCAGGCCATTGGGATGGAGGTCCGAATACTTGAATGAAGCAGGACAGGAAGCGCTGTTTATATAGAAACGCATACGGTTCTTACCAACACAAATGGTCTGGCAAGCTTAGAGATTGGAAGCGGAGATGTGTTTTTTGGAGATTTCCCTGACATTGATTGGGGCTCAGGGTATTCAAGGTGCTCAAGGTTCAGCAGGAGCAG
This sequence comes from Bacteroidia bacterium, assembly GCA_047636795.1. GTDB lineage: Bacteria > Bacteroidota > Bacteroidia > UBA10329 > UBA10329 > UBA10329. The sequence continues at coordinate 668 of JBLIGB010000055.1, read as the reverse complement.
ACGGCTCAAACGGAAATTATGGTCCACAAGGTTCTACAGGTTCGCAAGGAATTCAAGGTGCTCAAGGTCCAACGGGGGCAGACGGTTCAAACGGAAATGATGGAGCAACAGGCGCCACAGGTTCACAAGGTATCAAGGATTAACTGAAGCTGACGGAGCAACGGGCGCAACAGGCTCATAAGGCATTCAAGGTCTAACAGGAGCACAAGGGCTTCAAGGAGCCGCTGGTGCAAATGGTATAAACGGCACTAACGGAATCAGGGGTTATCGTGCCTCTGGTTTTTGCCTAAGGTGTATACAGGATCAATAATCAGTAACATATCTATAAAAAGGAAAGCCCCGCCAATTGGCGGGGCTTTCCTTTTTAACACCTACTGCATCCTCTCTATAACCCAATCTCTATTTTGTAAAACGGTTTCACATTTCCACTCACGACCTTGCTTGGCCGTCATGCGTTTGATTACCGTGCTAGGCGCTCGCTTCTGTTTCCAGTCCTGCGGTTCAAGTAGAATAATATCACCAATGCTCATCCCAAACAACACACCTCTAAACCAGCTTAACCGCTTGTTGGGGCGTTTGGGCAATGCAGCCGCTTCTTCTTTCGTTATCCTTTTCATAGGCTAAGCTTTTGGTCATACGGAACTTTTATGCTGAGCATGGTCGAAGTA
>JBLIGB010000054.1:0-9395 GCA_047636795.1 Bacteroidia bacterium | reverse complement strand
CGAGAGGTAGATGTATTAACGATGATTGCCTATAATTCCACTTCGTGGGAAGTGTTGCCGCCAACACCAGTTACCGATAATCAGGCAATTGTCACATTGGTGGATAGCTTACAAGCTTCGGGTTATACTAACGGTGTAAACGGAATGGAAGCCGCTTATGAAAGCCTCGAAAAGCAACTTATTGTTGGAGGAAATAATCAGCTCATTATCGCTACTGATGGGAAATTTAACTCGTCCAAATTCTCAGAGAAGGATGCTGTTCAAATGGTGAAGGACAACTCAGACAAAGGTATTGTGCTATCAATTATCGGATTTGGAGACGATAAGGAAGCTGGCCGTTTGATGAAAAAACTTGCGAATTTGGGAGAAGGAAATTTCCTTCAGGTAAAGAACAATGAAGACCCCACGGAGTTGCTAGCCGAAGAGATTAAGAATCGGTCACGCATTTCTGTAGAGACGGATTGAATCCGTCTCAGGTTTATCGCATCTCAGAATTCAAACCACAAAAAAGCCGACACATTTCTGCATCGGCTTTTCAAATCATTCGTTAGAAATCAATGGTTATGACCCGAATGGTCAGTTCCATCGTTTGCATCATGAGCTGGAGACGCTGGTGCATTCACAAGACCTTTAATTGTCAGAACCTTAGTTGCTTCAACGGCATTGGAAGTAAGAGTTACTGTTTTACTAAAGTTCCCAGTTCTCTTGGTGTCGTAATGCACTTTAATACTTGCTGATGCACCAGGAGCAATCGGCTCTTTTGGCCATTCGGGAGTAGTGCATCCGCAAGATCCTTTCGCATTTGAAATAATCAAAGGCTCGGTACCAACGTTGGTAAATTTGAACTCACGATTACCGTCTGAGGCATTTTCGATTGTTCCGTAATCAACCGTTTCGGTTTCAAATTTGAACGCTGCTCCACCTGCCGCTGTATCCTGAGCAAAGGCGAAAGTTGACGTTGCGAACAACGCAACTAAAGCAATAACTGTGTTTTTCATTGTGTAATAGATTTTGTTTGAAATTCCTTTGGCAATTAAAGTGCCGAACGGTAAAGGTCGTAGAAATTTTCTCTCGATACAGGTTTCGGATTATTTGGATGACAGAAGTCTGCAATAGCAAGGTCCGCTAACGGATTAAGGTGCTCTTCCTTTACATGTATATCCGAAAGCTTGGTTGGTAATCCAAGACGCTCGTTTAGCTTGAAAAGCTCATCAATCAGCTGAATGCCGTTTCCGTTTTTCAACCTCATAGCGTTGGCCATATCTTCAAACCGAGATTCAAATCCACTTAAATTGAACTCCATTCCGTAAGGCAGGTTGACAGCGTTTGCCAAGCCGTGGTGCGTATCCAGCATTTGAGACAGTGGATGTGCCAAAGAATGCACAACTCCTAAGCCTTTTTGGAATGCAACGGCTCCCATCAAACTGGCAAGCATCATATCTGCACGAGCTTCAGCATTGTTGCCTTCGTGAGTAGCTTTTTCAATCGATTTAGCTATTAGTTTGATTCCTTCTAGTGCAATTCCATCACACATTGGATGGTAGTTTTTGGCCAGATAAGCTTCCATATTGTGAGTAAGTGCATCCATACCAGTAGCGGCTGTTACAAATGATGGTAAACCGAATGTTAACGCAGGGTCGGCAAAGACAATACCCGCCAATAGTTTAGGCGAGAAAAGAATTTTCTTCTGGTGAGTTATATCATCAGCAATAATAGCGCTCCTTCCAACCTCACTTCCAGTTCCGCTTGTTGTTGGAACAGCAACAAAATACGGCACATCTTCAGTAACGTATTTATCACCACCAATCAAATCGTCATAATCAAACAAATCTCTGTGGTGGTTGATTGCTAAAGCGATTGATCGGGCAACATCCAAACCTACCCCGCCACCAATTCCGACAATACAATCACAATCAGCTCCAGCAAAAACTGCCTTTCCCTTTATGACATCCGATTTTACAGGGTTCTTGTGCATTTCAGCATAAACAGTAGGAGTAAGGCCCGCTTTTTTTAGGTCTTCTACAATTTCAAGAAAGAAAGGAAGTGTTGCCACGATGGGGTCCGTTACCAAAAGGGGTCTCTTTTTTCCTTGATCTTTAAGATGCTGCGGAAGTTCTTTGATGGCACCGATTCCGAATCGGATAACGGTTGGAAAGTTGAATTGAACGATATTACTCATAAGCTTTCTGTTTTTTATCTGTTGCTGAGGTTTATGTTTTTTCTCGTTTACGAAACTAGTGACAGTATCGATTCGTATATTGGTTTAATTAAAGCAAAAATCATGAAGTTTTTAACTGTTCTTTCTTTAGCTGCTCTTCCAATGTTTGGAATGGCGCAATCAATTTCTCCAGAGGTAATTGCAAGTGCTGGTGAGCATTTCGATAATGGAACAACTCAACTAAGTTGGACGCTCGGTGAAGTAGTTATTGACACGTATGATAACGGAACCAACATTCTTACTCAAGGATTTCATCAAACGCAATTGACGGTTACTTCTGTTGAAGAAACATTGGCTGATATTCGCTTGAATATGTATCCAAACCCAACATCAGAGGTTTTGAATATTGACCTTGGGAATAACGAAAGTGATATCGATCTTCAATTGTTTGATATGAGCGGAAAGCTTGTGCATTCAGACAAAATTGAAGCGCGTCAAGCTCAATATGTATTGCCAATGAACGAGGTTGCTACTGGAAACTACATGGTTCGTATGCAAAGCGTTGATGGGAAATTCAACACTACACACAAAGTAGTGAAAGTGGGAGTTGCTCAATAAGAAATTAGCTTATACAATTGAAAAGCCACTTTCGGGTGGCTTTTTTTATGAGTTAGGTTTTGTGTTTAACTCAATCATTGTGAGTTGAGCCGCAGCACACAGCTTCTCAACTCCATCCTTTATAATGAAAATATCTGCCCGACAAATAGTTAGGGTTTTGCCGTATTTGAGCACATGACCTTTGCCAATCAGTAATTCGCCATTTGCAGGTCGCATTAAGTTGAGTTTGAATTCTACGCTGAGAACAGAAGAATGCTCTTGCATGAGCGAAAGACTTGCATAACCTGCTGTGTTATCAGCTAAAGTTCCAATTACGCCAGCATGGAAAAATCCATTCTGTTGCGTGAGGTTTCCGTTGAATGGAATATGGATTTCACAAAAGCCTGGACTCACCTCTGCTAACTCGGCACCAATGTGCTCCATAAAATTTTGGTCAGCAAAGCTTTGCTGGACTTTAGCTTTATAACCCGAAAATTGTGGTTTGAATTCCACTCCTGATTAATCTTCTATTGAACCTATTTAAGAGGCTTGACTTTTTTATTTGCTCTTTCGGTAACCATCTTGGAAAGAAAGCCAATCACCCTTTTACTAGCTCCGTAATGATGTCCTCAACCGTGATTCCTTCTGCCTCAGCTTTATAGTTACGCACAATACGGTGGCGAAGAATTGGTTCTGCTACAGCGCGAACATCGGCAATGTCTGGTGAAAATCTACCATTGATGGCCGCATGCGTCTTGGCGCCAATAATCAGGTATTGAGAAGCACGTGGTCCTGCTCCCCAGTTCACGTATTCGTTCACCTTGGCGTTTGCCAGTTCGGTATTCGGACGAGTGCTGGTAGCCAATTTCACAGCATATTCATACACGTTATCTGGTACAGGAATTCTGCGTATCAATTGCTGGAAGTAAATGATGTCTTCGGCATTGAGAACAGGGTTCAACTTAACTTTCTTGTCGGTAGTGGTCAGTTTAACCACATCCAACTCTTCTTGGTAAGAAGGATAGTCTAGCCATACATTGAACATGAAACGGTCTAGCTGCGCTTCTGGCAAAGGATACGTTCCTTCTTGTTCAATTGGGTTTTGTGTGGCGAGCACAAAGAACGGATGTGGTAATTGGTGGCGTGTTCCACCTGTTGTCACGGCCTCTTCCTGCATTGCCTCAAGCAAGGCTGCCTGCGTTTTTGGTGGCGTACGGTTAATCTCATCTGCCAAAACGATATTGGCAAACAGTGGTCCTTTTACAAACTGGAATTGACGTTGATCATTTAGAATTTCCGTTCCAATAATGTCTGATGGCATCAGGTCAGGGGTAAACTGAACTCGGTTGTAGCTCAAACCAAGGGCATCTGAAATGCTATTTACCAAAAGGGTTTTTGCCAATCCTGGAACACCAATTAAAAGGCAATGACCATGGCTGAAAACTGAGATGAGCACGTTTTTGACCACTTCATCTTGGCCAATAATGGCTTTCCCTATTTCAGCAGTAAGGTTCTTGTACGCTCCTTGAAGCGCCTCCATTCCTTCTACATCACTCTTATATTGTGTCATTTCTGTGCTTGATTCTTTTTGTCCCAACTATGGGAAAAAGGACAATCCGTATAGTCCTCGTCTATTCGAATGTAGGTTTTAGCCGCTTTTTCGTTAATCCAATTCTCAATTTGCTGATTCTTCTTTTGCGCCAATGCCGCTTGCTGAATTCGCTGATAATCATCTTGCATGTTAGCAACATGTGGTTGAGTCTGTGACTTTAAAAAGAACAGGTTGTAAGATTCTTTTCCATCTGGAGATTGAGCTTTTACCGCCTTAGAAATCTCACCCGCCTCCATGTTTTCGATGGTCAGAAACAAACGTTGGTCAATCGACCCTAACTGTTCCATGTCGAATTCAGTTGCACCTGTCATTGGGTTGAACATCATTCCTCCATTGACCTTACTTTCCTCGTCATCCGAGAATTTCTCAGCAGCCATAGCAAATGTCATTTTTCCTTCTTCAATCAATTCATGAATACTATCAAGGAAAATACTTGCTTTTTCTAAGTCCTGTTCCGAAGTTTTAGCACGAACCAAGATGTGACGAACATTAATCTGCTCACCTCTTCGTTCCATCATTTCCATGAAGTGAAAGCCGTAGCTAGTTTCAAACACTTCAGAAACAGAGTCTTCATTCAACCTGAAGGCGATGGCATCAAACTCAGGAACCATCTGGCCACGTTCAAAGAAACCAAGGTCTCCACCATTCTTTGATGAACCAGGGTCCTCAGAATACAAAATTGCCAGTGCGCGAAAACTTTCTCCATCCCGAATTCGCTGGCGCAGCTCATCGGATTTTGCTCTTGCTGAAGCCTTTTGAGCTTCTGTAACCTCCGGGCGCTTCATAATTCGTCCCAGTTCGATTTCGGTATTGATGAACGGAAGACTATCCTTAGGAATCTTGTTGAAATAGATACGTGTTTCTGCTGGAGTAACTTTTGTATCGCCAGTTATGCTTTCCTGCATTCTCTGAGATAGTAATTGCTCTTTAATCAACTCACGGAATTCATCCTTTATTTCTAGAAGTGACTTTTCGTAATACTCTTCCAATTTCTCTTTAGAACCTAGCTGACCAATAAAATATTCCAGCCTTCGTGTAAGTTCTGATTCCACTTCGCCATCGCTTACTTCAACGCTGTCAACCTTTGCGCGGTGGAGTAGAAGGTTGCCGTAAAGCAATTCTTCAAAAAGAATACAGCGGCTATCGTCATTGGGTTCATATCCAGATGAAAGCATTTGTAAATACTGTGTTTCCAATTCAGATTGTAGCGTAATGCTACCACCTACAACGGCTATTACTTTATCCACTGGCTGCCCTTTTTCCTGAGCAAATCCTAAAGTGGTTAGTGCAGTTAGGACAAGGGTAAAAAGTGATTTTCTCATGTTAATCGTTCAGGATTTCGAATTGGTTTTTCGAAACCGCTTCTTCAAATATATCTTTCTCCAGCTTTTGGATTAGCTCCAACTTACGCTGATTCAAAAGTATGTTTCTGATGTTCTCTTTTTCAAACTCTAATGGAGAAACGCTGTTTTTATATTTTACTTCTTTCACATCAATTAGATAATGTGCCGCGGAATCCTGGACGTGGGCAAAATGGTAGGATGAAAAATAATTGACATTAAGGTACCCAGTTTTAGGGGCTTGATTAACTAGCTCTTCCAACGGAATCCATTGTTTGTCGTTTAGATGAAACGCCATGGCGTGTTGTACACAAAACTCTTCCAATTCTAATCTATCTTCTTCTTTTTCTGAACGACACAACTTCTTCACTTTCTCCAAATCTTTCGAATCTCTATCCAACTTAACAAAAATTGCTCTGGCAATGTTGTTCCGTAACTCGAAATTCTTCTTGTTATTGTTGTAATAGTCTTCAATCTGCGAAGTGGAAAATGTTGTGTCTAATCGCTGACTAACTAACTGCTTTTGATACTTGTAAATCACCAAAGATCTACGGTATTCCTCCAATTGCGCGCTGACATTCTTTGCTTCTTTCGGAAGGTTTAGTTCTGCCTTATCCATCAGCAGCATTTCCGTGGCCCAGGTTTTTATAAAGCTGTTTGCAAAGCTTGTACTATCTTCAGAACTGGTTCCCTTAGGAAGTGCGGAAACGAACTCGTCTAAATAAAGTTCATGCCCCTTTATTTTAGCAATTACGGTACGAGTTACCTGCTTCTTAAAAACATCACACCCTACTACAAAAAGTAGCAGGGCGAGAAGTTTCAATGCAGTTGTACTATGCAAGAATGGCTTATTTAATCTGTTTTAACAAATCACTATTTGCTTCGAACTCATACTTTCCACGCAACTCCGCAATCCATTCCTTTTCTAGGAAGTTCTGATAATCCGCAGTAACCAAACCGCGTGCTTCTTTCAACGTTTTTGCGGTAGGCTCAAGAATATCTTTTACAAGAATCAAAGCTTGATTCTCACCATTTTTGATTGGGCCATAAACGCCTTTTTCCCACTTAACGTCTTTCAAAATCTCCTCATCGTTCGCTTCATAAAGGTCTTTCTCAACGCGTAGGTTTAACTTAGAGTCGGCATTGAATTCTTTTAAAAGTTCTTCAGAAGTAGTCTTACCTTTTTTTGCTTTCTTTTCGATAGCATTTTTCAATGACTCAACAATAGAATCTTTTTGGCAATAGTAGATTTCGGCATCCATTCTTTTCTCCCACATAAACTTGTCTCCGTTCTTCGCGTGGAACGATTTCAAACCAGCAGTATCCTTAACGGCTTTAGACCAAACTTTGTCATCTGTAAGGTCAAAAAGCAAGATTCCATCGCGGTATTCTCTAAGTAGCGCTTTATATTCTGGGTATTTGTTGGAGAGTTTTTCTTCTTCATATGCAAGAAGACTTTCGTCAACATACTGAGAATACAGTCCGTTCATAATTGCAACTAATGCATCTGGTCTTCTTCTTGCCTGGTGAGAAGCGATATATGCTGCAAAATCAGTTTGAGTGTAATTTTTCTTGCCAAGACTGAAAAGCGTTTCTTCCAATCCGTTGGCGGCATCAGCGTTCCATTTCCCCTCAACTAAAGTAGAATCAAGGACGTTTTCAACGGCTCCCAATACTTTTTTGTTTTCCTTGAAACCGTAGTCTTTCTTCACTCGGTTCAATACAGAAAGCTTGCTCATTTGCGAACGACTGTCTTTAGCAACCTTCGCACTTAACTCGCTCTTAGAATCTTCAAACTCTGGAATTGTGTAACGCTCTAATCGTTTGATGATGTGCCATCCGTAATCCGTAAGAGTTGGTTCTGAAACATCTCCGTCATTTTTCAAAGCGTAAGCGGCAGCTTCAAAAGCAGGAACCATTCTGCCAGCACCAAACTTCGGAAGTTCGCCACCTTTCACAGCAGAACCTTTGTCTTCAGAATACTTTTTGGCGAGGTCTTCAAAGCTCTGTCCTTTCGTCAAAAGCTCATTCACCTCATTGATTTTCTCTTTTGCTTTGGCAACACTCTCTTCAGTAGACTCTTTTCCAGTTTTAATCATAATATGAGCTGCACGAATCTCTCCTTGCGCATCTCGTTTGTCTTGAACCTTGATAATATGGTAGCCAAATCGCGTTCTAACGGGAGTGCTGATTTCGCCAACGGGTGTGTTGAATGCTGCATTTTCAAAGGGGTAAACCATTCTTAGAACAGAGAACCATCCAAGATCGCCACCGTTATCTTTTGCTGATGGGTCTTCAGAGTTTTTTCCGGCAAGTACACCAAAGTCTTCCTTAGCTGCACGCTTTTTCAATGCCATAATCGTATTGTAAACCTCCAACGTGTCTTTTGGCAAAGCATCCGGTCCAACTTTCAATAGAATGTGGCTGGCGCGAACGTCTTTTAATGAGCGGTCGTAGGCTTCTTTAATCAGCTTTTCAGTTACAGACTTATCCGTTAGGTAAGGCTTGGCTAATTGTTTTTGGTAGCCTTTTAACTCCTCAATGAATTTTCTCAAGGTGTCTAAACCGAGCGATTCAGCTTCGCGAACTTTTAATCTAAAGTTGATGTAAAGATCTAGATATTCTTCAAGGTCTTTCTGATCTACAACCTCGTCTCGGTTATTTTTCTTGTAAACTGCTTCAAATTCTGATAGCGAAATGCTTTGCCCATCAACGGTTAGCAGAACAGGGTCTTTTTCCTGAGCAAAAAGATTGGAGCTCAATAGTAATACACTAAAAAGCAGAGCTGTTTTTAAGATTGTGTTCTTCATAGTCTATATAAGATTGTTTATTACGGAGCGCAAAAATAGAAAAATGAGCGCACCAAAACAGCTCTATGAAGGACTGTAATTCGGTGCTTCGCTTGTGATGGTAACACTATGCGGATGGCTCTCTCTGAAACCAGCTGGCGATATCCTGATAAACTTGGCTTTTTGTAGGTCTGTAATAGTTCCTGCACCGCAGTATCCCATTCCTGCGCGTAACCCACCTATAACCTGATACATTACTTCGGTAAGTGTTCCTTTATACGGAACACGACCTACAATTCCTTCGGGAACGAGCTTCTTAATGTCATCCTCTGCATCTTGGAAGTAACGGTCTTTCGAGCCTTGTTGCATCGCCTCGATAGAACCCATTCCACGGTAGGTTTTGAACTTTCTTCCTTCCAAAATAATGGTTCTTCCGGGAGATTCTTCAGTCCCAGCAAACATACTTCCTGCCATTACCACATCTGCACCTGCAACTATTGCTTTTACAATGTCTCCAGTAAATTTCACGCCACCATCAGCAATTACAGGAACACCAGTGCCTCTAAGAGCCTGAGCTACATCCATCACAGCGGTAAGCTGTGGAACTCCAACACCAGCAATAATTCGCGTAGTACAGATAGAACCTGGGCCGATTCCAACCTTAACGGCATCTGCTCCGTGCTTAACAAGCATTAAAGCGGCTTCTGCTGTGGCAATATTTCCCACAACTACTTGCAGATTCGGGAAAGCTTCTTTCGCTGCTTTCAAAGACGTAATAACACCTTTTGAATGACCGTGAGCCGTATCTATAATAATGGCATCTACTCCAACTGCTTCTAAAGCAGTAACGCGATCAATCATGTCTGGAGTCACACCTACTGCTGCCGCAACACGCAATC
>JBLIGB010000053.1:0-9401 GCA_047636795.1 Bacteroidia bacterium | reverse complement strand
TTTTTAGAGAATCGCTATCGTAAGTTAGCCACTCCAAACTAAGCAATTGAACACATCATTTTTTATTGCAAAACGTCTCATCCGTGCTGGCGGAAAGACCGAAAGTAATACTATTTCGGGCACACGCCCCATTGTGCGAATTGCAATTGCAGGCATTACTTTGGGCTTGGCGGTTATGATTATTTCCATGGCTATTGTAACAGGCTTCCAAAAGGAGATAACGGACAAGATTGTAAATTTCGGTTCGGATATCGTGATAACCGAATACTCCAATCTTAATGCCATTGAGCCGCAACCAGTTTCTAAGGAACAGGCGTTTTATCCAAGTCTGACGGAAATTGACGGCATTCGCCACATTCAGGTGTTCGCTACCAAGGCTGGAATCATCAAAACGGATGAGGAAATTGAAGGTGTTGTCGTTAAAGGCGTTGGAGGTGATTTCGACTGGAGTTTCTTTAAAAAGCATCTCGTTAAAGGAGTTGTTTTCAGCACAACAGATTCATCGCGAAGCAAGAATATTTTGATTTCCGCGATTATCTCGAAGAAATTGAAGCTGTCTGTTGGCGATAGAATGGAAGTGTTTTTCATTCAGGGTGAGAGGCAGCGCGCACGAATTTTTGATGTGACAGGAATCTATAAAACAGGTTTGGCTGAATATGACGAACGCTATGTAATCACCGACCTCACGCACATTCAACGCCTCAACGGTTGGGATGAAAATCAAGTAGCAGGATTTGAGGTTTTCGTGGATGATTTTAGCCAGTTAGATGAATTGGACGACATTGTTTATCACTCCATCGGAACAGAACTGTTTTCTGCAACAATAAAAGAGCTTCAACCACAGATGTTCGATTGGTTGGATCTTCAGGACATGAACGTTCGGGTCATTATTATTCTAATGCTGGTTGTGGCAGGGTTCAATATGATTTCTGCCTTGCTTATTATGATTATTGAGCGTGTTTATATGATTGGAACGCTGAAATCGTTAGGGATGAACGATGGCAAGATTCAAAGCATCTTCATTTATCAGGCGTTGTATTTAACTGGCGTTGGTCTCTTTTGGGGAAACCTCATCGGAATTTCGCTGTGCACCATTCAGCAGCACTTCGGAATAATTACACTTGATGAAGCGAGTTACTACGTGAAAGTTGTGCCAATAAATCTTCAACTGACTCACATTTTGATACTTAACGCAGGAACACTTTTCTTCTGCTTCCTAATGTTATTGCTGCCGTCTATGGTGGTGTCAAGAATTCAGCCGTTGAAGGCGATAAGGTTCAGTTAACTATCTTTGGGAAAAGCGTTGATATGGCAAATCAAGACATAAATTCTCGAAAATTAGAACTGATAAGTAGGCTGCTACAAGTTGAGGATGAGGCTGTTTTTTCACGGATAAATCGATTGCTCGAAGATGCTGAAGTTTCGCCCTATTCATCGGTTTCAGAGGCTACGGTTCGTTATCGTATTTCGCGGTCAGAAAAAGACATTGAGAATGGGAATACACTTACTCAGGAAGAGGCCGAAAGAGCATCAGAAAACTGGGGAAAGTGAACGTCATTTGGACATGCTCCGCACTACGCGAACTTCAAGATATTTACGAATACTACTTGGAGAATGTGAGTTTTCAAATGGCGGAAAACATTCGAAAAGTAGTGTTTGCCTCAACAAAACAACCAGGTGAAAATCCGTTTTCAGGAATTTTGGAAGAGGGTTTAAGCGCTGAGGGAAAGGAATATCGCTCAACTATTCGAGGGCACTACAAAGTAATTTATCGAATCAAAAATGACGAGCTGAAAATCGTTGATGTGTTTGATACGAGGCAGAACCTGTCAAAACTGAAGCGACACAGGCGATTCTCTAATTTCCAAACGTCTTCTCCAAAATATCTCGAAGTTTTTTTGGGGAAATATCGTACTCCAACTCGCCTTCGTGCGTTACGGATATACCACCAGACTGTTCGGAAACAACAATTACAACAGCATCCGAACTTTCTGAGAGTCCAACCGCTGCTCTGTGGCGCATTCCCAAGTGTTCAGGGAAATTATCATCGTCCGTTACAGGTAAGACACATCGGGCAGCTTTTATCCTGTTTCCAGTAATGATTACTGCTCCATCATGCAATGGACTGTTTTTGTAGAAGATGGATTCTAGAATCTTGTTTGAAACAGCAGCGTCAATTTCATCGCCCGTGTTCACATAAAACTGCAAACTGTTCTCTCTACTAATAACAATGATGGCGCCTGTGCTAGTCTGAGCCATACTTAAACAGGCTGAAACGATGGCGCTAATATTCAGTGACTCGCTATTTTGGAGACCTTTTCCAAAATTGAACCAACGTAACGGAGAACGTCTTCCATTCATAATTCCAGTTGTGCCAATAAGCAGTAGAAAACGTCTTACTTCCTGCTGAAAAACGATAATAAGGGCTAGAACACCTACACCAATAAATTGTCCGAGAATGGAGTCGAGTAATTGCATATTTAATGCACGAACCAGCATCCAAAGCAGGTAAAGCGAGAGGATTCCAATAAAAATATTTATGGCTGCAGTTCCTCTTACAATGTTGTATAACTGGTACAGCAGCAAGGCCACAATGAGGATGTCCAAGGCATCGAGCCAGCGAAAAGTCAGAAACAAAAGGAATGAATCAAGCAGCATCAGAATCGATTTCCCAAATTGTTAGGGTAATGCCCAAAATTAGTCTAATTAGAAAAGGGTGATGAAGCCTGCTCGTTATTCCTGATTATTCATAAACGCAGCAAACTTCTTAGGCGTATCTGTATTGATAAAGTCAACGCCTAGAGCTTTGAATGTTTCCCATGCATTTGGATTATCAGGAGAAGCCCAAAGGCGCAGTTTTTTGTCTTCCGCGTTAACCTTTGAAATCAACTCTTTCAGTTTGAGTTCTTGTTGCTCCGACATTTTTCCTTTTCCATTCCAAGAAAGATGATTCTTGTAATGGTCGCTGATTACAGGCATTATTCTAGAATCAATCTGCTTTCCTAAATCGCTAGGTCTACCATCCAGAAAAGCCAATTTTGGTTCCGATTTTAGAACAGCTTCTGTTGGTTTTGAGCCAGATAGAAAAACCGTGACAGCTCCAGATTTTAGCACGCTATCTTCTATCACGGTCAACATTGATTTGTATTTATAGAGCAAAACGATAAGGCTATCATACATCTCAACGCTTCCACCTTTAAAGTCAATCATTAGGTAAAACGGTCCGTCATAATCTGGGTAAACTTTTCCGTTGTTTTTATTGATGTGCTCGAAAAGTGGTTTGAGATAAAGGCTTTCTAGATAGCGCTTCTTGTTTCTCCAAAGTGGACGAACATGTGCCACATACAAATCACCTTTCATAAAATGCACATCTGCTTCCACTGAAATGAACCGAGCATCCAGTGCTTCAAAAAGCGCGGGTTTGTTCAGGTAATCGTTGTGGGCGTGGCCGGTAACAACATTCTGAGCAAAAGATGAAAAGACTAAAAATGAGAAGAGAAAAAAGGTGATTGTGGCTGAAAACCGCTTGTTCCAAGTATCTCGCTTGATGGATTGATAATCTTTCATTTGATTAATTCAACAGCCTCTTTTACATCATGAACCCTCAAAATATCGGCTCCGTTTTTCAAGAGTTCTCGGTTTACTTCAATTGTTCCTTTTAATGTTTGCTCGGTAGATTCTCCGTATTTCAACCGAATCATGCTTTTTCGTGAAACCCCAACCAGAATCGGCTTGCCTAGAATCGCGAAATCGGAAAGCGCAGCAACCATCTCGTAGTTCTGTTCCAGAGTTTTTCCAAATCCAAAACCAGGGTCAATGATTACATCTTTCACTCCTTTCTGGATTAATTCAGGAACGCGATGTGTAAAAAAGGAAAGTACATCGTGCCTAATTGGTTTATGCTCTAAGTTCTTCTGCATGGTTTGAGGAGTGCCTTTCATGTGCATGCAGATGTAAGGTGCATTGAACTTAGCGGCAACTTCAGGTAAATTGTAATCTAGGTTTCCGCCAGAAATATCGTTGATGATATGTGTACCAACTTCCAATGCTTTTTCGGCAACGCCAGAACGAAACGTATCAACAGAAATCAGGGCTTCAGGAAAATGGTTGAAAATCGCTTCCAGCGAAGGAATCAATCGACTTAATTCTTCTTCTTGAGAAATATCTTCAGCTCCTGGTCGACTGGAATAAGCGCCAAGGTCGAAGATGTCAGCTCCATCATTCAGCATAGACTCTGCGTGTTGCAGGGCACTATTAACTGAATTGTATTTACCGCCATCAAAAAAACTGTCTGGCGTGAGGTTCAGGATGCCCATCACCAATGGTCGGTCAATCACCACCAATCTTCCTCTACAATTGAGTGTTTTATTCTTCTGCAAAATCCCCGTCATTTCGACCGGAGTTTACGGAGTGGAGAAATCTCTGGTGATAGATGTCTCGGCTTGTGCCTCAATCGACATGACGAATGTCTTTTATGCGTTACTAAAAAGTTATTTTTGCCTTTCATCATAGAGCCGAAGTTAATGGTTCAAACCGATGGAAGATACCAACAAACAATATGATAAAGCGATGGCCGAGTGCCGCGCCATCTTTGTAGGAAAGATGCAGGATTACGGTGCTTCGTGGCGCATTTTTCGTCCGGCTTCTATTACTGATCAGCTGTTTATAAAGGCGAACAGAATTCGCAGTCTCGAAGAGAAGGGCATTAGTAAAGTAGGAGAGGGGATCTACCCAGAATACATTGGCTTGGTGAACTATTCCATCATGGAAATTATTCAGTTGGAAAACGGCCATGCCGATGAACCCGATTTGAATCTTGACCGTGCAACTGATTGGTACGACAAGTATGCCGCAGAAGCTAAATCTTTGATGGAACGCAAGAACCATGATTACGGAGAAGCGTGGCGAGATATGCGCGTAAAGTCGCTTACAGATTTAATTCTTGTTAAAATTCTTCGCATAAAAGAGATGGAAGACAACCAAGGACAGAGCGAACTTTCCGAAGGAATTGATGCTAATCTATACGATATGATCAATTACTCGATTTTTGCGTTAATTAAACTTGGCGAGACAAAGACAACTGATTAACGTTGTCAGTTTCGGTCGAAGTTTAAATTTGTTTTCTAAACCCACCAAAAATGAAATTGATAACTGATATAGCACGGTATTTTGTAGGGGTGCTTTTCATCTTTTCGGGTATCGTAAAAGCAAACGACCCCCTCGGATTCAGCTACAAACTGGAAGAGTATTTTGACGAGTTTGCCAAGCTTGGCGAATACATTGGTTTTCTAGAACCATTCTTTCATTTCTGTCACGAATATGCTTTGCCACAGGCAATTTTTATTGTGATTTTGGAAGTGATTCTGGGCGTTGCTATTCTAGTTCGGTTTAAGACTAGGTTGACCGCCACTCTCTTACTAATACTGATAGCGTTTTTTACGGTACTCACGTTTGCTTCGGCCTACTTCGGAATTGTGAAAACCTGTGGATGTTTCGGAGATGCGATTCCACTTACCGCTTGGGAAAGTTTTTATAAGGATGTGATTCTTTCCGTTTTCATCTTAATCATTTTTGTTCGTCAGAAGCAAATCAGTATTACAGAAACAGGCATAAACGATTTCGTTCTTGCAGGTGTTGGTTCCTTAATTATGCTCAAACTATCATATGATTTAGAATGGTTTTTCCCGTTTTGGTTTACAGCAATCACGTTTGTTGCGTTCTTTGCGGTGCGATTGGTTAATCACATAAAAGCACCATTCATTGCTACTGTGCTGGCAACTGTTGCTATGAGTTTCTTCTCCTTTTACACCTACAGTTATCTGCCAGTGAAGGATTTCCGAGCTTATGCCCCAGGAAAAAGTATCGCGGAACAGATGGAAGGTATTCCAGACAAATTGAAGTATTTCTACATACTTAAAGACAAGGAAACCGGAAATGAAAAGGAGTTCGAGAAATTCCCGGAGAATTACCAGGATAAGTACGAATATGTTGACTCTAGAACCGAAGTAATTGAGAAAGGAATAGAACCCAAAATCATGGATTTCTCTGTGATGACTGCCGAGGGTGAAGACCTTACAGAAGACTTCTTGCAAAGCGAGAACTTCACATTCCTTCTTGTGGCTTACGATTTGAATATATCCGTATTACAACCGCAGCAGCGCATTAATGATTTAGCTTCTGCTTTAATGGAAAAAGGCTATCGATTTACTGGTTTAACGGCCTCATTACCAGATCAAGCTCAGCAGTTTGTAATTGCAAACGGTTCTCCGTTCAATTATCTGTATTGTGATCAGATTGTCCTTAAAACCATCATTCGTTCTAATCCTGGTCTTATGCTGATTAAGGACGGAAACGTTTACGGAAAGTGGCATTATAATGATATTCCAGAGCTTCAGGTTTTGGAGCTTGATTACCTGAGTAAGGACTAGGTGATTCCCTACATCACAAAAAAGATACTCTACAGTATTTCGGTACTGTTTGGTATCGTGACCGTGGTGTTTCTGCTTTTTACAGCCCTTCCTGGCGATCCTGCCAGATTGATGTTAGGTCAACGTGCCGACCAGTCTGAGGTGGAAATGATTCGCAAAGATTTAGGACTCGATTTGCCTCTTGATACACAGTATTTCGTGTACCTGAATGACCTTTCTCCGCTATCTTTTTATAATCATGTAGATGAGAATAGCCCTTACTTTTTTGAACTTGAGGAGCATGAAAACTCACTCGTTCTTTCGCAGGTTGAAAATTCAAATATTGTCTTGAAAGCACCTTATTTGAGACGTTCTTATCAGTCTCAACAAACCGTTGTAGCAATTGTGTCCGAAGCATTGCCAGGAACAGCTGTGTTGGCCGTAACAGCTATTCTAATCGCAACAGTTCTTGGCATTCTCTTCGGAATATTTGGAGCGTTATACAAAGGCCAATGGCCAGATAAGTTGCTTATGGTATTCTCCATTTTCGGAATGAGTTTGCCCTCATTTGTAGCCGCCATTCTAATGATGTGGGTTTTTGCCTATTTGCTTGGAGATTTCACCGGATTGGAAGTGACGGGAAGTTTGTATGAAATTGACGAGTTTGAAGGCAAACGATTGGTTCTCAAGAATCTTCTTCTTCCAGCAATTACACTCGGAGTTCGGCCACTTGCGGTATTCATGCAACTGACTAGGAATTCAATGCTTGAAGTGCTTTCGATGGATTACGTTAGAACAGCCACTGCTAAAGGATTGTCTTTTAGAACCGTTGTGATGAAACACGCTTTGCGAAATGCACTCAACCCGGTTATTACGGCCATTTCAGGTTGGTTGGCGTCACTATTAGCAGGAGCCGTATTTGTAGAAATCGTTTTCGGTTGGAAAGGACTTGGTTTGATTATGCTCAATGCACTCAATACCTACGACCTACCCGTTGTAATGGGATGCATCATTTTGGTGGCCGTGATATTCGTTGTAATCAACATGTTGGTTGATGTGCTCTACGGTATATTTGACCCTCGCGTAAGCGTATCGTGATTAACATGAATTAGCCACGGATTCACAGATTTTCACAGATTTCTTGGATTAATTTGTTTCTGTGAAACAATCTGTATTAATCTGAGCATCTGTGACTTTAAAGTGTTTTTATTTCTATTGAATGAGAAAAAATATTGTAGCTGGAAATTGGAAAATGAACATGACTCGAGAAACGGGTCTGGCACTAGTTGATGAAATTTACCAAGGGTTGAATTCCAGAACGGTTTCTAACGTTAAGGTGGTGCTTGCTCCACCATTTCCATTTTTGTTTGAAACACGTGACTGGATAAACGATGACAACGTCATTTCTCTTTCAGCCCAAAACTGCCATCAAGAAAAAAATGGCGCTTTTACGGGAGAGGTTTCAGCCGAATCTTTAGCATCTTACGATTGCGAGTATTGTATTGTTGGACATTCTGAAAGGCGACAGTATTTTAAGGAAGATGACAAGCTCATCAACCAGAAAATTCAACGGTTATTCGAGAATAAGGTTAAGCCTATTTACTGCTGTGGAGAACTGCTTGAGGAGCGAGAGTCAGGCAAGCATTTCGAAGTAGTTGAGACGCAAATTCAAAGTGCGCTTCAGGGATTTAAGAATGAGGAACTACTCAACTTAGTGGTTGCCTATGAGCCTGTTTGGGCCATTGGAACCGGTAAAACGGCAAGTCCAGAACAAGCACAAGAAATGCATGCTTTTATTCGTCAGAAATTGGCCCAAGTAATGGGAGATGATGCTGAACGTGTATCCATACTTTATGGCGGAAGTGTAAAGCCCAACAATGCCAACGAGTTGTTTTCTCAAAAAGACATTGATGGTGGATTAATAGGTGGAGCATCGCTCTCTGCAACCGATTTTTTAGCAATTATAGACTCTTTTTAATATGGCTCACGCGGTGCTTGCAATTACAATTCGTCCGATAGAACCAGGACGTGAGATTCTCATTTCTGATTTATCCGATATCGATTTTGAGGGATTCCTTGAAACCGAAGATGGAGTAGAGGCTTACCTAGAAGAATCGGAACTCGACATGAATAAAGTTGAGGCAGTTTTCAATAAACTTCGCGAAGCTGATTTTGAGATTACACACACAAGTTCTGTAGCAGAAGAGAAGAATTGGAATGAAGAATGGGAGAAGAATTTCGACTCAGTAGAAATCAAAGATTTATGCCGAATTCGAGCCCCTTTTCACGAACATAAGGATGGTTTTAAAGAAGAAGTAATCATCATGCCAAAGATGAGTTTCGGAACTGGACATCATGCAACTACTTCTATGATGGTAGAAAACTTGATGACGACAAAGGTTGAAGGCCCACTTTTGGATATGGGTTCAGGCACTGCTGTTTTAGCAATTTTGGCAAGAAAACTTGGAGTTGAGGACGTAACCGCAATCGACATTGATGAATGGGCATTCGAGAACGCACCAGATAATTGCGAGCTCAATGGAATAAGTGATATTGAGATTCTTCAAGGCGATGCAAGCCTTCTCGGAGCCAAGAAATTCAACACGGTTTTGGCCAATATTAATCGTAATGTATTGCTTGAGGATATTCCTAAATATGCTGACGCTCTTTGTCAAAATGGACAGCTTTTTGTAAGTGGATTTTATGTTGAAGACTTAGACCGCATAAAGGATGTGGCAACACGTTCTGGCTTTAACTTTAACGGAAATCTCACAAAAGACAATTGGGTCTCGGCTCGGTTCAACAAAGAATAACATGAAGCAATTTTTCTTTCTATTAGTAGCATTCATCTTCGTGTTTGCTCAGATTACAAGCGCCCAACAATTAAAATCGTTTACCCACGAAAACGAGAAGTATATCGAGGAGCTTCAAGGCTTCTTTGCCATGGGAGACCCCAAAGCAGCTAAGAAGCTTGTAGAAGAAACTTTCTTGCCG
>JBLIGB010000052.1:0-9412 GCA_047636795.1 Bacteroidia bacterium | reverse complement strand
TTCTCATGTGTCTGGCAGACAATTGAGCTTGGCCCAGTTGGTCAAAAATTTGCGAATTATTAAATTGCAAGACAGTCTTTTGGTCTTGGGAGATTTATCTGACTTGGAGTTGGACGCAATGATTCAAAAATTGGTTGACGAGATTCAATCTGGTGAGGAACAGCGGAAATTTGAAGAGGCTAATCAGCCAACTGCCCAGCAGCAATTGCAACAAATCAATCAAAATCAGAATCAAGGCCTCCAGCCAACGGGTTCTACTTGGTATTTCTACAATACATCTGCTCTTAGCTTCGGCTCAAACAACTTCCGTCAGAAGTGGGGTGATCGAAAACGCGAAGACAACTGGAGGCGTAAATCTAAACGATTAAACAACATTACTGAGTTTGTAGATGCCGAAGACGAAACGGCTCCAGCCTCTACTTCGGAATTACTTGACCCGAGTTTCTATAAAAAAGGGATTCCTAGAACCGATGTTGAGAAGGACAGCGCACACGTCAAAATTCAGAATGCGTTTTACGATTTAGGATCAATTTACAAGGAGCAGCTTTCGGAAGAAGAACGAGCCATACAAGCCTTTGAAGAATTGCTACAACGCTATCCCGATGGTGTTTGGAATTTGGAAACGTTCTATCAGCTTTACCGATTATATAAGGCAACGGGCGATGAACGGAAAGCGCAAGATTATGCCAATCGCATCCTCCGCGAGTATCCTGATAGTGAATACGCCAAGATTATCAAGGACCCAAAGTATTTGGAGAAACTGGAGCAGTTGCGAAGCCGATTGGATGATATGTATTACATGGCATTCCGTAATTACAACAAGGGAGAATACGAGCGTGTGATTGAAGCTGCCGACAGCGCTCTTACCAAGTTCCAAGAAGGCGATATTCTCTCCAAATTTGCCCTTTTAAAAGTGATGGCAGTTGGTGCTACCGAAAAGCTGATTATTTATAGACAGGCCCTCGAAAGCTACATTGCCAAATACACTGCTGCGCCTGAGAAAGAACGTGCTGAAGAACTGCTTCTTTACGTAAAAGGGTTGATGGGCGAAACGGTACCAGACGAAGTTGTTGAGGGAAAACCAAAGGAAGAAGAGCAAAACGATGAATACATTTTTGATTTTGAGTCAATGCATTATTATGCTTTAGTTGCCTCCGATTTGTCTGACGTAGTTGGGCTAAAAAGTCGTATTTCCAACTTTAACAGCACCCTCTTTTCTATTGAGACGCTGACTATAAAAGACCTTCAATTTGGAGCTGACAAGAAGCTTTTGTTCGTGCAGGGTTTTAAGGAAACAAAAAAGGCAATGGACTATTACAACGCCATTTTAGCCGACACCACTGTATTTGAAGATGTTGATCTTAATAAGACCGACCAGTTCATCATCTCGCAAGACAACTTCACTAAATTCTATAAGAAGAAGGAAATCCCTTCTTACGTGGAGTTCTTTATTACCAAATACATTCTGAAGCAGAAAGACGACTGATTACTCCTGAAAGTAAACCCGCTTCACTCGTGCAGAAATGTTGGTAAGTACTTCATAAGGAATGGTTTCTGAGTTCTTGGCAAACTCTTCAATAGAGTATTCTTCACCGAAAACTACCACCTCATCACCTTCTTTACACGGAATTCCGGTTACATCAACCATACACATATCCATGCACACATTGCCAACAATTGGAGCGCGATGTCCATTTATTAATACGCTGCCTTGACGCTGTCCGTTCTTCCGACTGAGTCCATCGGCATAACCGATTGGAAGCGTGGCAGAGTGCATTTCGGATTTTACTTTTTCGGTTCGACCATATCCAATCGTATCACCAAATTTAAGTTGGTGAATTTGCGAAATGGTGGTTCGAAGTGTACTTACGTTGCGCAACATTCCTTTAATGGGACTTTCAGGCGCCATACCATATAAACCAATGCCTAAGCGCACCATTTCGTATTGGGCATCTGGGAACCGAATAATCCCAAAAGAATTACAGATGTGCCGTAAAACAGGATAATCGAAGTGCGAAATAATCGCATCACTCATCTTCTCGAAAAGAGTAATCTGCTCCCGACTGAATGTGTCTTCTTCTTGGTTTTCGCTTGCAGCAAGATGTGAAAAAACAGATGCCAATCGAAGCTGAGAATTGTTCTGGATTCGAACTACCATTCCGTTGATGTCACGTTCAGAAAAACCGAGACGATTCATACCCGTGTTCAACTTGATATGAATATTCAGCGGAGAAGCCAGCTCACCTTTTCGCTTAATGGCATTCTCCAGCAATTGTAGTGAACGAACACTAAAAATTTCGGGTTCCAATCCATACTGAATCATCACGTCAAAACTCTGTTCTTCGGGACTGATAACCATAATTGGCAACGAAATTCCTGCCTTGCGTAGCTCAATGCCCTCATCGGCATAAGCAACAGCCAAATAATCTACATGATGGAATTGCAACACATTCGCAATCTCAAAACTTCCGTTACCGTAACCGAATGCCTTTACCATTGCCATCAACTTGGTTTCAGGCTTTATCATCGAGCGTATGAAATTGAGGTTGTGCACCATCGCCCCAAGGTCAATTTCTAATACTGTCTGATGTGTTTTATGCTGCACAATTTGGCTGATAGCCTCGAAACCAAAGCTTCTTGCTCCTTTCAGTAAAATGGTTTCGTTGTAAAACTTATCGTGATCATAGACTTCTAGAAATGCTTCTGTTGAATCAAAAAACTCACTGTTTTCGTTAAACAGTTCTGGCTGCCCAGAAATGTGATCTCCAATACCAATAAACCGATTAACCTTCTTCTCTTTTACCAACTGCGCCACTTCTGCATAAAGTTCCTCGTCCGAACGTCCAGTTTGAAGAATATCTGATAGAATGAGCGTGCGCTTTGGATGCTGATGCTGCTGCGATAGGAAATCTAACGCAATTGCGATGGATTGTAAATCGGAGTTGTATGAATCGTTTATTATCGAACAATTATTGATTCCTTCCTTTAATTCTAACCGCATAGCAACAGGCACCAACTGCTCCATTCGCTTAATAATGTCATCATTATCTAACCCGAAATACAGCAGTGTTGCCCAGCAATGAATGGCGTTTTCTATTGAGGCTTCATCCGTAAACGGAATCGTTATACGCAGAAAATTATGCTGATAAATGCCTTGAATTTCGGTCTGTCCGTCTCGCTTTTCTATCCTGCCAATTTGCAAATCGGCTGCGGTTCGTCTGCTCCACGAAAAAAAATGAGGCTTTGATGTAAACGGGTATTGATTTAACTCTTCTTGAATTATGAGGTAGTCCTTGCAATAAATGAGTGTATCCACATTCTGAAAAAGATCGAGTTTCTCTCTCGCCTTCTGATTGCCATCAAAAAAATTCTCATCGTGAGCCTGGCCCAAATTAGTGAAGATGCCAATGGTAGGACGAATAATACCTTCCAGTTTTACCATCTCTCCGGGCATGGAAATACCTGCCTCCATTACGCCCAAATTGTTCTCAGATTTCATCCTCCAAACCGAAAGAGGAACTCCAACCTGGGAGTTATAACTCTTTGGACTTCGCACAATATTGTAATTGGAACTAAGTAGCTGATACAACCACTCTTTAATAATGGTCTTTCCGTTACTTCCGGTAATTCCGATAAGTGGATAATTGAACTGCGCACGTTTAGCCGCAGCCACAGCTTGCAATGCAGCAAGCGGGTTTGCAACCCGGATAAAGAAGGCATCATCCAGCTTTTGTGAAACTGCAAATTCCATATTTACCACAAATGCACGAACCCCTTTTTCATAGAGTGGTTCAATGAAGTTATGTCCGTCATGCCGGTCGCCCGAAATGGCAAAAAACAACGACTGAGCAGGTAAAACCACCTTGCGGCTATCAATGGCCAGCTCTCGAATAAAAACGTCTTGAAATTCGTATGGACAAGGAACTTCGAGAACAGAAGCAATGCCTCGTAGCGTCTCCAGTTCTCCCATCAGTTTTCGGCTGTCTTTGAATTCCCACCCTTCATACTTGAAGCCTGTTTATAACAGCTTCGGCATAGCGGTTCGTAGTTTTCCTTTTCGCCTAAAACCACTAAGCCATCTTCCTGAAGAAAGCGATGAGAATGATTTGCCAACTCGCCACAACTCATACAAATAGCGTGAACTTTAGTAACATATTCGGCAGTTGCCAACAAGTCTGGAACAGGTCCAAAGGGTTTGCCGAGATAATCCATATCCAACCCAGCGATAATCACGCGGACGCCACTATTTGCAAGTTGGTTACATACATCTACCAGGCCCATATCGAAAAATTGGGCTTCATCAATTCCCACTACCTGCACATCATCCGCCAGTATGAGAATATTGCTTGAATTAGGAACTGGTGTTGATTGAATCGCATTTGAATCATGCGACACTACCTCTGTTTCATCATATCGAGTATCAACCGCAGGTTTAAATATTTCGACTTTTTGCTTTGCAAATTGCGCACGTTTTAGTCTACGAATTAGCTCTTCGGTTTTACCCGAAAACATCGAACCGCAGATTACTTCTATCCAGCCCTTTTTTGTTGATTTATTCCTTGAATTCTCTAAGAACATTCTATTGGTCAGGGTCTTTTGATGATTACTTTTGAAAGTGCCCTGATGCAATACAAAACTAAGAAAAGCGTTAAATCCTAAATCGAAAAAATCTCTGAATAATGAGCAAATTAAAGGATCAGTTGAACAAACTAGATGAACGCGAAGAAGAACTGGAAAATAACCCTTCAGAATTGGCGAAAGATGCTTTGCTCTCCGAGGTTATAGCCTTCTACGATGTTGTTAAAAACACACCGGTTAAAACTGCTACAAAAACATCGAAACCAGTAACTATTACAAAAGAACAGAGCGTTTCTAAACCTGTTGAGTTGGTAGAGGAAAAATCAGCTAAAGAGGAAAAAGAACCTGAACCAGTAGCCCAAAAAGTGGAAGAGCCGGTATTTGAGAAAGTCAAAAATCCTGTTACCCAAACCATAAAGAAAGTGGTTGTAGAAATGCCAAAAGCGGAAGAAAAGCCAAAGGCCGAGAAAGAACTGCTGATAGGTAAAGATGAACAAGACACTAAAGCTTCTGACAAGAAGATATTAGCGGGTCAGTTCAATAAGGAGCCGCTTGCGGATCTCCGTTCGGGAATTCCTCTGAACGAAAAGTTTGGGATTATTCGAACCCTGTTTAAAGGAAACGCTTCTGATTTTGGAGATGCGGTTTTGAAACTGAACAATGCCGTCAACACGAAGGAAATGAAGCATTATCTCGAACTGCTTTCCCAACGCTTTGAGTGGGATATAACATCTGAGGCCTACACGAATTTTATGGGATACGTAGAGCGTAAAATGATGTCTTTAGAATCATCAAACACGAATGCCGATTAATAGGAAATCATCGATTTGATCGTTGTCACCCATCCAATCAGTTAAGGTTTTTTCAAACTCAACTTTTTGGTTGTCCATGGGTTTTTGATGGATTCCGATCAGTAGACTTTTCAATCGTTTATATCCGAATTTCTTCGACTTTTCTCCACCAAACTGATCGGAAACACCATCTGAAAAGAAGTAAAACGTATCTCCTTTTAGAAGGTCGAATTCGTGCAATTCATAGTTTCTCACATCTTCGTGCATAATGCCACCAATGTTAAAATGATCGCCCTTAGTTTCGGATAATTCTCCGTTTCTGATTAGATATAAATAGCGATTTGCTGACGAAAAATACAGCTTGTCCTCATCGTGGTTAATGACGCACAAAGCAATGTCCATTCCATCATGGTTGTCTGTTTCGCCATGCTTCTGTTTCAATGTTCCTTGAATTTCCCGATGTAAGCGATTTAAAATTTCGTCTGGCTTCGTTCGTCTTTCCACATTCACAATCTGATTGAGGTGGTCGTTTCCAATCATGCTCATAAACGCACCTGGTACGCCATGACCAGTACAATCCACGGCCGCAATAAAACTTGTGTTTCCTTGTTTTGAAAACCAATAAAAATCGCCACTTACAATTGCTTTTGGACGATAGAAAACAAAACTTTCTGGCAAAGCCGCCCGAATTTCACCCATAGAGGGCATAATTGCGTCTTGAATTCGCTTAGCATACTGAATGCTTGAAGTAATCTCGAAGTTCCTCTCTTCTACGGTTTTCCTCTGTTGCTCAATCTCTTCATTCTTGCGCCCTAACTCCTCGTTGGCCTTTTTCTTGGTTCTATAGCGGCCATAAATCAGAACTAACAGCAAAACCGAAAGAATTGCAAATGCAATAATCATATTACGCACAGCGGTTTGCTTGGTCAATTTAAGGTCTTGAACTTCTTTTTCTTTTCCCAGCAGTTCAATTTCACGTTGCTTTTGTTCGGTTTCAAACTTTACCTGCATTTCTGCCAACTCACGTGAACTAACCACCCGCTCCAAACTATCACGAACTGATTTTGCCAACTGCTGAAAATCGTACGAACGCTCGAATTCACCGGCATCAGCATATGTTTGAGAAAGCTTCTCGAAGACACTAATCTGATCCTCCGTACTGCCATATCTATTGGATTCACGCAAGGCTCGTGTTAAATAACCCAGACCGACATTTGGCTGCTTTTTATCTGTGTAAATCTCGCCTATCGAGGTAAGCGTAATTGTACTGTAACTGTGGTCTCCAATTCGTTTCTGAACCTTTTCAGCATCTAAAAAGTATGCTAGACTCTTATCCAAATCACCCAATTCCTTGAAGTATGCACCAAGGTTATTCAGCGTACTTATTTGTCCTTTGTCGTCACCAATACTCTTCTGCAATGCAAGCGCCTTTTCCGTATTGGAAAGCGCCTTTTCTTTATCACCTATTACAAGGTAAACCCCACCAATGTTGGAATACTTACCTGCCATTGAGTTCTTGTCACCCAGCTCATCGCTTAGAGCCAACGAATTCTGATAGAACTCCAAGGCCTGATCAAACTTTTCTTGCTGGTAATAGACATTGCCAATATTGTTGAGCGTATTTGACTCCCCTACCTTGTTTCCAAGGTCTTGGAAAACTGATAAAGCAGTCAGGAAATTTTCTAATGCACGTTCTTGATTTCCATTTCCGCGATGCACAATACCCATGTTATTCAACGCATTTGCCATACCAATTTTATCCCCTATTTGCTGAAATAACTTAAAGGCATTTTGATAATAAGCCAACGCACGGTCAAGATCGCCTTGATTCTTATAAACTAGACCAAGATTGTTTAATGAACTTGCTACGCCATCCTGATCATTAATGTCTTGACGAATGGTTAACGACTGATCGTAATTGGAAACCGCTTTACTGTATTGTCCTTGTTTGAGAAATACGTTTCCAATGTTGTTAAGCGAAAGGGCCTCGTCTTTCCGCGCACCCTTTTTTTGGTCATTTTCCAAAGCTCGGTTGTGAAAACTCAGTGCTTTTCTATAATCGCCTTTTAGCCGATTGGCTGTACCCGTATTATTGTAAATGTGACTGATGCGCGCATTATATCCGATTAAAACGCTCAGCCTCAGGGCTTCTTTACTCAAATCCAACGATTGGTTTGGGTTGATTCGCAACAATAGTTCGCTGGTTTCAACTAGCGCGTCAACGCGTGCAGGACTTCTCTCTTTTAACGTGGTTTTCAGAAGCCTGGTCAAGCTATCAACTTGTGCTTGCTGCGCGTTTGCACCAAATGCAAACAAGAATAAAAGGACGAATATGAAGGGTGAAAGTGTTCTGCGCATGGATATCAGTTGCTCCTAAAGTTAAAGTCGAATTCCCAAAAGCATCACATCATCAATTTGTTCTTCCTCTTCTCCCTTCCAATCATCAAACATTTTGGTGAGTTGTACCGACTGTTCTGCAATGGGAAGCTGCTTCGTTTCATCCAAGAATTCGCGCACTCTGCGAACCATGAATTTCTTACCCTTCGGGCCTCCGAACTGATCCACAATTCCGTCTGAAAAGAGATACGCAATCGTGTTCCCCTTAATTCGGTGCCTGTGGTTTTCAAACGCTTCATTTCTGCGTTGTTCTGCACAACTAATAGAGAGTTTGTTTCCCTCAATTTGAATCAACTCGCCATCCTGCATGATAAATAATGGACGCTGAGCACCGGCAAAATCCATTACTTTTTGCTTACGATCAATACGAATAAGAACCATATCCATTCCCTGGTCGCTTTCAAATTCCTTCGCGCTTTGCGCAAATGCTAGCTTAATTCCCTTATCCATCTCAGCAAGAACCTCGGCTGGGTTATCAATCTTCTTTTCAATAATAATCTGATTCAAAAGGTCTGTTCCAATCATACTCATGAAAGCACCAGCCACTCCATGCCCCGTGCAATCCACAGCGGCTGCCCATGAAATATCGCCTTCTGAAAACACCCAGTAAAAATCGCCTCCAACCGTATCTTTCGGACGATATAAAACAAAGTGTTCATCAAACGCTTCTTTCATGTCTTCCTCAGAAGGAAGTACTGCCATTTGGATGTTCTTGGCATAGTCAATGCCTTCCATAATATGTTTATTCTGGCCTTCAACAATTTCTTTCTGCTCGCGCAACTCTTGAGTCCGCTCGGTCACCGTTTCCTCCAGAATTCGTTTTTCTTCAAGTAATCTTCGCTCACGTATTTTGATGTACGCATACGTGATGATAAGCAACACAATTGCCCACACCACATAAAATCCAATAGTTTTCCAAATAGGAGGCGTAATTACAAACTTGAACTCCACAGGTTCGGAGCACACATCTGAATCATTGCATGCAACCAACCTAAATGTGAAATCACCTGATGGCAAATTTGGGTAGCTTACATACTCTGAATTACTAGCTGGGTTCCAAGTGGTTTCATAGCCTTCCAAAATCCACCTATATTTAACTCCTTTCGGATGTCGATGATGAATTCCACGGAAGTAGAATTGCAACGAGTTCTGTGTGTGATTGAGTTTCAGATCTTGAGGTAGTCCGTTAGCAGCAACCTCGTAATTCGAGGATAACCAATCCATCTCCTTAAAGAACAGCTGTAGATTAGTGAGCAGCAACTGTGGCTTTTCTAGGCTCGATAACTCATCAGACGGAACGTAGCGTACAATTCCTTTACTTGTTCCAATCCAAAGTGTATTTTCTTCGGCTAGCATTACGCCTCGCTTACACGCAGAACCTAGAAATCCATCTCCGCTGTCGAATTCGATAACCTTTAAGAAATCTCCTGTTGTTGATAATTTATGGAGCCCATTTGTACCTCCAAGAAAAAGGTCTGACCCAAGAAAAGCTACTGATCTAGCCGATGAACTTCGAAGTCCATTATCAGATTCAATCGCGTTTACAATTCCATCTTTAAACAAGAAAAGACCATCTGACTGCGTGGCAATAGCCAAGCCCATTTCTCCAATCGCAAAATCTGTAATGGACGACTCAGAATCTACAT
>JBLIGB010000051.1:0-9460 GCA_047636795.1 Bacteroidia bacterium | reverse complement strand
ATGTGTTTCTCTTGTCTGATGGTTTACATGTAAACGGAAGTGAGATTGTAAAAGGGATTAACTCATCTCTCGATAAAGATATTCCTTGTACTGGTGGATTGGCTGGTGATGCTGCTAATTTTGAAAAGACCTTGGTTGGTTTAAATGGTCAGCCACAAGAAAGTTTGATTATAGCCATTGGCTTCTATGGAGATAGTTTACAAGTAGGATACGGATCCGTTGGAGGCTGGGATAATTTTGGAGCTGAGCGTTTAGTAACGCGGTCTGAAGGCAATGTGCTCTACGAATTGGATGGAGAATCTGCTTTAGACCTTTACAAAATGTACTTGGGAGAGAAAGCGAAAGAGCTTCCTGGTTCAGCTTTGCTGTTCCCGTTAGGTTTAAAGTTTGATGAGCATTCAGACACAATTGTAAGAACGGTTCTAGCTGTTGACGAAGAGAAGAATAGTATGACTTTTGCTGGTGATATTCCAGAAGGTTGCTATGTTCGATTGATGAAGGCTAAATTTGATAAGCTGATTGAAGGGGCTAATCTTGCAGCAAAACATAGCATTCAAAAAGGAGGCGACTCTAGTGATAAATTGGCTATTTTGATTAGCTGCGTAGGCAGAAAACTTATTCTCGGCCAGCGAATTGATGAGGAAGTTGAGGCTGTTATGGAAGTGCTTGGAGACGGAACAACAATAACTGGATTCTATTCGTACGGGGAGATATCTCCTGTGGCAGATGCTTCAAGATGTGAACTGCACAACCAGACAATGACCATAACCACATTTGCTGAGGTATAAACGTGTACGATAACAAACTTCTTAATAGGCAGATACGAAAGTGCCTGAGAGGCGCCCCTATCCCGAAAGAGATGGAGGGCCTTTTGGCAATTATAGGTGACGCTTATGATCATTATGAGCAGAATTTAACTTTGTTGCAAAGAGCCATCGAATTAAGTTCTGTAGAGCTTAATCAGGCAAATAACAAAATAGGCAGAGCGTTATCAGAATTGAATGAGAAGAACGAAGACCTTGTCAGCAGTATTCATTACGCCAGGTTGATACAAAACGCCATTCTGCCTTCGGAAGAACGGTTTAAAAAGGTTTTACCAGGTTCTTTTGTTTTTCATTGTCCGCGAGATATTGTTAGTGGAGATTTTTACTGGCTTCAGGAATATGATGACAAAATTCTTGTAGCAGCGGTTGATTGCACGGGACATGGTGTTCCTGGTGCATTCATGTCTATTATTGGCAACAACGCGCTTAATTCAGCCGTCCGGGAAGAGGGATTAACCACACCGGCACTCGTTTTAGATAGTTTGAATCGTGGAGTAAGTAGTACGTTGACGCTTCAGGCAGACATAAATGAAGTTGGAATAAAGGATGGGATGGATATCGCGCTTGTCACCATCGATTATAAGAACAAGACGATACAGTATGCAGGTGCATACAATCCGATATACATTATTCGTGATGGTCAATTGATGGAGACTAAAGGGGATAAATTCCCTATTGGTCTTTCTATTGATGACCAATTAAGGTTATTCACAAACCACACATTTGATTTAATTGAAGGGGATATGGTTTACATATTTTCCGATGGTTACCCTGATCAATTTGGTGGTACTCAAGGAAAGAAATTCAAATACGATCAATTCAGGTCAATGTTGATGGATATTCACCAATTAAGTCCGAGGAAGCAGGTGAAGCAAGTAGGTAGTCGGTTTGAGGAATGGATGGGAGATCTTCCTCAGCTTGACGATGTTCTGCTTATTGGAATACGTGTTTAACGCGTCAGTATTTCCATAGAGGAAATAATTATTTCCTCGTCTTCTGTTAACCAAGGATAGATTTTAAGAACATCCGAACCTGATTGCGCATCCTTCAATTTGTAGCTGAAAATGCCCCAATTTGGTCCTCCTTTTTTGAACTGGAGTTTGAAAGAATCCGATTCCCACGCATAACTCCCATTCTCATTTCCTTGATCGAAAACCATTTGAATAGAATTCAGTGAATTGGTTTTACCACATTCAACTCTTACAGTCACTTCAGATGTACTGTCTTTTATAAATGCAGAAAGCAGGATTTGAAATGTAGACCCGTACGGATTTTCAGGAGAGAGAAGGATGCTTCTAATTCCAAGAGAGTCTGTTTGAATGGCATCCGCATTGAAATTCCAAACATCAGATTTTTCAAAGTTGAATCTATAGTTTGGTTCGACTTTTACACCTTTTTGAAATATTACCGCTTCAGAATTGAAGTAAGTTGCTCGTCTCACTTCAATCGGAAATTTTTCCTGAATTATCGCTTCTACCTCAGGTGATTGATTTACGGTTGACCAAGTATAGATTAGAAACTCTTTGGAAGACGTGTCAACCATTGATTTCAACTCGATCAAGCCAGTTTCATCCGTTGTTCGATACAACGCAAGTTTGCTCATTTCGAGCTTTTCGGTATAGTAGTCGATGTAAAATGGAAAATTGAAATCACCTATCAGAAGAGCGTCTTTTTCGACTTCAGCATTCCATTCCACTATATGTTCAGCTAATTCCTTAAAAACACCGAATTGATTGGTTTGATAAAAGCGTTTTTCAACCACGGTGCTAAAGATTGTGATGGTAAGTAGGAGGCCAGTAGCGGCATAGCTAAAGTTCTTTTTTCCATCATCCCAACCAGAAAAAACAAATATCAACAGGAATGGAAAAGAGAATAAGAGTGTGCTATTCTGCAGTACAGGATTGATATGCCTCGAATAGAAAAAACCAACAAGAAATGGAGTAAGGAATAAAAGAAGCGGTAGAATGTTTCTAACGAATGTCTTCCTCGATTTGAAAACGATAAACCCAGCTATTCCACAGACAACCACTGCGACTAGAACGAAAAGCGACTCGTTGAAAACGTACTCAATATGATTCCAAAGCCAATCATTTTCAGGCGGTCCCAGCCATTGTCCAACACCACCTAAACTCAGTTGATGAAGGAAGATTGGGATGTATGGTAAATAGAGTAGAAATGCTGCTGTTAAGGTAAATAGATAAAATTTCAGGTTCTTTCCTCTTATCAGAAACGTTCCTGTGAGAGCAAGAATAGCAGCCGTCAATCCTGCGAAATAATGCGAATACGCACACAAAGCCAAGCTGATTGCAAGCCAAACGAAATCGGTTGACTTTTGATTATTCTTTACAATTCTAATCCAGAAAGTCGCTGCCATCAAGGCAAATAACATTCCTAGTGCATACGGTCTGGCTATTCTGCTGTACAGAATAGGAAAGGATAGAGTGGCAAATGTGACAACAGAAAGCAAGCCAGCGGTAGTGCCTATCCATTCTTTAGCTAACCTAAACATGAAATAGACGGAGAGAATTCCTGCCAAAACGAAAGGAAGTCTTACTACGAAAACGCCATTACCAAACCATTTGGTCAGATACCAAAGAATAACCTGTGCAGCGGCAGGATGCCCATCAATTCTAACGCCATTCATAATCAAATCTGAAAATGAATCGAAATTCAAACGAGCTAGTGCGCTCAGTTCATCATTGGAAAGCGAGAAATCCCAGAAATTGTAAATGCGAAGAATTGCTCCGATAAGGAGTATGAATCCAATTATGACCTTTTCGGTCTTATCCATTATTGGATTGTCTGAGCCTTTCAAATAGAATAATTCCCGTTGCAACGGAAACATTAAGAGATCCAGTTGATCCAGTCATTGGAATGTTAAGATGGATATCAGCTATTTCCATTAGACCTTCTCCAATTCCATCTTCCTCAGAACCCATGATCACCGCCATCGGCCCAGACAAATCTTTATCATAAATCCCTTCTTCACCTTTTTCGGAACAGGCTACGATTTTTAAACCACTTTCTTTCAATTGACGTACTTCAGAAAGAATATGACCTGTTCTGCAAATAGGAATATTGAAAATGGCACCTGCCGAACTCTTCACTGCGTAAGAATTGATTTGTGCGCTTCCTTTCACAGGAATCAAAATCGCATCCACTCCCGCACATTCAGCAGAACGGCAAATTGCACCAAAGTTTCCTACATCCGAAACACGGTCTAAAACAAGAATAAGAGGTGTTCTTCCTTCTTCAATTACGCGTCTCACAACTTCTTCAAAATTCTGATATTCAATTGGGGAGAGCAGGGCAATTACGCCTTGGTGATTCTTTCGTGTTAATCGGAAAAGCTTTTCTTGAGGCACTTCCTGAAACGGAATTCGTTTTCCTTTTAGCGTTCGCTTGATGTCTGCAATGGCTGGGTTTGTGGTTCCTTTCTTTAGGAAAATTTTCTCAATTTCTTTACCTGACTCGATTGCCTCAATTACAGGGTGGATTCCAAAGACAATATTCTGTTCCGTTTCGTTTTCGCGCATAGCAGCTGTTGGTGTTGGCCGCGAAGATAACTTGGTAAAACGGCCGTGGCAAGTATTAAGCCTGCAGACGTTTCATAACTAGTGCGTCTACGTGGTCGAAAAGTTGAGCTGGACTAAATGTGCGCCAGTTAAGATCTTGAAAACGTCCGCCAAGATTGATGTAATAATCAATTTGCACCTGTTGCATTTCTTCAATCACATGGTCTTTGAAGTTGATTCCGATTATCCAGCCTTCTTCAATGTCATCAAACCATTCAGAATAATATTCCTCATCAGAATAATGGAAGTTGAGGACGTTTTCTCCGATAAGTACGAACTTGGTAATGCCTTCATCAACCATTAATTCTATAATGTCGCGCTTCAATGTCATGATGTCGTTGGACAACAAGTCATTCCATTCTCCAATCATTTCAATTATAGTGTAACCGCGGTCGTAATCAGAAAAAAGAACTTTTAAGAAGAGAGTAGGAGAATCGATGCTGTCCCACTGAGGATGCAACGCAAAATCGTAGATGTGCTCTGTGAATTCAAATTCACTGTATTCTCGGCCGTAAAAAGGCGAGCGCATGTCGTCAGATGCTATGTAGAAATCGCGCCAACGATAGTATGGCTCAATGGCATGCATTTGTTAGGAATTTGCTCGATAATTGTCTGCTGCTTTCCGAACACTTCCGTACTCATTCAGTAATTGCTCTGCAACAATCCTTTCTGCCCCTGTTTCATCCATTAGCATCCGAACGCCACGGTCTACCAATTTGTTGTTGCTAAGTTGCATATCAACCATTTTGTTGCCTTGTACCTTACCCAATTTGACCATGGTTGTGGTAGTAATCATGTTGAGAACCAGCTTTTGGGCTGTTCCCGATTTCATTCTTGTACTTCCAGTAACGAATTCTGGTCCCACAACAATTTCGATAGGGAAGTCGGATGCTGCAGCCATTGGCGAGTGTATGTTACAGGCAATACAACCTGTTGAAATTCCATTTTCTTGACATGATTTGAGTGCTTCAATTACATAGGGAGCGGTTCCTGATGCGCTAATTCCAACCACAACGTCTTTATCTGAGATGTTGTGTTCTTGCAAATCTTTCCAACCTTCCGTTTCGCTGTCCTCAGCAAATTCAACTGCCTTTCTAATAGCGGTATCCCCACCAGCAATTATTCCGATGACCAAACCGTGAGGAACACCGTATGTAGGTGGGCACTCCGAAGCATCAACAATTCCTAATCTTCCGCTGGTTCCAGCTCCGATATAGAATAGTCGACCACCAGTTGACATCTTGGAAACAACGGTGTCAATCAGTTTTTCAATTTGATTTAACGCTTTCTCAATCGCAAAAGCAACCGTTTTGTCTTCACGGTTAATGTTGGTCAGCAATTCGCTGACGGACATTCTCTCCAAGTTGTCGTAATTGGAATCCGACTCTGTAACGCGTTTTTCCATTACCCGAAAATTTTCGGGAATTTCTTTGGGTTAGCTTCGCTCATAATCGCATAAGCTGCCTCAACCATATCCTCAATACTTGGCTTGCTGAAGTAATCGCCATCTGTTCCATAAGCTGTTCTATGTGGTTGGGCTGTCAACGTTTTTGGTTCGCTATCCAAATGGAAATAGCCTTTTTGTTCTTCTAAAATCTTTTGCAGTATGTATGCCGAAGCTCCTCCAGGAACGTCTTCATCAATCACTAATAAACGATTGGTTTTCTTGAGCGATTCTACAATTGAATGATTCGTATCAAATGGTAGCAAGGTTTGTACATCAACTAACTCGGCAGAAATACCAATTTCGTCCAGTTCTTTAATCGCTTTTAAAGCAAGGTTTACACATGAACCGTACGTAACTATGGTAAGGTCTGTTCCTTCGGAGATGGTTTCTGTAACGCCTAACGGAGTTTTGAACTCTCCCAAGTTAGATGGTAGTTTCTCTTTGATTCGGTAGCCGTTCAAGGGCTCAATCACTAATCCTGGATCATCCGATGCTAAAAGTGTATTGTAAAAGCCAGCAGCTTGGGTCATGTTTCTAGGTACACAAATATGAATGCCACGTAATGCATTTATAATCATTCCCATGGGAGATCCAGCGTGCCAAATTCCTTCTAGTCTGTGACCACGCGTTCGGATTATCAACGGACATTTCTGACCGCCTTTTGTTCTGTACTGAAGTGAAGCAAGATCAT
The DNA here is from genome assembly GCA_047636795.1 of Bacteroidia bacterium. Classification (GTDB taxonomy): domain Bacteria; phylum Bacteroidota; class Bacteroidia; order UBA10329; family UBA10329; genus UBA10329. The sequence continues at coordinate 2,923 of JBLIGB010000051.1, read as the reverse complement.
CACTCAAAGGTTGTAAGCCGTAAAGCAAATAATCGAGGTATTGGATTTCTGCAATTGGACGGAGGCCACGCAGTGCCATTCCAATTCCCTGTCCCATAATGCTTGCTTCGCGAATTCCGACATCAAAGATGCGGTGTTCGCCATGCTTTTTCTGCAAGCCTTCAAATCCTTGGTTTACACCACCAATTCCTCCAAGGTCTTCACCAAATGCAACAGCTTCGGGTCGGTCTTCAAAAACCTTGTCGAAGTTGTTGAGTAGCACTTCTCGTCCATCAACTCGCTTTGCATCATCAGCATATTCTGCTGCAACCATTTTAACTTTAGAAGCTGAATTTGGCGTTTCGCTCGTAACGAATGAGTTGTAGCGCTCAGCGTTCAATTGTTGCTGTACTTTCAACCACTCAGCCAATTGCGAAGTGTTCGCATCTTCTCGTCCGCCAAGTTTTAATAGCGCTTTTCTGGCGGTACCTATTACTTCTTTTCTACTTGGAGCAAAGCCTGTGTTCAAGCCTTTTGCCAAATCATCCAAACCTGCGGTTTGAAGCATTGGAATAAGTTCATCACGTTCAGCTTCTATCTCAGAAATAAACGCTTTCCAAGCTACTTTTTTCTGCGTTTGGGCATTCTTTTTTGCTTCTGATTCAATGGTATCGCATTCTTCTACAGTGGCAATTTCTTTATCAAGAATGAACTCGCGCAGCTTGCGTATGCAATCAAATTCTTGTTCCCAAGAAAGTCGTTCCGAACTCTTGTAACGCTCGTGCGAACCTGAAGTAGAATGACCTTGCGGTTGAGTCATTTCCTCTACATGTATTAGCACCGGAACGTGCTCAGCGCGGCAGTAAGCAATTGCCTCTTCGTATGTTTTTACCAAATGAACGTAATCCCATCCTTTGGTTTTGAAAATGCGAATTCCAGTTGTGCCTTCTTGCTTCTCAAACCCTTTCAGCGCTTCGGAGATACTCTCCTTAACAGTTTGGAATTTTTTCGGAACGGAGATTCCGTATCCATCATCCCAAATAGAGATGGCCAAAGGAACTTGCGTTACAGCTGCGCCATTCATGGTTTCCCAAAAATGCCCTTCGGATGTACTGGCATCGCCAATAGTTCCAAATGCTACTTCGTTTCCCTTGTTCGTGAATTGAGTTTGTGAATGAAGCGCCTTGTCTTCTCGATATACTTTGGAAGCGTGAGCCAATCCCAACAAACGTGGAATCTGACCGGCAGTAGGAGAGAGGTCTGATGCGCTGTTTTTCTGCTCCATCAGGTTTCTCCAAGAACCATCTTCATTGATGGAACGCGTAGAGAAGTGTGCGTTCATAGAACGCCCTGCCGATGACGGGTCAGCTTCCAAGCTTGGATGCGCATAAAGCTGTGCGAAGAATTCCTGAACGGTTAGGAGTCCTGCCGCCATCATGAAGGTCTGGTCTCGGTAATAACCTGAGCGGAAATCACCGTTCTGGAAAACCTTGGCCATTGCTATCTGTGCAATTTCCTTCCCGTCTCCAAATATTCCAAATTTGGCTTTACCCGTAAGCACCTCTTTTCGTCCAATCAAACTAGCCTGCCGACTTTCATTAGCAAGTCTGAAATCATTCAATACTTCTTGCTTGAATTGGTCTTTACTTAATCCCTTTTTTGAACTTGATATTACGTTTTTTTCTGTCATATTCTACAGCCTTTTTCCAATTTGCGAATATACGGAAAAGGCTGCCGCGAACTCGTCACAGCGGCCTTGGTTTGAGTCTAATGAACTACAGTTTGTAGAACGTTTTGGTAATCAGTGCTTTGGAAGATTGAACTGTTAGGTGATAAACTCCAGGTGTCAATTGGTTTAAGTTGAGTGGGTGCTGCTGGCCCGAAGAATGTGTTACTTTTTGTGTTACAATAGTTTGGCCTATTGCGTTTCGTACTTCAATACCGAGGTTTCCGTTGATTGACTGATCTAAGTTGAAGTTCATTTCATCTCCAGCTGGATTCGGATAGATGGACAATAGGTTTGAGTTTGAAACAATGTCTTTTACACCCAACGTTCCCTGGGGAGAAAAGATTGAAATCCCATCATTCCCCGTTCCCAACCACAAGTTTCCATTTAGGGTTTGAGTAATGCAAAGGATGATGTTTGATTTTAAGTTCGAATTCTGCGTAGTTGTAACCGTGAAATTAGTCTGGTCAAAGGAAATCAATCCTCCATCCGTTCCGAAAAAGACTTTTCCTTCGGATTCTTGAACGCCCTCAAAAACTCTATGAAAACTGTAGCCAATGTTTTGATATGTATAAACTTGCCAAACTCCTGCGTCAGTTTTGCGAGCAAGGCCATCATCGGTTCCAAACCATACTGTTTCGTTGCCATCAAAAGTGATGCTTCGCACGTTATTGTCAGGCAATTCGCTGTTTGCCATGTCGAAGGTTTCCCAGCTTAGACCATTGAATTTCGAAACACCGCTATTGTACATTCCCAGCCAAACACTTCCTGAGTAATCTAGCTCAACTGTAAAAACACCATTATGAGGAATATCTGAGTTTGATGTGTTATAAGTAGTCCATTCCGAACCTATCATTTTGGCAATTCCTCCGCCCCAAGTTCCAACCCAAAGATTCCCTTCAGGATCTGTGGTTACAGATCGAACCAAATTCAGTGGCAGACCGGAGTTCGATTCATCAAAAACTGTCCAACCATTTTCATTAATCCGAACGACTCCTTTGTTGGTAGCAACCCACGTATTTCCCCAGTTATCTTCATGAATATCTCGCACATCATTGTCGGGAAGTTCAGATGTTTCGCTGGTGTAAATTGTCCAATCAGAACCATCATAGAAAGCAAGACCGTCATCGGTTCCAGCCCATATTCCATTATCAACAGCCAGAATGCAGTATATGGTGTTTGATGGAAGCGGGGAATTGCCATCATCATAATGCAGCC
>JBLIGB010000050.1:0-9479 GCA_047636795.1 Bacteroidia bacterium | reverse complement strand
TGGCAAACGCCTTAGTCCAATCCTTTTTAGCGTTGGTCTTTTTCATCAACGCTTCAGCCTTTTTAGGGTCATCCCAAAATCCAGGAGAAAGGGTTGTCTGCGTTTCTTCTTCAATTTCACGCAATTTTCGGTCAATATCGAGGTAGCCACGAAGGTCGGAGAGGCGTGTTTTTAAATTATTGAGTTGATCGCTTGTGATCATGGTTGTTCGTGTTTTGGGAAGGTTTTTCCGATGCGCAAATGTATCATTGGTTGATAGCAATCGCGAATATGTAATGACAAAAGAAAGAAGCCAGAACGCGAAGCGTTTATTATAACGTGACGAGATTTAATCTTACGACTTGGAAGAACCCCACTTGTTGAGACAATACTCGGTAACCTGCTCAATGTCCAAAAACGGCTCGCTCGATGCTTGAAGTCTTACATAAAACTCTTTGCCCTTTTTCCCATTAATAAAAACCGGTCGATTTACGCTTGGAAAAACCGTAATAGCGAAAACCAATTCACCCTTTAATTCAATAAACTGTCCGTTAATATTGCTCGATACACCCTTGAAATAATCTCGAACTAATTTGTCAAATTCAAGAGAAAAATAGTCTTTTGGATCCTTCCCTACGGGTCTAGCCAAAGAAAAATCATCTTTCAACCCTTGGACGCTGCCATCGTCTCGTACTCCGATTATCAAATCTCCCCCATTCGAGTTAAGGAAAGAACAAATGACTCGTGCTGCAACATGTTTTACATACATTCTATAACCAGAACCCACCCCTGTTTTATCATAATAATAAAGAAGACTTGGCTTAAACTCTACGTTATTCGACTCCCCACCTGTTATCCGATTATTAAGTACGAATTGGTCAGATTCTGAAAATGTTATTGCACCCGAGATTGGATTAGTTCCCTCCTCTAAATAAGGACGGTCATACCCACTCCAATCAAAAGGTGTTGGGAGTATAATACTCGATTCGGAAGTTTCAATCTCATACTCATAAAACGATACATCTTGTTGTGAGTTTTTCGTATCGTAATTAAAATGCTCATAGTACAAGAATTCATGACTCAAACCGTCAATCATGCCTTGGGGAGTGCACTGCCCCATATTACCAATACCATGAATTAAAAATTCATCGCCACGCACATCTTCCCAAATGGCATCCTTCATAGGTTGAAGTATTACCAAAAACACACCCATTCCATTCCCATAACTATCAGAGAATGAAAGTTTCATTTCTCCAATTTCTAATTCATTGCTTGCCCCTGTTCCAGGGTTAATGAAAGTCTGAAGATCCTCGCGTATCTGTCTGTCTGATGTGTATGATTTTCCTTTGCCATCGAGTAAAACATCAATATAGTTCTGATAATGTTCGAAGGCCTTATCTCTAGCTTCGATGGGGTTTTCACTGGAGAAGGTCTCGTTAAATTCCAAAAAGTCGATTTCACCATCGACCATGTTTCGAATAAGCTTGGCTTTGACCAAGTAGTAAATAGACGCTTTCATTTTTATCAATTAATCGAGTTTTAGAAGCTCTTTTTTCAATTCTAAGTATCGAGCTACTTTTTTGACAGTGCTAATTGTATTACCGTGAGGAAATGCAATATTGAAAAACTCTGTTTTGCAATTTTCAATGAGTTGTCCCATCTGGCCTGTATTTGCCTTTGGGATATTCTTGCCAATGTATGTACATAGATTAGAAATGACCTTGCCGTGAAGTAGAACCACAGCCTTAGGTTTGAATTTTTCAACATCTATTATTAGTCTCCTGCAGTGTTCGCTTGTTGGAGCTATTTTTCTGCTGTCACTCTCTGCATATTCAGTGACTAGGTCTGTAATGCCATATTCCCAATTGTCAAAGTTCAAATTGTTGCCACCGAAAACAATGTCGTCCGCAATCTGCTTATTGACAGGTTGTGTAATAAGTTCAGCTTCGAAAAGCTGATTCCAAAATGCTTGATTAACTGAAAAATAATGACGGTTGTCATTCGATCCCTTAGCAGGGTTTAAGCCAACAAAAAGTATGTCCAAATCATTTCGTAAAAACGGAATTAATCTCGCTTCCTCCATATCATCAAAGTCTATTTTTGATTTATCCTTGTTGAATCAGAATTTTAATCAAAGTACCATAAAAATCGACCAGAAGATTTTTGAATCGAGTTCATTATTTACCTTTCTCAAAAACACCTCAATCCGACTACATACTATCATCGGCTAAAACCTCATTTATCAGATTGCTTTCAAATCCACGTTGCGCAGCAAACCGATAAATAGCAGATTTACGTTTCCACTGATTTTTCTCCTTGAGCGATGAGCGCTTTTTTTCGATTGTTTCGCTTAACACGTTGAAGTACTCATTAGCATCAATTTCAGTCATGGCAAGCTGGATACATTTTTTGCTCACATCATGTTTTTTCAATCCTTGGGTGATTTTTACTCTTCCCCATTTTTTGATGTTAAACTTGCCGCGTGCATAGGTTCTCGCAAACCGCTCTTCGTTTAGGAAATTCTCTTTCATCAACCCAAGAACAATATCATCCTTCCATTCTGATGGAACTTCCAAATCCCACATTTTCTGGGCCACATCCTTGTGACTCCGCTCTTGATAGGCGCAATATTTTCTAAGTTTTTCGAGGGCTTCCTTCGGACCAAAATCCATGATCGAAAAATAACGATATGCAATCGGACAAACGCATTTAGCTTTGCGCGACTTTTTGATGGAAAATAAACGCGCACTTGTCCTTCTCTTCACGTCCCACGTGGTTTCGAGCTTTGCTCAGGGTATCACCATGCTTTCTATACCTTGGTATTTCGCTTCAATCGTCAATGAATCTGTAGTGTTCGGTCAGGTCTTGGCCTTCGCGACCTTCATCAGCATTTTTTGGAGTCTGTTTGCCGGAACACTCATCGACCGCTACCCACGTAAAAACATCTTTCTGATTGCTTCCATCGTTGGTTTTGTAGTTCTTGGTTGTGCCGGACTCTATGGAGAAATAAACCAAGAAGCGCCAATCTGGTTAGTCGCAGCCATCTTCGTTTTTACCTTTTTTGGGTTCAATATTCATTATCCAAACCTTTATGCGTTTTCACAGCAATTGGCGGCAAGGGGTGATTACGGTCGTATAAATTCTATGATTGAAGTTTTGGGGCAGAGCACCAATGTGCTGTCAGGTGCTTTTGGAGCAATTCTATTATCCGGGACAACCGCTGGGGCCATCAACCTATTAGGAATTCAGATTTCCTTTCCGTTTGCAATTGAACAATGGACTATTTGGGAAATCTTTCTGTTAGATGCGAGCACTTACGCTTTGGCGGCTTGCATCATTCCGTTTATCAAGTTTGTAGACCATAATCCGCTTCCGATAGACATGGAGAAGATTGCGGAACGTTTTAAAAAGGGTTGGCGTTTTTTAATACTCAACAAAGAACTACTCGTTTTTGGACTGGCTTCCTATTCAACCTTTGTTGTACTACTGGTTGAGGTCCAGTTTTTGCTCCCGATTTTCGTGCATAACCAACTAGAAGCTGGTGCAGATGTGTATGCAAGTAGTGAAATCTGTTTTGCTTTGGGAAGTCTATTTGCCGGTTTTCTAACCATGAAGCTCACGCGAAATTTAGCTCCCGCCAAAACGATTATTCTGCTTATGCTGATGGCTGGACTTTCATTTGTGGTTATCGCTTTCACTAATAGCATCATCGGGTTTTACCTCTTTTGTGTGCTAATCGGATTTGCCAACTCCGGGACACGAATTACGCGGGTTACGTTCCTGTTTAACAATATCCCAAATAACATCATTGGTAGGGCCAACAGCATCTTCTACATCTACAACATTACCAGTCGAGGGCTGCTTCTCACGGTTTTCGCGATGCCGTTCTTTTCGGCATCCAACAATATCATTTACAGCTATATAATCTGTGGCGGATTTATCCTTGTTTCCGTAATCCCACTTTTTCTTGCGTTGCCGCGATTAAAAACCATGAAAATTAGGACGAAGTAATTACTTCGACCAGAAGGTTTGACTAAAAACCCAAGCTGGATGATTAGGTGGAATAGTTGCAGTTTGAAAACTCACGGTCGACAAATTCGTATTTAATTGCTCTGACAACTTCTGATCTAGAATATTGGTTTTAATAGAGAAAATATCCGCTTTTCGCACTTCAGAAGTGCCATCTTGGCGAACCATTACATCAACTTCTACACGATAGATTGCTTCTCCGGGAATGTCTGTTGCCAGCTTAGTCGCATTCGCGATGATTGCTCCGAAATATCTTCCGTTTTCTGTTACAGGAATTTCCTTCGGGAAGTATTCTGAGGTGGTGAATTCGGTTCGGAAAGGAAGATTTGGAATGGAATAATAATTCTGCATGAAATGATTGGCTCCATTGCCTGTGTATATGTGAAGCATCTGATTCATATCGAGCACATGAAGTGATGGCCCATCGGTTGAAACGAAAACCTTGTCATCCGTGATGTAAAAAGCATTGCTTGCCATTTTGTGCAGCAGACTATCCTTTCGTAACCAGCCGTTTTTCGGAAGTGCATCACGTTTCACAACATCCTCCAATTCATATTTCAGAAGTTTTTTCAGTTTAGCGGAATCGAACTTCTTACCATCTCGATAAAACGTAAGAATGATGTTCTCCAATCCGGTTGAATTCACTTCAGATTGCAAGTGCGCAACCGTTCTGCCATCGTTACTCAGTCCAACAAATCCGTTCAGGAATTGACCTATTTGATAGAGCGTGTCCTTGCCTGTTTTGTCGGCCACATACGAGGCTCCCTCCTCATTATCAATGCGGTGCGAAATCGTGAGTGATGTCAGCGTGTGCGTGCCAACTTCGTTTCTGAGTTCGTACGAAACGCCTTTGTATTGGGCAAAAGCACAAAGAGGCAATCCAAGAATAAAAGTCAGATAAAATTTCATTCTCCATACACTCCTATTGCTACCAAATGCTGTCCTCAGAATATATGAACTTCACTTGGAAACCTTGTAGCCCATTTCTTCGAGAAATTTGATTTTTTCATCTACGACAATCATTTTTCTGCCTTTGATTTCGGACTCAATTCCTTGCTTCATCCCTTCCAATTCCTCTAGGGAGAATTTTGATAGAAAATGTGTTCTGAACTGTGCTTTCAACGTGCCTTTTGCGTTCATGTTTTCATGAATTGCTTCGGCCAGAACCACTGGTGTAAGTTTTCCTTCTTGTGTCATTTTATTTGTTTAATAAATTTTGTTTGCAATTTATAACAAATCAGCTAAACGCATTCAAACCCGTTACGTCCATTCCTGTGATTAGTAAGTGAATGTCATGTGTTCCTTCGTAGGTAACCACGCTTTCCAAATTCATCATGTGGCGCATGATTGGATATTCTCCCGTGATGCCCATTCCACCCAGCATTTGCCGTGATTCGCGAGCGATTCTCAAAGCAATTTCAACGTTGTTTCTCTTAGCCATGGAAATTTGCTGTGGAGAAGCACGATGATCATTTTTAAGAACTCCTAATCTCCAAACAAGTAATTGCGCTTTGGTGATTTCGGTTATCATCTCCGCAAGTTTCTTTTGCTGCAATTGGAACCCTCCAATTGGCTTTCCAAATTGAATACGCTCTTTGGAATAACGCAACGCTGTATCGTAACAATCCAAGGCTGCACCCAAAGCGCCCCAAGCGATTCCGTACCGAGCGGAATTCAAACAACTCAACGGACCTTTAAGCCCACGTATATCTGGAAAGATATTCTCCTTTGGAACTTTCACATTATCAAACACCAATTCGCCCGTGGCAGAAGCACGCAGACTCCATTTTCCGTGTGTAGTTGGCGTGGTAAACCCTTCCATTCCGCGCTCAACAACCAAACCGCGAATAGTGCCTTCTTCATCTTTGGCCCAAACAACAGCAATGTCTGCAAATGGCGAATTGCTAATCCACATTTTAGCTCCGTTTAGAATTACATGGTCGCCAGCATCTTTAAAACTGGTAACCATTCCGTTGGGGTCAGAACCATGATCTGGTTCGGTAAGTCCGAAGCAACCAAGATATTCTCCGGTAGCTAGTTTTGGCAACCACTTTTGCTTTTGCGCTTCAGTTGCGTAACTCCAAATTGGGAACATGACCAACGAACTTTGAACAGAGGCTGTACTTCGCAATCCACTATCGCAACGCTCTAGCTCTTGCATGATAATTCCATAAGAAATCTGGTCTAATCCCGCTCCACCATATTCTGCTGGGATGTATGGGCCGAAAGCACCGATTTCTCCTAAGCCTTTAAGAAGGTGAATTGGGAATTCTGCTTTCTGAGCATATTCTTCTATGATAGGAGAAACGTTTTGCTTCACCCACGCTCGTACTGTTTCGCGAATTAGCTTGTGCTCTTCTGTAAGAAGATCGTCTACTAAATAATAATCGTGTCCTTGGTATTTATCTGCAGCCATGTTTTTCCTATTTGAATCGCAAAAGTAGAAATGATTGATTGTTTTTAATAGAAACAAATACCTACCATTTTAGTTCTTTAAATAAAAACTCAGGGAGGGCAGAGATACAAACGGATATTTCGAACTCAACTAACTACTTCGCTGAGGCGCGAAACGTCTCTGTTGTACGGGATAACATGCTTCTTACCTCAGCATGATAAATGGGGTTTGCAGATTGAGCCGCGTGAAGGATGGTAGCGGAATCCTTTTCTTTTTCTATCGCTTTGAATTCGAGAGCCTCAGCCTTGGTTGGGAAAGAAAAGACACAGCCGGACGACCCTACCGCCACGCTCTAAGTTTCGACTGCGCTGAACCAAACTGGTATGACCGGCACTCCCTTCGATAAACTCAGGACAGGCTACCAAAAATGTGTGTTATACTGTAACTTGTTGAACAGTATCCTTAGCCTCATCTGTTTGTCCGAAAGTTGGACAATCGCAGCCTTTTCCGCCTCTACGACTAGAGCACGCGTTTAAAATGAGGACAGCAAAAAGGGTTAAAAATATGTGTTGGCATTTCATCTTTGGTAAAGGTAAGTCAAGTTTAACCATAGAAACAGTCGAGATATTTTTCTGTGAACCGAGAATAGCTAATTTTAGCCGCGACTACATGAACATATTTATTCACATTGGGCGATACGTACTCTGGATGGGGCGTGTATTTAGGCGTCCCGAAAAATGGAGCATTTACAGACAACGAATCTTTGAGGAGGTTCAGAATATTGGTTACGATTCCATTGGTCTCGTTGCTATGGTAAGTATGTTTATGGGTGCAGTTCTCACCATTCAATTAGCTTACAACATAGTAAGTCCGCTTATTCCTACTTACACTGTTGGTTTGGGAGTTCGGGATTCTCTGATTTTGGAGTTTTCGCCTACTATTATCAGTATTATTTTGGCAGGAAAAGTTGGGTCTAGTATTGCTGGCGAAATCGGAACCATGCGTGTTACGGATCAAATTGATGCCCTAGACATTATGGGGGTAAACTCAACAGGTTATTTAGTTGGACCGAAGATGATTGCGGCTATGATTTGTAATCCATTCATCGTCATTATTAGCATAGCTCTTGGAATATTTGGGGGTTACATGGCTGGCATATTAACGGGCGAAGTTTCGGGTAACGATTTTATCTTTGGGATTCAATATTGGTTTCAACCATTTTACATCTTTTACGCACTGATTAAAACAGTTGTTTTTGCTGCGGTAATCACCACTGTTCCTGCATATTTTGGGTATCATACTTCTGGCGGTGCCCTGGAAGTTGGGCGTGCGAGTACAGTTTCTGTGGTTTACAGCATTGTAATTATTCTCATGTTTAATCTGATTCTTACTCAAATGCTTCTTCAATAATGATTGAAGTAAAAGGACTGAATAAGAGCTTTGGCGAGCATCATGTTTTAAAGAACATTGATGCACAGTTTCATAAGGGTCAGGTGAATATTATCATCGGACAAAGTGGTTCGGGAAAGACTGTTCTTACCAAATGTATGGTTGGACTTCACGAAGTGGATTCTGGAACGATTGAATACGATGGACGTGAGTTTTCGCGGATGTCGTTCAATGAGAAAAAGAGTGTTCGACAAGATATTGGAATGCTTTTTCAGGGAGGTGCTCTTTTCGATTCGTTGACGGTCGAGGACAATATCATGTTTCCCCTTTCGATGTTTACCGACAAGAATTTAAAAGAACGTAGAGCTCGTGCTCTGTTTTGCCTGGAACGCGTGAACCTTTCGGATACGGGACAATTATTTCCGTCTGAACTAAGTGGTGGAATGAAAAAGCGAGTGGCGATAGCGCGCGCTATTTCTATGAATCCAAAGTATCTTTTCTGCGATGAGCCGAACTCGGGTCTTGACCCTAAAACGGGTCTAGTTATTGATCAGCTGATTAAGGAGATTACGGATGAGTATGACATTACCACCATTGTAATTACGCACGATATGAACTCTGTAATTGAAATTGGGGAGAATATTCATTTCATTTACGAAGGCGAGAAGTGGTGGGAAGGTTCGAAAGAGGAGATTCTGAGAACGGATAACCAAGAGGTGGTTGATTTTGTCTATGCTTCTAAGTTTATGAAGCAGGTTAGAGCAGATTTAGCGAAGTAATTTAAACTCAACTTTTAAAAATCTGACAACTTTTTTAGAAGTTAAAAAGGGCAGCCAATTGGCTGCCCTTTTTAACTTCTAAAATGGAAATAGACCTACCTCAGATTCCGTGAAAGAGCTCTACTAAAAGCATAAACGTTCCGCAGCCTGCAATAAAGCCGATAAGTGCCAACCAACCAATTTTCTTGAAGTACCACATAAAATCTATACGCTCCATACCCATGGCAACAACACCAGCTGCAGAACCGATGATGAGCATGCTACCTCCTGTTCCAGCGGAGAACGCGATAAAGTGCCAGATGTGGTGATCCATTGGTAATTGAAACATTCCCATACTGGCAGCTACGAGAGGAACGTTGTCTATAACGGCCGAACCAAAGCCCATAAGAATCACAAACACGTCATCCGAAATAGCTGCTCGCACTGTTTCTCCTAATTCGAAAATCATCCCAACGCTTTCAAGTGCAGCAACGGCCATTAAAATTCCAAGGAAGAAAAGAATACTTGGCATTTCAATTTTAGCCAATGCGGTATGGACAGGGCTGTGGTGATGTGCCGCTTCAGACATGGTGAAAGCACGATGACTTTTAAGCTCCGCAACTGTTCCAACTACGGCTAAGGAGAGCATCATTCCGATGTAAGGAGGAAGATGTGTAACGGTCTTAAAAATGGGCACAAACACAATCATTCCCAATCCTAAAAGCAACATACTAAGGCTTGCTGGTTTCTCATCGGCATCGCCAACAGGAGTTGTTAATTGTCCTTTAAAAGCAGGAAGAAACGAGGCAATAAATGTTGGTACAACCATGCAAACTAATGACGGAAGGAAGAGGAATTCTACCAGTTTTACAGCTGATACTTTATCACCAATCCATAGCATTGTAGTGGTAACATCTCCAATTGGAGAC
>JBLIGB010000049.1:0-9626 GCA_047636795.1 Bacteroidia bacterium | reverse complement strand
AACGATGAGTGGATTCAATCTCGTACAGGTGTTAAAGAGCGAAGAATCCTGAAAGGGAAGGACATGGGAATCTCCAAAATGGCGACTCCCGCAGTAAAAGGTCTTCTCGAAAAAACCAATACAAAACCAGAGGACATTGATTTGGTCATCTGCGCAACGGTTACACCCGACATGCAGTTTCCCGCAACAGCAAACATTATTTCTAATGAATGCGGAATGGTCAATGCTTTCAGCTATGATTTGAACGCTGCTTGTTCTGGTTTTATCTACGCACTTACCACCGCTTCTATGTTTATTGAAAGTGGACGCTACAAGAAGGTTGTTGTAATCGGTGCAGATAAAATGTCCTCGATTATTGATTATACAGATCGTGCCACGTGCATCATTTTTGGTGATGCTGCCGGAGCGGTTTTGATGGAGCCAAGGACAGATGGTAATGGTCTGATTGATCATCAACTCCACACAGATGGTTCAGGTGTTGTGCATCTTCATCAGAAAGCTGGTGGTTCTAACAGACCTGCTTCTCACGAAACTGTTGACGCAAAAGAACATTACGTGTATCAAGAAGGAGCGGCTGTTTTCAAATTTGCCGTTACCAAAATGGCGGATGTCTCAGAAGAAGTCATGAAACGTAATAATCTGACTGGAGACGACATTGCTTACCTCGTTCCGCACCAAGCCAATAAGCGAATTATTGATGCAACCGCTTCAAGAATTGGGCTTGATGAGAAGAAAGTGATGCTGAACATAATGAGGTACGGTAATACCACCAACGGAACAATTCCATTGTGTCTTCATGAATGGGAATCTAAACTGAAGAAAGGTGATAACTTGATTATCAGCGCTTTCGGAGGTGGTTTTACTTGGGGGGCATTGTACTTAAAATGGGCGTACGACACGCCAGAATAACTGAGGGAACAGCCCAGAAATTTATACATTTGAAACTCAATTAAGGGAAACAAAATGGATATCAAAGAGATCCAAGAACTGATAAAATTTGTGTCCAAATCGGGCATAAGTGAAGTGGAAATTGAGTCGAAAGGATTCAAAATCAACATCAAAACGCCACCTTATAAGCGTGGTGGTCAACCAGAAGTTCAAATTGTACAGGCTGCTCCAGCAGCTGTGCAACCAGTTGTAGCAGCACCCGTGGCCGCTTCTCAACCTGTTCTGGAGTCAAGTCCAGCAAAAGCGGAAGCAGCCGAAGACAACGGAAACTATGAGGAAGTAAAATCTCCAATGATTGGAACGTTTTACCGCTCATCATCTCCAGAAAAAGATGCTTTTGTGAATGTTGGAGATGAGGTGAAGAAAGGTGATACTATCTGCATTATTGAGGCTATGAAGCTTTTTAATGAAATTGAAGCTGAGGTAAGTGGAAAAATCGTGAAGGTTTTGGCAGACGATTCTTCTCCTGTGGAGTACGATCAACCGCTGTTCTTAATTGAGCCGCATTAAGTTTAACGCAACTCATTTTTCGTGTTTAAGAAAATTCTCATAGCCAATAGAGGCGAAATTGCTTTACGCGTCATTCGTACGTGCAAGGAAATGGGCATCAAAACCGTGGCTGTTTATTCCACGGCCGATAAGGATAGCCTACATGTTCGTTTTGCAGATGAAGCCGTGTGTATTGGGCCTCCGCCTAGTGCGCAGAGTTACCTCAATATTCCAAGTATTATAGCTGCAGCAGAGATTACAAATGCTGATGCTATCCATCCAGGATATGGTTTCCTTTCTGAAAATGCCAACTTCTCCAAAATCTGTGGAGAGCATGGCATCAAATTCATCGGAGCCTCACCAGAAATGATTGATGGTATGGGCGATAAGGCTTCGGCCAAAGCCACTATGATTAAGGCTGGTGTTCCGTGTATTCCAGGATCAGAAGGCTTGTTAAAAGACTTGGCTGATGCGAAGAAATCAGCTAAGAAAGTCAAGTATCCCGTTATGATAAAAGCTACCGCTGGAGGTGGTGGAAAAGGGATGCGTGTTGTCTGGTCTGAGGATGTAATGGAAGAACATTGGGATTCTGCCAGACAAGAAGCAGCTGCTTCTTTCGGGAATGACGGGATGTACATGGAGAAATTCATTGAGGACCCAAGACATATTGAGATTCAAATTGTTGGCGATCAGCATGGTAATTACTGTCACCTTTCTGAAAGAGATTGCTCCATTCAAAGACGCCATCAAAAATTGATGGAAGAAACGCCTTCCCCGTTTATGACGGATGAATTGCGTGATAGAATGGGTGCAGCTGCTCTGAAAGCTGCTGCTGCGGTGAATTATGAAGGAGCTGGAACTGTAGAGTTCCTTGTTGACAAAAATCGTGATTTCTATTTCATGGAAATGAATACACGGATTCAAGTTGAGCACCCAATCACCGAGGAAGTTGTGAATTACGACCTCATTTGGGAACAAATTAAAGTAGCTGCCGGTATTCCCGTTTCGGGCAAGAACTATTTCCCTCTGATGCATGCCATTGAGTGCCGTATCAATGCTGAGGACCCAGAACACAATTTCCGTCCAAGCCCAGGTTGCATTACAACGTTACATACACCTGGCGGTCATGGAATTCGTGTAGACTCGCACATTTATGCTGGCTACTGTATTCCACCGAATTACGATTCGATGGTCGGCAAGCTCATCACCATTGCACAAACACGCGAAGAGGCGATTGCCAAAATGCGCAGAGCGTTAGACGAATACGTGATTGAGGGAATCAAAACCACCATTCCTTTCCACCGTAAATTGATGGATGACCCGAATTTTATCAAGGGGAATTACACCACCAAGTTTATGGAGACGTTTGAGCTTTAAGCTTCTGCTCTAACCACCCATTATAGTTTACCAGCTCGGCATCCTCACTTCGTGGAGATGTCGTTTTTGTAAACAGTAGAATACGGTCTTTCATTTCCTCGCTGCGCAGCGAAACACCTTTCAGGAACATACCCGAGATAAGGTTGAGTAGCATGGATTCACGCACGTTTTCCTGATTTTCGAGCTGTTCCTTAAAGTCCTTTCTAATCTGTTTCATACGGTATTCAAGGAAATCTGTGTCGCCCAATTCCAGTCTTATAAGAACTTCCAAAATGGCAATCCTGAACTTGAGCGGTTCGGCCGTATCTTCAAATCGTTTGTGATGATAAAGCTGATTCAACCGCTTTATGGATTCCCGGTGATTTCCCATATCAAAATGGAAAATGGCCAAGTTCAGATATACGAAAACGATATAAAAAGGTGTGTTCTTTAGTTTCTCGTTGTGCTCCAATTCCTCAAGAATGGAAACCGCTTTCTCCATATCCACTTTAGAATAGTTAATTACTAAAGAGTTGTAATAGAAGAACAAGAAACGGTCGCGATGGAGCTTGTCAAACTCATCCATTCCAGCTTTCAACTTCTCAGCCCATTCTAGCGATTCTTTGGTTTTGTTGTTCTTGAAAAGCGCATTTACCATGTAGGTAAGCATCTGCAGCTTGGTCTGATGATTGGCTTTGGAAAAGAGCTTTTCAGACTCAAATTCTGAAAACGTAACACGTAAATAATCTTCCAAGTTGGGATAATCGTGCCGCTGCAAAAGAATCTGACTTACTGCTTGATAGATTTTGAATCTCAGAGCAGAACTTCCTTTTAACTCTCTGCTATCGGTTAGTTGCTGAACCGTTTCCTGAAGCATGTCTACAACTGGATTATCTACGGGAGAAAAGTTCTGTGTAATCTTCAGTTTGTACTTCACTGTGGCCAGAATATCATCTATCTGTCTTATCGACTTCAACCTCGCTTCATTTTCCTGGCGCTTGAATATGTAAGTTTCAGGGTTGATGCTCAGCATTTCCTGAGACAGTCTGATGTATTCAGTATATATAAGGTCGAGGAGCTCTAGATTCTCTAAAGACAATGCACGTTTCTCCGATTTTCCAAGAAAATACTCCGCCAATTGAAACAAATTCCGCGACATATAATGCCTAGCCAAATTGTACAGGTTGATGGCTTGTGTAACATCCTCATCCTCAAAATGCTGAACCATAAGACACTTACTCAGGTCAGATTTGAGTCTGTTCTTTAATCGGTAGTAAGGGTTCTTGTTTCCATCAGGGTAAAGTTTGGAGCATGTGGCATCTTCATCAAAGTGTTCACGTTCTTTCTTTATAGAATCGAACAGTTCGATGTCTTTTCTAGGTCCTTTATTCGAAATACGAGAAGCGTAAATCTTGAAAAAACGAATCTCTTCCTTGTTGAGGCCGAGAACCATTTGATTGAGAGTGTCCATTTTGAGCGCGTAAGAAATATTGAAATTATAAAACCATTAATACAATCATCGAATTACATTTGAATAAATGATGTTGGAAATGAAGCGTATTCTGAAATCTGTTGTGTTTGTGGCCTGTGCTTGCCTTGCGTCTTTTCAGGCGCAATCACAGACTTATCAATTACAGATTGATAGTATTGTAGGGATTCCCGATACGATTCAGAACGGTCAAGAAGTGACTTTCTACATGATTGTCTCGATGAATAGTCCGTTGTTCTACCAAGGCGATGTTTTTATTGAATTGGAGTATGGAGGGCAATTCTATGAAGTGGACACGAGTATAAATGCGAATACCTTTCTAAATCCAAATGCTCCCAATACTATTCAAGCCTCGCACATTTTTACAACTGATAACGACCTTAACATTGGTGATAACGTAGTTGTAGTTTGGCCACGGATTGGTGATGGTGTTAGTCCACCGCAGGTGGTTGATAATCCAAAAACGGTGATTGTCACGTTGACAGAGCCGACTGGCATACATGAAAACAATCTTCCAAGTCAACGAAGGATAGTCTACCCGAATCCAGCGCAAACAACGATTCACTTTATAGACGAGTTTCTACTTGAAACCAACGAGGTAATTATTCATGATGCCTTTGGCCGAATAGTTAAAAAGACAAGCTCAGCCTCTCAAATTGACATCTCAGGCTTACCCCGTGGTCTGTATTTTGTCCGAGCAGAAATGAGAAATGGAAATTTCTTTTCTGATAAGCTGATTATTTCTCATTAGGCTATTTGCCACGGATTGAACACTTCTTGTACCTTTTGGTTTTTAACTTACCCAACGTAAGTAGAATCAATGGAAAAACAGATAATTATAGGAGCCGGATTAGTGGGGTCGCTTCATGCGGTTTACCTAGCTAAACGAGGTGTTAATGTTGAAGTTTACGAACGGAGACCCGACATGCGGAATACTAAGATGAGCGCTGGTCGGTCTATTAACCTCGCCATTTCACATCGTGGATTAAAGGCGCTTGACCGTGTTGGATTAAAGGAGAAAGTGCTGCAAATGGTTATTCCCATGCCCGGTCGGATGATTCATGACATGGAAGGGAACACCAACTTTCAGCCGTACGGGAAAGAAGGCCAACAGATTAATTCTGTTCCGCGTGGTGGGCTAAACGCTTTACTCATCAATGAAGCGGAAAAAGCAGGTGTTAAGATTCACTTCAGCCAACGGTGTACAGCCATGGATTTAGATGCGGGTGAGGCCACATTTAAGGATGAGGTATCTGGCGAATCGCATACTGTTTTAGCTGATCATATTTATGGAACTGATGGTGCATTTAGTAAAGTGCGTCATAATTTAATGATGACCGACCAGTTCGATTATTCACAATCTTATTTGGAACACGGTTACAAGGAACTTTCCATTCCGCCCGGAGAAGATGGAGCCTTCAGGTTAGAAAAGAACGCGCTGCACATATGGCCGAGAGGTGGTTACATGGTCATTGCATTGCCAAATTTGGATGGCAGCTTTACAGTATCTCTTTTTCTTTCGTTTGAAGGAAAACAGGCATTTGAAAACCTGAATACAGAAAAACAGGTAGTTGATTTTTTCAATGAAGTGTTTCCTGATATTGTTCCACACATGCCAACTTTAGTGGATGATTTTTTTGCAAATCCAACTTCGTCTTTGGTTACCGTTAGGTGTTTTCCGTGGCGGCATAAAGACAAGGCGCTGATTTTTGGCGATGCTTCTCACGCGATCGTACCGTTCTACGGACAAGGGATGGTTTCTGGCTTTGAAGATTGCTATGTATTTGACCAACTGGCCGATAAATTTTGGGACGATAAGGAAGAGCTGTTCAAACAATTTGAGGAGAGTCGGAAGCCAGATGCCGATGCTATTGCAGATTTGGCCCTGCGCAACTTCATTGAAATGCGCGATTCAGTTTCAGACCCAACTTTCCTATTACGAAAGCAGATTGAGAAGGCGATAAATGCAAAGCATCCCGAGAAGTGGGTCCCATTATATAGTATGGTCACTTTTTCAGAACTCCGTTATTCCGAAGCCTTGGCTCGTGGAAAAGAGCAGGACAAGATTATGGAAGAGGTTCTGTCGTGGGATGGGATTGAAGAAAATTGGGAACAGACTGATGTTTTTGAGAGGATTGAGCAGTTAGCTTTAACGCATAGCTGGATTGGGTAATTTTACGTTAAATTTCAATAATGTCTAATCCTAAATATTGCAACAGCTTAATCAGCTATAGCCGCTTCAAAACACGGGAGGTGATGGTTGGCAGCGTTGGTATTGGAGGTAACAATCCAATTCGGGTTCAATCCATGACGACTACTGATACGATGGATACGGAAGCTACCGTAGCTCAAAGTGTCCGGATGATTGATGCTGGTTGCGAACTGGTTCGGATTACCGCACCAAGTATGAAAGAAGCCCATAACCTTGCCAATATTAAGGCAGGACTTGTGGCAAAAGGATACAATACACCTATTTGCGCAGATATTCACTTTACGCCAAATGCAGCAGAGGTTGCAGCCACAATAGTGGAAAAGGTTCGAGTGAATCCCGGAAATTATGCCGATAGGAAGAAGTTTGAGACAATTGATTATACCGAGGAATCGTATGCAGCCGAACTGGTACGTATTCGCAAACGTTTTATCCCGCTGATTGAAATCTGCAAAAAGTATGGAACAGCAATGCGCATTGGCACAAATCACGGTTCGCTTTCTGATAGAATATTAAGTCGTTATGGCGATACGCCACTTGGGATGGTCGAGTCGGCTATGGAGTTCCTACGTATCTGCCGCGAGTTCGATTTCCATGAAATTGTGCTTTCCATGAAAGCAAGTAATACACAGGTAATGGTGCAGGCTTATCGCTTGCTCGTTTCCACCATGATAGAAAGTGGAATGGATTATCCACTTCATTTGGGTGTAACGGAAGCTGGCGAGGGCGAGGATGGTCGTATTAAATCCGCGGTTGGTATTGGAACTTTATTGGAGGATGGTTTGGGCGATACGGTTCGCGTTTCGCTAACCGAAGACCCAGAATTTGAAATGCCTGTAGCACAGGTATTGGTAGCACGATATGAGAATCGTTCGTCAATTAAAGAGATAAAAACATACGATTCGTATCCAATCAATCCGTTTCAGTTTCATAAGCGGAGTACGGATGATATACTGAATATCGGTGGAGTTAATGTACCTAGGGTGGTAGCAGACCTTTCATCCAAAGACGAGATTTTACCCGCCAATTTGTTTGCTTTCGGATATAACTATTCAACGCAATTGGATAAATGGAACTTGACGGATTTGGCTTGCGATTTCCTTTTCATCGGAGACAAGCAGCTTGGTTTTAATATTCCCGGAACGTTGGGAGTTATTCAGAATGCGGATTCTTGGAATAGCACGAAGGATAGACATTATCCGCTGTTTGATGCAGCCACATATACAAATGCATCATCCCGTTCTGATGTGTTGAATTTTGTGCAAGTTGGAATTGAAGGCCTGACAGACGATTTTATCTCTGTTTTGAAAAAGGACAAAACGATTGTTTTAGTTCTTAAATCGGATAATGAAAATGCTTTAGCGGAACTCCGAAGAGCTGTGGTATTATTGATTGATGCAGCCTTGAAAATTCCAGTAATCATCAAACGCGAATATGAGTTGGATGAAAATGGCGTTCAGCTCCACGCTGCTACTGACCTTGGTGGATTGCTGGTTGATGGCCTAGGAGATGGTTGTTGGATAACGGGTGCTAACGTACCAAACAAGGTTTTGAATAGCACCTCTTTTGGTATTCTCCAAGCATCACGCGCAAGAACATCAAAAACTGAATATATTTCTTGCCCAAGTTGTGGACGAACGCTTTTCGATTTACAGGAAACTACTGCGAAGATTAGGAACCGAACGGATCATCTGAAAGGAGTGAAGATTGGCATAATGGGTTGCATTGTAAATGGCCCTGGAGAAATGGCTGATGCCGACTATGGTTATGTTGGTACAGGTAAAGGCAAAATAACGCTGTACAAGGGACAAGAGGTTGTAAGACGGAACATTGCCTCGGAAGGTGCTTTGGAAGCTTTAGAGGAGCTTATAAAGGAACATGGAGACTGGGTAGAACGCCCAAATGTGGAGGCATAAAAAAAGGAGCCATTTGGCTCCTTTTTTAAACTCATAACTATTAAGCTATTATTTCTTAAAGCGACTTTCCCATTTCTGTTTGGTAAGCCCTTCCCATTCAGCAATCATTTCATCGAGATATAGCTTTTTTGCTTCATAATTAGAACCTCCAGTAATTTCTGATGTAGAAGTCGATTTTAACGGCTCAATTGCAATCTCATACTCTTCAATTCTCAGCTTAAGTTGTTCTGGACTTTCGCTAACTTTTTGATCTACGGATTTAACTTGTTCCGGTTGTGTACCAACAGCATCTTGTGCAAAAACACTAGAAACTGAAACAATCCATGCAAGTGTTAGCGCTGCAAATAATTTCCTTCTCATTATTGTAATTTTTCTATTTATAAAACACCGAACACCACATTAGTGTGATAATCCAGTTCCCTTTTAATTTTACATCGTATCAATCAGCTTTTCGCGCTCCCAAGATTTACCAGTGAGCTTTTCCCACTTAGCTGTTAAGCTATCTATTCTTTCTAGCTCGGCCTTATAATCGACTTTCTCATTGTCTTTATTGGCCTCCACTTTTTCAATGGTCATTTTAATTCTCGTTTTCAAAGCATCCGCCTCTTTCTGGATGTTTTCTTTTGAGCGCTCTTCGGTTTTGGTTACCGTTTCGGCTTTGTCCTGTGCCATTACATCAGTAGTTGATAAGGTAAAAGCAGCAATCGCAAGGGGTAAAAAAATCTTCTTCATGTCGTTTGTTATTTGATTCTAAAAATAGAGATAAAAAAAAGAGCCGCACCAAACGGTACGGCTCTTCTCAAAATAGTTAGGGTTTATTAGTTAATCTGAATCTTGCGAGTAACTTTTCCTTCTACAGTATTAATCTGCAGTAGGTAAGTTCCTGAAGCAATATTCATGTTCAACTCTTTACGGAAGTTTCCGTTCATATTTACACTTTCGGTGTAAATATGACGACCGGCAATATCCATAACTGTAATCTGAGCATCCGCATCAACACCATTTACCTCAACCACAAACTGACCGTTTGATGGGTTAGGATATACAGCAAGATTGCTTAGAAGCGCTTCGTTAATACCTGTACAGATATCTACTGTAATTGTAGCACCAGTCAAATCAAGCGAAGCGCAAAGAGCACCACCACCTTGAACAAGCAAGCCGTTTACAGTTGCAGCAGGCACTCCGATAGCATCAGCTGGGTCGAATCCTACTGGGTATA
>JBLIGB010000048.1:0-9816 GCA_047636795.1 Bacteroidia bacterium | reverse complement strand
CTGACGATGCGCTGTCTTCGGAATTCTTTAAAATGAACATGAATGTTCTTCCAGCCAATGGATTTGAGCATTACGAGATTAGCAATTTTGCCAAAGACGGATTTATTTCAAAGCACAACTCATCTTACTGGAGAGGTATTCCCTACTTAGGGCTAGGACCATCCGCCCACTCATTCAATGGTAAAATGAGACAATGGAATGTTCGCAGCAATGCTGCTTATACTTCTCGTATTTCAGATGGGAAATCGTTTTTTGAACTTGAGGAACTGACAGAAACAAACCAACTTAACGAACAAATTATGATTGGTCTGCGAACGAAATGGGGAATTGAAAAAGCAAAAATAGAAGCAATCAAAGTTGGGTCATGGTCGCAATTGCAGTTGGGCCTTACTAATGTAGAGGCCTCGCATTTCAAATGCTCTGAGGACAGTTTACTTCTGTCAGAAAAAGGAAAATTGGTAGCAGATAGGTTAGCGTCTGAACTCTTCTTCGATTAACAGTTCTATTTTTGTCACGAATGGAAATTTTGAAGCAAAATAAGCCGACAATTCTCTTCCTTGCTAAGCTTGGATTTCTCTGTGCTGTTTACTTCCTGTGGTTTAGCAAGGTCGTCTGGGAACTTCCCATCATCAGCACATATTACGGTCATTTTGTGCATTACACCATGCTTTCATTAACGCATGGTAGTGTTTGGGTTCTCAATTTGTTGGGGTATCAGGCAGAAGTATTCAACGTTCGCTATATCGATTTGTACGACTCAATTATAAACATCTTCATCAAGAATTTCTGCTTGGGAATTGACATGATGTTTGTTCTAACATCCCTGATTGTTTCGTTTCCCGGAAAGTGGCTAGATAGACTTTGGTTTATCCCCTTGGGAATTGTTGGGATCCAACTCATAAACATCGGACGAATTGTAGGCATGTCGCTGTCTTGGATTATTCTTGATAGAGGTGCTTTTGTAGATCATCATGATGTTTTCAATACAATTGCCGTCATATTCATTTTTATCATGTTCACCTTTTGGGTGAAGCGATATAAAAAAGAACCTGCTCGCTAAAGCAGGTTCTCAGTAATTGCCACCCTCACTAATTCGGAAAGGTTTCCGCACCGCGAACGGGTAAGCGTATCTTTTAACGGATTCGAGACCAACATAAGTCTGTCACCCTTAATTTTAATTATTCAACGCTTGGTCAGTCATCCTCAACGCTGTCCTTTCTGAAGAAAGCGCTTTAATCAAAATAGAACCATCTGCATGGCTTATGCGAGAAAGCATTCCATCCTTGTCTTTAATAAAACGCAGTTCATCTAGCAGCTGCGAGTTACCTGATTCTTTAAGCAATGCCTCTAGCAAAACGTATGTTTCCTGAATAGAGTTAGGTAGCAGAAGTGTTGCCGTTTCTCTGTTTCCGGAACGTTCTAATTCCAATTCGGCATCGTGGTTAAACCTAAGTAGCGTGTGGTAAAGTGTATCTCTGCTCCTACTCGCTTCTTTCGAAATAATAGGTTCACTATCCATTTTAAATGCGCTGCTGCAGTACATCGGTAGTAAATCAGACAACAGTCTTGGCTTTTCCGAATTAACTGGTGCATTCAGCTTACTTAAGTAGCCACCAAAAATGTAGCCTTCGCGTCCTCTAAATCGAATCTTGTACCAATTGTCTTTAACCCAGCCTAGCTGTAATTCGTTATCCGTCTTTTCGATTATCTCAACCTGCTTTCCATAAGGAACTTTGGTCACAACACGAGATTTTGATTCTGGCTGCGAACGTACATTCAATCCGTTTACAGCCAGTACGTTTAAATGACTTGGATTATCCTGCGCCATGGCATTAAAACCAATAACCGTAACAAGTATTACTAGTAGCTTTTTCATGACTTTTAGTTTTTAGGATTCTATATAATAACCCGACATCATGTGAGATTATTGAATGGAAGCATCATGTGTTAACACTATTTGGGTTTTGGGAATGTGATTGTTTACCCAAGCTACTCACAGATACCGTCACCCTGAACTTGTTTCAGGGTCTATTACTGTATAATTGCAGATGCTGAAACGAGTTCAGTATGACTCGTTCTGCAGATTTTAGACATGAAAGTGGACAATCATTTTTCCCTTTTGCGTTTCTCATTTTTTTGCGTTTTCAACCATTGGAAGGTTCAGCGTAGTAAGTACCTTTGAAACTATGTCTGATAAGATGCCAGAAATAGATCCGGAGAAGGAGAAACAGGATATCCTAAAAGCCTACAAGAAGCTTCTACGATCTACCAAAAGAAACGAAGCCAAAGGCGACCTTAAACTTATTAGAAAGGCGTTTGATGTGGCTTTGGATGCGCATAAAGACATGCGAAGAAAATCTGGCGAACCGTACATCTATCACCCTATCGCGGTTGCTGAAATTGTTACTTCTGAAATTGGTTTGGGAGCAAAGTCAATTGTATCTGCACTGCTGCACGATACGGTTGAAGATACCGACCTAACGGTTGAGGACATGAGCCGAATGTTTGGCGATAAGGTTGCTCATATTATTGACGGGCTGACCAAGCTTTCTACTGTATTGGACATTCAGGAAGATAAAAGCCTACAGGCAGAGAATTTCCGGAAGATGCTGTTAACCATGAGCAGCGATATCCGCGTTATTCTCATTAAGCTGGCTGACCGTCTGCACAACATGCGAACGCTTGAATCTATGCGTAGAGATAAGCAGCTAAAGATTGCTTCCGAAACCATGTTTATCTACGCACCATTAGCGCACAGATTAGGGCTTTATGCGATTAAAACAGAGTTAGAAGACCTATCGTTCAAATACATTGAGCCTGATCTTTACGAACTAATTATAAATAAACTACGCGATACAGCTAGGCAACGAACCCGGTTCATCAATAAATTCAGCTTTCCAATTATCAATTCCTTGAATGAAGCAGGAATTGACTACGAAATAAAGGGACGAACCAAATCCGTTTATTCTATTGCGCGCAAGATGAAAGCGCAAGGCGTTCCATTTGAAGAAGTGTATGACATTTTCGCAATTCGCATCATTCTTAATTCCGAAATGGATAATGAGAAATCCAATACCTGGAAGGCCTACTCCATTGTAACGGACCATTACGTTCCCAACCCTGGTCGTTTTAGAGATTGGGTTAGCAAGCCGAAATCAAACGGGTACGAGTCTTTGCACACTACTGTAATGAGTAATAGCGGAAAGTGGGTTGAAGTACAAATTAGAACAAGAAGAATGGATGATGTGGCCGAAAAAGGTTTGGCCGCGCACTGGAAATACAAAGATTCTAACAAGGGAGTTGGGCAATCTGCACCGGTAGAAAGTGGTTTTGAATCGTGGCTTAATCAAATTCGGGACTTACTTGAAAGCCCTGACCCAGATGCCATTGATTTTATTGATGATTTCAAGCTAAACCTGTTTGCCGAGGAGATTTTTGTTTTCACGCCAACTGGCGAAGTAAGAACGCTTCCGGCAAATGCTACTTCTCTAGATTTTGCCTTTGAAATTCATACCGAAGTAGGAATGCGCTGTATTGGTGCAAAAGTTAATGGCAAGCTTAATCCACTCAGTCATAATTTAAAAAGCGGAGATCAGGTAGAAGTACTTACCAGCAACAAACAAAAGCCGAAGGAAGATTGGCTCACTTTTGTTGTAACGGCCAAGGCGAAATCAAAAATTAAGCAAGCGCTCAAAGAGGAAAACAGGAAGATTGCCATGGACGGCAAAGAAATTCTGGAGCGTAAGTTGAAGCAAATGAAGATTACACTCGATAATGAGTTAACCAACAATCTTCATAAGCACTTCAAGGTAAAAACAAGCCAAGACTTGTTTATTCAGGTTGCTAAAAAAGCCATTGAATTCAGGGATATCAAGGAGTTCATTCAAAGCTCACGAAATGCCTCTAAGTGGTATAACCTTCTGAAAAACCGAATTACTAGAACAGAAAGTCGTGAAAACAGCACTCCCACCGAAAAACCTTCTAGACAGCGGCCAAAAGACAAAGGCGATACAGTTGTAATTGGTGATGCCAATCAACAAATGGATTATGTAATGGCCAAGTGCTGTAGTCCAATTCCTGGCGATGATGTTTTTGGTTTTGTGACAATCGGAGAGGGCATCAAAATTCACCGGACCAACTGCCCAAATGCTATTCATATTAGAAGTAACTATGCTTATCGAGTTGTACATGCTGCCTGGGCAAATAAGGACGAACACACTTCGTTCGGCACGAGCATTCTTATTACAGGAATTGATGATGTTGGTCTAGTAAACGCCATTACCACCGTTATTTCTAAAGACCTAAATGTGAACATGAAAAGTATTGGTTTTGAAAGTAATGATGGGGTTTTTGAAGGTCACATTAAAGTTTTGGTTCAGGGAATTCATCACCTCAATAACCTCATTACCAATCTCAAAAAAGTAGAGGGAATTAAGAAAATTGTGCGCGAAGACGAGAAAGATAGCTGATGGAAGTAATTGACACAAATAGAAAAGCTAAGTACGAATACACTTTCCTTGAGCAGTTTACTGCAGGAGTCCAGCTTTTTGGAACCGAGATAAAAAGTGTTCGAAATAAAGATGTGAGTATTACCGAAGGCTATTGCACGTTTAAGGGGAAGGAGCTTTTTATTCTAAATATGCATATCGGACATTATGAGCAAGGGACTTACAACAATCACGAGCCAAAGCGAGAGCGTAAACTCCTGCTGAATAAACAGGAGTTGAAAAAGCTTGGTGGTAAATTGAAAGATAAGGGACTTACAATAATTCCGACCCGCTTATTCATTTCAGAGAATGGTTTGGCTAAGATTAATATTGCTCTGGCCAAAGGAAAAAAAATTCACGATAAGCGCGATGGTATTAAGGAACGCGACATTCAACGGGATGTAGACCGAGCACTGAATCGGTAAATAGCAGCCAAAAGCTAAGGTACTTCAACCCATAATGCCCACATTCGCAGTTAAACTTATATTACATGACAGTTACAGAGAACAAAGTGGTGTTAATGCACTACACGTTGAAAGACAATTCAGGTGAGGTTTTAGATTCATCAGAAGGTAAAGAACCATTGGCATTTATTCAGGGTGTTGGTAATATCATCATCGGACTAGAGGAACAACTAGAAGGGAAAGCAGTAGGAGATAAAGTTTCCGCTACCGTTGCTCCAGAAAAAGGCTACGGCATTAGAAGCAAAGACAACGTTCATGTTGTTCCTCTTTCTGGTTTCCAAGCAGATGGAGAAGAAAAACTAGCTGAAGGGATGCAAGTAAGAGTTGAAACCAACGAAGGCGTAAGTATCGCAGATGTTGTCAAAATTGATGGAGATGACGTTACGCTCGACCTTAACCATCCATTAGCTGATGAAACACTTCATTTTGATGTAGAATTGGTTAACATTCGCGAAGCCACTAAAGATGAGTTGGAGCATGGTCATGCACACGGACCAGGCGGACATGACCATAACTAGTCTTCGGCAGATCACTTTATTTTCTTGGCAATAAAATCAAGTTGTTTGGAGTTAAATACGCACTAAATGGTTTCCATGAGGTGTTTGTTTTTCTTCTCACTGCTGTTCAAATATTCACTGGCGTTCGGTCAAGGTCAGCTTACGCATACGGTTCAATTTGAGTTAGACCGTTCCGACATCACGTCCGAACAGAAGGAACTGCTTGAAATCTGGATGCTTTCTATTGATGATACTGCCTCAAGAATTGAGGTTATTGGCTATACAGATTATCTTGGCTCCAACAAGTGCAACATGGCCTTATCTGAGAACCGAGCTAATGCTGTAATTACACACGTAAAACAGGCGGAACAGCTCGTGTATCGCGCCAGTCTCGTTTCTGCAGTAGGTGAGAATTTTTCACAAGATGAAGGTCGGACTGAAGGAAAACCGACCGACCGGAAGGTTGAGATAATCGCAACGTTAAAGTTAAAATCCGCGCCAACTCCCTCTCTACCAGCCAAAGAGTCTGAAAAACAGATTGTATCCACCGAGTCGGATTTATTAGTTCAAGCTGAGGTTGGCCAAACTGTGATTTTGGGTAATCTGAACTTCTTTCCGGGAAGACATTACCTAGTTCCAAGTGCCATGCCTGAATTGGAACGGCTTATTGGGATTATGAAGGAGAACCCGACTATGGAAATTGAAGTTCAGGGGCATATCTGTTGCAAGCTCGACAGCATTGATGGTTTTGACGTTAATACCAGAACCTATGGTCTTTCGGCAAACAGAGCTGAATATATTACTGAGCAGCTTGTATTAGCTGGTATAGGCGACAGCAGAATAAAACATCGGGGATTTGCTGGTTCTAGACCACTAATCAACCCAGAAATTACGGACAGAGACCGGCAGCGAAATCGAAGGGTTGAGATAAAAATTCTGAAGAAATAACGGCTATTCTTCTTTCTGAGAGTCTTCTTCAAAACTGAGTTCAACGGCAGACGACCCTGTAAGGTCAGATCTCAGTTCAACATCAAGCTTCTGAGTTCCATCCGAAATTGTCATAGTAACTGTGTTTGGGGCAATCGTTCCCAAATTGTGTGCATGCAGATAGAGATATGCCTTTTTGTAATGCGAAGCATCAAACTCAACCACTCTTTTAGCGGCTGTAATACTATACTCCTGTACGATACAAATTTCGTCTATATAGATTGAAACGATATCTCCATCAATTACTTGGGCATCCCAAATTTCGAATGTAAGATGGTGCGAAAGCATGTTTAAGCGATGCTCTCGCCTAATAGGTTTAACGCGTCTGTTATTCTTTCGCTCGGGTAAACCACTTACAATCGGTTCATGAATTTCAACCTCTTCTCGACTCTTAACAGTAACGTTCGTATCAACAATTAGAGTTTGAACAACTGGGGTTTGAACAACTGGGCTTTCAATTCTAACCTCTTGCTTCACATCCTCAATCGGTTCTTCGTATTGCATAATTTCCACCTCAGGTTCAACTTCCTGTTGGACTAAGTGTTGTTTTTTGTTTTTCTTTTTCGTTTCCTCTCGCACGTCTTCTACAATCCGCCAAAGCTTGATGCTCTTATCCAAACTACCAGACAAAAGAAAATTTGGACCACTTTCTAAATCGAATGTCATCACAGTACCCTGCTCTGCCCATTGATTTAATACCTGCTGCTTATTATTCAAATCCCAAACATTAAATCGTGAAGCATGATCCCCAGTAACCACATATTTCTGGTCTTCTGTAAAAGCCAAGTTGCTAAACTTGTTTCCTCCAGTTCCAGATCTAAAGCTTGTTTTGAGAAAAAACGTGGATGGATCGCGCATATCCACTCTTGAATTTTCGCACCATGTGAGTAGTCGTTGACCGTCATCCGAAAATTCCAATGAGTTGACAGTGCACGAACCCGTATTGTATTCGCGGGTAATTTCATTGGAGGTTAAATCAAGCGCCATCAAATATTTTCCCGCTGCAAAAATCACTTCCTTTCCATCTGGGCTAAGAATAGCACATCGGATAGTTTCCTTTGGATCTGTATAAATTACCTCTGGGGTTGCATCCTTATCAAAACTAACCTGGCACAGATGCTTATTGGTTCCACCAAAGTAAATCGTCCCTCTCTTGCCAGACATTAAGGCAAACTTGATTTTGTTTATCGGGTCAGCCTGTCCAACCGGACTAATGATTTGTTGAACGCATTGACCTGTACTAATGTCCCACACCTTTACTTGGCCATCATCTCCTGCCGAAACAAGATGTTGGCCATTATCGGAGTATCTAACATCAGAAACGGAACCATAATGGCCTTCTAGTTTTTTAAGTGCTCCAATGCCATCAATATTCCAAATAAAGAGTTCGCCACGTGTACCGCCACTGGCAAAACTGTTGCCATCTGGGGAGAAGATTACCTTTCTAACCCCATGGCTATGCCCATTGAAAGTTCTAACGTGCTCAAGTTTCAATCCTTGTGCGTTGCCAAAACTGACAGAAGTAATAAGAACGAAGAGTAAGACGAATTGCTTCATTTTCCCGACCAACAGACCATAGTTAGTCAATTTTTTCTAAGGCGGGCACAAAGATGCCAAGTAGTTGTCCTCGTAAATACAATTTGTGTTGCACAAGCTGTAACTACTGCATACCAAATCAGACTAAGAAACCGCAACTGAAGCTAGCGCGTTTATACGCACATTTGCAACTCATGTCTAAAGGAATTGGTTTTATGCTGATAAGCACTGCTGCATTTTCACTGATGCAGCTTTGCGTAAAATTCCTAAATCATCTTCCAACCCACGAATTAATTCTATTCAGAAGTGCTATTTCATTAGTTCTTTCGTTAGGTTATCTGATACCGAAAGGAATAAACCCATTAGGTAACAACAGAAAGTTTCTGCTTTTGAGAGGCATATTTGGCGTAACGGCTCTAAGCCTATTTTTCATAACGCTGCAAAAGTTACCGTTAGCAAGTGCGGTTACGGTACAATACCTCTCCCCTGTTTTCACGGCAATCATTGCCATTTTTCTGCTTGGCGAAAAAATAAAAAAAATTCAGTGGCTATTTTTTGGCTTAGCATTTTCAGGCGTTGCACTTCTTAAAGGCTTTGACGACCGAATTCCCATGTTCTATTTGGGTCTTGGACTTCTCTCCGCATTTTTCGCTGGTGCCGCATATAACTGTATTCGAATGGTTAAAGACACCGACCACCCCTTGGTGGTTGTGTTGTATTTCCCGATTGTTGCCACACCAATTATGCTGGTGCTTTCTTTCTTTGACTGGATTACACCGATTGGCTGGGACTGGGCCTGGATTCTACTTCTAGGAATCTTCACTCAAGTTGGCCAGGTATTTATGACAAAGGCACTACAAGCCGAAAAGGCCAATGTTGTAACGAGCCTCAAATACCTTGGGTCCATTTATGCCCTTGGCTTTGGCTATTTCATTTTTGATGAGACGTATGACTGGATAAGCCTTTTAGGAATTATCCTCATTCTTTCTGGCGTTATTATGAACGTTTTAACTAAGAATAACGGACAAAAAAAGCCTCATCCGCCAAAGGCGAATGAGGCCACATAAAATCAGTTTCGAAGTCTCTTACTGAATATTCATCTTTCTTGTAACGATAGAATTGCCATCTGAAAGTGTGTAAACATAAACTCCGGATGGAAGATTTTCTGAGGCGAATGTTATCCTGTTTTTTCCAATCGTTGGATTAATGATTTTTGAAGAAACAACTGCTCCGAGAACATTGTAAACTGCAAACTGCATATTAGACGTTCCCTCCTTCAACTCAAAAGAAATAGTTGTTGATGACATAAACGGATTCGGATGATTTTTCACTTCTCCGAGATTGTCAACAACTTGGTCATTAATCCCTACTCCACTTGAAACAACTTCTAAACTGGGTCCTGCATATTGAATTCCGTTTGTGGTAAAGTTCGGGTCTCCAAAGGCAGGTAAAAGTGTTCCCATATCGCTTAGCCATGTGTTATATCCAACAACACCACTAATGGCAGATGGCACAAAATCTGCAGCTCTAACGTCAACGTAAATGGCCAACGGATAAATACCATCGCTGTTTGGTCCACCACCCGTAGCTGCAGTCCAAGCAGCAGCATCTCCCATAATAGTAATGCATCCCGTTGTAGCTGTAAACCCAGCGGACGTATCGCCTGGATTAATCCAATATCCGTACGGATTTTCAACAGCATCAAAAGTTGTATCGAATGCTGCATCGGTAGTAAACGTCAACCCTGCTGGAAGACCTCCGATAGAATCTACTCTAAAATAATCTGCCACTACCGTTATATCCAACGGTTCATTTCCTGGAATAACAACACTGATGGCCGTATCC
>JBLIGB010000047.1:0-9817 GCA_047636795.1 Bacteroidia bacterium | reverse complement strand
CATGCCTGTGTTTGACAAAACCTTTCGTCTTGAAGAAAAGATCCTTTTTGTACGCCAAGTTCCGTCCAACTCCCATGTAAGGCATTCCCGCCAGCGCGTAAGACATGTACTGCATGGCGATATGCACTGACTCGTATCTATATAATTTGTTGAAGAATCCAGTGGATTTTTCAAATCCACCGAACCCGAGTACGAGCTCTTTCCCGTTCGAAAACCCAGAACTAATATGCTTCAACCATTTCTTTGATTTTGGTCGGCAATCTGCATCTGTAAACACAAGGTTGTCATGCTTTGCACCTTTTATCCCCATAGAAATAGCAAACTTCTTACCTCGAATTTTAGCGTTCTCTCTACTCAAATTAATTACTCTGAGGTGAGCATATTTCACTTGCCATGACTGAAGCAACAAGTCTGTTTCATCTGATGAGTGGTCGTTCACTACAATAACTTCAAACTCATGGTAATCCTGTTCAAGAATATTCTGAAGATGCTTTTTCAGATTATCCTCTTCATTCCAAGCACAGATAATGACGGAAACCGGTTCAAAATTGGTGCTGATTTCTGGCTGCTTGAATAGCGCCATCCGAATAAAAAAGAAGAAGTAATAGAACAGATGAACACACAAGGAAACCACAAAAACACCAACCACACATAGCTGTAGAGTAGACAAAGATTGTAGTGTGTCGATAATGGTTTGCATCTGAGGCAAAACTAACCAACCCCTGAAGGGCATTTAAGTACATTTGGGCCATTTTATGAACATGGGACTTACGTTCAACCTTACGCACACAGACCCCGAATCGAAAGCTCGAAGAGGACAGGTTACCACCGAACATGGCGTGATTGAAACGCCCATATTCATGCCTGTTGGCACCCTCGGTACTGTTAAAGGTGTCCATCAACATGAATTGGTGAACGAGATTAAAGCTGAGGTCATTCTCGGAAACACCTATCACTTGTATTTGCGCCCTAAGGTGGAAGTGCTTGAAAAAGTCGGGGGGCTGCACAAATTCATGAATTGGGACAAGCCCATTCTCACTGATAGTGGCGGATATCAGGTCTACTCTTTGGCGCACAAGCGAAAAATTACTGAAGAGGGCGTAACGTTTGCATCTCATATTGATGGTTCTAAGCACTTTTTTAGCCCTGAAACATCCATGAATATTCAGCGTAGCATTGGTGCGGACATCATCATGGCATTTGACGAATGCACACCATATCCATGTGATTACGGTTATGCCAAAGATTCGTTGGCAATGACCCACCGCTGGCTGAAACGCTGTTGCGATCATGTTGATTCGACCGCATCGATGTATGGTTATCATCAGTCACTTTTCCCGATTGTCCAAGGATCAACGTATAAGGATTTACGGATTGAAAGTGCTGAGAAAATCGCTTCGTTTGAACGGGAAGGAAACGCCATTGGCGGACTTAGTGTTGGAGAGCCAGACGATGAAATGTACGCCATGACAGAAGTGGTTTGCGATATCCTTCCGAAGGATAAGCCGCGCTACTTGATGGGAGTTGGAACTCCAGCAAACCTGTTAGAAAACATCGCCCTTGGGGTGGATATGTTTGACTGCGTGCTACCTACAAGAAATGCTCGCCATGGCATGATTTATACTTGGGATGGCATTATAAACATCAAGAATAAGAAGTGGGAAATGGATTTTTCTCCGCTTGATGCAAAAGGAACCAGTTCTGTTGATACTGTTTGCAGCCGCGCCTATGTAAGGCATTTATTCGCCTGTAAAGAATTGCTTGGGCCACAAATCACAAGCATCCACAATTTGGCGTTCTATTTAGAGTTGATGCGTCACGCGCAGCTTCATATTGAAGCTGGTGATTATAGAAAATGGAAAGACCAAATGGTTCCAAAACTTATTACCCGACTCTAGCTTAGCGTGTTTACTCGCCTCGATAGATACATCTTAAAACAGTTCCTCGGAACGTTTTTCTTCACCATTGCGCTGATAATCTGCATCACAACGGTGTTTGACCTCTCGGAGAAGATTGACAATTTCATTGAGCATGAACTGTCCATGTGGACGATAATCAGCGAATACTACATCTATTTCATACCGTATTTCGCAAATCTGTTCAGTCCGCTTTTCGTGTTTGTAGCCGTTATTCTGTTCACATCAAGAATGGCGTATCGTTCAGAAATTGTTGCTATTCTCAGTGCAGGTGTCAGCTTTTATAGGATGATGGTTCCGTACTTGATAGGCGCTACTGTTTTAGCCACTATCAGCCTTTGTCTCAACCACTTCATTATTCCCAAAGCCAATGAACACCGTATTTTATTCGAGAATACGTACATAAACCGACCGTGGAAGTTTTATGGTCGAAATCAGCATTACCAGGTTGAACCTGGCACCTTCATTTACTTCGACTCCTATAGTGCAGAACGGATGACTGGATACAAGTTTGCACTTGAGAAATTCAAAGACGGTGAATTGACCCACAAGCTTATTTCCGACCATATTGTTTACGACACTTCCATCAAGAAATGGAGTGTAAAGAAATTTTACGAGCGCACGTTTGATGGCATCAACGAAACAGTGATTGAAAAGGAGCAATTAGATACAGTCTTCCCTTTTCTCCCAAAGCATTTCAGTCAACGGCTCAAGGTAATTGAAACGATGGATTATTGGCAGCTGAACGATTTTATAGAAATGGAGGAGATGCGTGGTTCAGACTATGTCGATTTCTTTAAAGTAGAACGCGAAAAACGGACAGCCATGCCCTTTGCTGCCTTCATTCTTACCATTATTGGAGTTAGTCTGGCAAGCCGAAAAGTTCGTGGAGGAATAGGCATGCACATCGGCCTTGGTCTGCTTCTCAGCTTCTCTTACATTCTATTCATGCAAGTATCACAGACCTTTGCTATTGAAGGGAGTATGGATGTTCGAACGGCCGTTTGGATTCCGAATATCATGTATCTATTACTTGGCGCGGTAATGCTTTACAGAGCTCCGAAATAGATTACTTCTTCGGCTTGTCCGATACCTTCATGGTTATGGCCGCATTCATTACTTCCACATCTGAATTATCTCTAACCGAAACTTTGCAGATTACCTCGCTACACGTTTCCCAATCGACCCAAGCCAGGTCGCAAGTAGCGGTTAAGTCAGTTGTAGCTTTAGCCACATAGTTAACAGTCATGCCTATCGGAATCCATCTGCGATTCTTCGGAATGGATGCTTCCATAAGAATACCGCCTGTAAACTCGCAGAGATTGCACATGGCAATGGCATGAACGGTTTTGAGATGATTGTGTACCGCTTTACGCTTCTTCATAGAAGCCTTCATGTAATTTGGACGAAGCTCAACCACCTTTGGTTTTATAGTGGTGAAGTATGGGGCAAACCGGGCAAGGAAGCCTGAGAAAATACTATTTCCGAAAGGAACTTTTTGGAGTTTTTCTTGGAGGTCGAGAATTCTATTTGCCATAATTATTATTCAGTAATTGTAAATCCTATGTGTCGTAATTGAATCCAAAAGGTAGGAAAGCTTTTTGCCACGACTTCAGGGTTTTCTATCTCCAATTCAGAAACGAATGACACCACGGCAGCACTCATAGCCGTTCGGTGATCGTTGTATGTTTTGATTCTTACTTCGTGAACAGAAACAGGGCCCGAAACAAACATGGTATTTTCATCAACCAAAACGTTCACTCCTAATTTCTCCAATTCTGTTTTGAGCGCTACCATTCGGTCAGTTTCCTTTAATCGGAGATTATCAAGACCGGTAAGCTTGAGTTCCTTTCCTAGCGTTGCAGACAGAAAAGCAAATGTTTGAGCCAAATCAGGATTGGCAGTAAAATCCAACTCTTTTGGGAAATCAAGTTCAACAGAGGAAGAAATCTCCACTCCACTTTCCTTTTGGACAGACGAAACGCCCATTTTCTCGAACCAATCAGCCAAAATAGAATCTCCCTGTGAAGAATTTAACTTCAGGCCTTTAAGCAGCAATTTTGAATTTGGTTTTGCACCAGCAAGCACATAGAAATAGGATGCTGCACTCCAGTCGGTTTCCACCTCCACCTGTGGAAGTTGATACTCACCGGCAGAGATTTTTATCGTATTTCCATCAATAAGAACGTCTATTCCGCATTGCCTCATGCAAACGGCTGTCAACTCCATATAAGGTATTGACAGGATTTTTCCATACAATGAGATTGTAAGCCCATTTTTCATTCTTGGAGCAATCATCATCAGGGCAGAAACGAACTGACTGCTTACCGATGCCGAAATCTCAACCTCACCTCCTTCCAACCTTTTCCCTTTGATAAGAAGAGGTGGAAATCCTTCGTCCTCCAGATATTCGATGTCGGCTCCAAGAGTGGTCAAGGCGTCAACTAACTCACCTATTGGGCGCTGTTTCATACGCGCATCGCCAGTTACAAGAACCGTTTTCTTTTCTTGAACAGAATAATAAGCGGTGAGAAAGCGCATGGCAGTTCCCGCCATTCCAATATTAATTTCTGAGGAATCGGAGTTCAGTGCATTGCGTAGCACTTTTACATCTTCAGAAATGGACTCACCAAGAACATTTTCCTCACCTGACAAAGCCGCAATAATTTGAAATCGATTGGCGATGCTTTTAGATACAGGAAGCTGAACGACTCCATTCAACGGTCCATTTGGTGCAACAAGTTTCATTACAGAGCGGTGTAGAAATTGAATGCTTCGTCTAACAATTCTTCCGAAACGGATTGATCTATCACGACATCTGCAATACCGTTCAACAATACAAATTGAACATTCCCATCACGGTTTTTCTTATCGTAAACGAGAAGTTTTTTGACCGACTTACAATCATCCTCTGACAGAAAAATTCTTGAAAAAACAGAATCAACTGTGGAGGTGATAGACTTAAACTCATATACGGAAAGGCCTACTGACTGCGAAATCCATGTTTCCATTATCATCCCGGCAGCAATTGCTTCTCCGTGTAAAACGGGATTTTCAGAGTCCAACAAGTGGCTTTCAATTGCATGACCAATTGTATGTCCGAAATTCAGCTTCTTTCGTTCGCCTTTTTCAAATTCATCACGTTTTACCACATCCATCTTAACCTGAACCGAGCGTGAAATGAGCTCGTCCTTTTTCCCGTCAATCAAGTCGAGAATTGTCTTATCTGAAATGAAAGCATGCTTAAGTACTTCCGCCAATCCATTCTGATAATGACGTGGAGGAAGCGTATCGAGGAATTTAGAATCAATCAGCACTGCCTCTGCTCCAGCGAATGTGCCAATCATGTTTTTTAACCCTCCAAAGTCAACCCCTGTTTTTCCTCCAATTGCTGCATCTACCATCCCGAGCAGCGAAGTCGGAATCTGCACAAATCGAATACCGCGCATGTATGTACTAGCCACGAATCCGCCAAGGTCGGTAACCACTCCCCCCCCCAAATTGAGTAAAACGGTATTGCGGTCTGCTCCTTGTTCAATCATCTCAGCCCAAACTTTTTCGCAGGTACTGAGTTTCTTGTTTTCCTCTCCTGCGAGAATCTCAAGAACAGAAAGGCTTTTTGTTTCAGGACATACCTTATACAGCAATTCAAGACACATTTTTGTATTGGAATCGCAAAGAATCATGGCTCTTTCCTTCGCCAAAAGAGCCTTTAAAATTGGCCAGCAATCTTCTTTAAAGTAGACCAGGCTCATTCCACAGCCTTTTTTGCATTCATAACTTCTGTTTGCTGTTGAATACTTTCTTCGTGAATGGCCTCTAAAAATTTGTGCAGAAATCGCATTGAAATCGGTTTTCCCTGAATATGCGCTTCTCTATC
Organism: Bacteroidia bacterium; assembly: GCA_047636795.1. Taxonomy (GTDB): domain Bacteria; phylum Bacteroidota; class Bacteroidia; order UBA10329; family UBA10329; genus UBA10329. The sequence continues at coordinate 4,021 of JBLIGB010000047.1, read as the reverse complement.
GTTCAGAATCTCGTTCCAACGCTGATGCTGAAGAATAGTAATGTTGTGTTCTTTCTTGTATTCTCCGATGCTCTGTGTAACGAACAAACGTTCTGATAGAAGATCCAAAATATCACGGTCCAAACCATCTATAGTTGCCCGTAATTCTTCCAGTTTAGCCTTTACTTCAAGGTCCAGAGAATTAGGGTTTCTCCAAACTAATCCTGTAAGAATTGAATCTAACTCTGATGGGGTAACCTGCTGATCTGCATCGCTCCACGCTTTTGATGGGTCTCGGTGCGTTTCCAACATTAACCCATCCATATTTAGGTCGATGGCTTTTTGTGCAACCTCTGCCAACAATTGACGCGTACCGCAAATGTGACTTGGGTCGCAAATAATAGGAAGGTCGGGCATTCTCCGTTTCAGTTCAATTGGAATATTCCAATTCGGACTGTTTCTGTAAGGCGATTTCTGAAAAGTGGAAAAACCGCGATGAATTGCACCAAGATTTGTTAAGCCCACGCTTTGTAATCGTTCAATAGCTCCAATCCAAAGTTCCAGGTCTGGATTAACTGGGTTCTTAACCAAAACAGGAATATTAGTTCCAGAAAGAGCCTCGGCAATCTCCTGAACCATAAACGGATTAACAGTCGTCCGAGCACCAATCCATAAGACGTCTACTTCTCCCTTTAAGGCAATTTCAACATGATTGGTACTGGCAACTTCTACCGATATTGGTTTGTCAATTTGGTCTCCCGCTTCCTTTAACCACTTGATTCCAACTTCACCAACTCCTTCAAAACTACCAGGCCTTGTGCGTGGTTTCCACACCCCTCCTCTCAGAAGATCTACTTTCAAATCCTTCAGGCCATGGGCCGTTTCTAGAACCTGTTCTCTTGTTTCCGCACTGCAAGGTCCAGCAATTACAAACGGCCGATTTTTCTTTTTGAATTCCATCAACCGACTTGTTGAGTTTTATTTCTCAAATAATGGTCTGCCAAAACAATGGCGGCCATAGCTTCTACTATTGGAACTGCTCTGGGAAGAACACAAGGGTCGTGACGTCCTTTTCCCTCAACAGTCGCTTCATTTCCTTCTGAGTCGATACTTTTTTGATTGTGCATAATAGTGGCAACTGGTTTGAAAGCTACATTGAACGTAATATTCATTCCGTTAGAAATACCTCCTTGGATACCTCCACTATTGTTCGTTTCGGTAGCAATTTTTCCGCCATCAGAAGTAAAGGCATCATTGTGTTCAGAACCTCTCATTTTGGTAGATGCAAATCCGGAACCAACCTCAAAACCCTTTACGGCATTGATGCTAAGCATCGCTTTGCCCAAATCAGCATGTAGTTTATCAAAGACTGGTTCTCCTAAACCGACTGGTACATTTCTTACAACACAACTCACAATTCCCCCAACAGTATCCCCTTCTTTTCTAATATAATCAATCAACTGCTCCATCTCAGATGAGGCAATTCCATCAGGGCAACGAACAAGGCTTGTCTCCACATCCGTTAGAGAAACCTTCTCATTATCGACCGTTGCATTGATGTGGGCAACCGAAGAAACATAGGCAACAATCTCAATTCCCACTTGCCCAAGAAGCATTTTAGCAAAGGAGCCAGCCACCACGCGCGCAGCAGTTTCCCGAGCCGATGAGCGCCCACCGCCTCTATGGTCGCGATAACCATATTTTGCTTCATACGTAAAATCGGCATGTGAAGGACGGAAGGTTTTTTGGAGATGCGCATAATCCTTGGAACGCGCATCTGAGTTAAGAATTGTAACCGCAATCGGAGAGCCGAGCGATTTAGCCTCAAAAACTCCTGAAAGAACTTGAAACTCTTCTGTTTCCTTTCGTTGCGTGGTCAATTTAGACTGGCCTGGCCGTCTACGCTGCAAGTCTTGATGAATCAATTTTTCGTTGATTTCAATGCCAGCAGGGAAACCATCAATCACAACACCGATTGCTTTACCATGGCTTTCGCCAAACGTTGTTATTCTAAATAAATCTCCGTAGGAATTACCAGCCATGGCGAGCAAAGATACTAAGCTCCTTTCTTAGGGAACCATGGTATAAATGCATTGGTACAGGCAATATAATCAGCATACTTTGGGTTGCCCTTATACTTCTGTTCTAGTAACGCAACCCCAGAAACCTTTACCAAGAAAAAATGCATAACGGCAGGACCAATAACAGCGAGATACCAATAAGACGAAGCTGCGGCAATTAAGAAAATGGCCCACCATTGCGTGGCATCTCCAAAGTAATTCGGATGTCTAGTGTATTTCCAAACGCCTTGGCGCATTACTATTCCTTTATTGTCAGGATTGGCTTTAAACCGTTTCATCTGATTATCGCCCATGGCTTCGAAGTAGAAACCAATTGTCCAAAGCCCAATTCCTAAATAGACATTCAAACTCATATGCAACGGTTCCGAGAAGATGACGTACAACGGTGAAGCCACAACCAACATAATTGCTCCTTGCAGCATGAACACTTGAAAAAATGCGCGAATCACCACATACTTACCCCATTCCTCACGCCATTGCGCATAGCGGTAATCTTCACCGCTTCCTATGTTTCTACCATAGATATAAATGGCCAAACGAAAACCCCAAATGGCAATAAGTGCCAACCCGATGGTTTGGGCGGTGGTTTGTTCCGATTGAAGGAAGCATGAAATTGCGATAAGCACGAACCCAATGCCCCAACCGATATCCACAATACTATTATCCTTTAATCGCTGTGCGATGAAAAACATAACGACCATGAAGCCGAAGATAAGAAGTGCCGAATTTTGAAGTAGTACCCAGTTCATTTTTTCATAACAAAAAAAAAGCTTATTTGATGCAAAAATCCATCATTTTTTTGCCTTCGATGTAGGCTTCCAATCTATCGCCTATATTGAGTTTACCCACACCTTTAGGGGTTCCAGTAAAAACCACATCCCCAATTTTGAACATGAAAAACTTTGAGGCTTCGGCAATAATCTGGTTTACGTTGAAAATCATATCGCCCGTAAACCCTTGCTGAACAACGGTTCCATTAATGTGCAATTCGAAGTTGATGGCATTCACATTTACGAAATCTGAAAGCGGCAATGTCTTGCTCATCGGTGCAGAACCATCAAAGCCTTTCGCCTTTTCCCATGGGAGACCACTTTCCTTACATTTCTGCTGAATATCTCTGGCAGTAATGTCAATTCCTATTCCTATTTCTTTGTAATAGTTAGGAGCATGTTTTTCTTCAATGTTTTTTCCCTTCTTATGAATTTTCACAAAAATCTCCGCTTCATAGTGAACATCGTTTGAAAATTCTGGGAGATAGAAATCATCGTTATTCCGAAGAACAGCCGAATCTGGTTTGATAAAGAAAAGTGGCTCTGTCGGAATCGGGTTATTCAGTTCCTTAGCATGCTCTGCATAGTTTCTACCTATGCAAACAATCTTCATAATAGACCTTTGTTGAAGGCATCAATGCGAATTTCCGTTAGAACCTTTTTGGTGTAGCTAGGAAACTGCGCATCCATCATCCAAGAATAATAACCCGGATTGGTTTTTAGCACCTCCACAACACTCTTTCCTTTATTCTTCCCGAAGTTGAATACTGGCTCCCCTTCTTCATTCTCGATCATGTGTCCGGCAAAATCAACTGCTTTACCACGTCTCGAGAATTCATGCAGCATTTGAACATCTCCGTTCAACACATCATATTTTTCAACTTGAGCCTTCAACACCTCCATTGTTGCACGTGTATCTGCTTCAGCACTATGAGCGTTAGTTAAGTCGCCATTACAATAGAATTTATAGGCCGCAACTAAGGTTCGTTGTTCCAGTTTGTGAAAGATGTTCTGTACATCAACCACCTTGCGGCCTTTCATCTCGAAATCCTCATCATTTCGTAGGAATTCCTCCACCAATAAAGGCACATCAAACTTGAGACAATTGAAACCTGACAAATCAGAATTTCCAATAAACTCTTTGATTTTGGTGGCTAGCTGCTTAAACGTTGGTTTATCAGCTACCTTATC
>JBLIGB010000046.1:0-9874 GCA_047636795.1 Bacteroidia bacterium | reverse complement strand
ACTCCGTTGGTCGGATTAAGTGACCCGCAGAGCGCAAATCCTGAGGCATCACCAATCCAAGAAACGACCTACTTCGTTACTGGAACGGATGTGAATGGATGTGTGAATGTTGATTCGGTAAACATTATAATTTTCGGGGTTGTCGATAATTCAGGCGACTACATTATTTGTCTGAATGATAGCGTACAAGCGAATATTTTTGGGGGATTTACTTACAGTTGGTCACCAACTGACAACGTGAGTAACCCAACTTCCAGTAATCCAAATTTAACCCCTGAAGTAAGTACGAATTACACGATTTTGGTGACAAGTGCGTTTGGCTGCTTGGCCGAAACAGAGGTGAACGTTGAGGTTCTTACATTACCAATTGTAGGATTTACAGCTGATTTTGAACCAAGTTGTGATGGCATTTATGCTGATTTTCAGAATAACTCCCAAAACGGGGAAGCGTATTTCTGGCAGTTCGGAGATGGAACAACTTCCTCCGATGTTGAACCAACACACACGTATGCAGTTGGTTCAGGAAATGTCATCACGCTTGTAGCGTATAATAATGACAGTCTGTGCATTGACTCGCTGGTAATGGATTATTCAGACCAATCGTTTACGAACGATAGTATTCAGGTTGAGTATGCGAATATTTTCACGCCAAACAATGATGGAATCAACGATTGTTTTAAGCCCGAGGTTGAAGGTCGATTTAGTGAGTGTTATGAGTTCAAGGTTTTTAACCGTTGGGGTGAATTACTATTTGAAGCCGTAGCAGGACAGAATCATTGCTGGGACGGCCGAACCAAAGGAGGAATTATGGTTCCTGAAGGGACATACTATTACATATCGGTTGTTCGTGGCATAGATCGTTCAGGATATGTGACAGTTATTTATCAATGAGACAATTAGCCGTTTTTCTTTTTCTCCTTTTTCCTTTTTCTATTTCCGCACAAAGCGCGGATACAGCCAATTTTGTCCTTGGGAGAATTGAATATTCACAATATTCGGAGTTTGTAAAAATCCCTGAGGTCCACTGCAATAGGTCGGGGATGTATCTCCGAAAAGAAGCATTGGAGGCTTTCATACAACTACAAAATTGCGCCAAATCTGAAGGCTTGAGTTTGACCATCATATCTGCTTGCCGAAATTTCAATCATCAGAAAAGAATTTGGGAGGCTAAATGGAACGGAGTCCGCAAAGTAGGAGGGAAGGACTTGAGTCAGGCTATACCTAACCCAGCCGAACGTGCCAAGGAAATCTTGAAGTTCAGTTCTATGCCGGGTACATCGCGCCATCACTGGGGAACGGATATCGACATCAATTCACTCAGCCCAACCTATTTTGAATCAGGAAAAGGAAAGAAAGAATACGAATGGCTGCGCGATAATGCTTTTGAGTTTGGTTTTTGTCAGGTTTATTCTCAGAAAGGAAACGAAAGAAAATACGGCTATGAAGAAGAAAAATGGCATTGGAGTTACGTGCCAATAGCTTCAAAATTTACGCGGTATTTCAAACAGAATATGAGCCAAAACAGCATTGCTGGTTTTGATGGTTCTGATGCGCTTCCGTTCAGTGAGATTCTCAAGTATGTGGAAGGAATTGCGTCAGACTGCCGTTGAAATTTATCGTTAGTAACTGCCGAAATAATTCCTCAATTCAGATTGCGCCTCCTGCACACAAAAGGTAAATTTGTCTTTCAAAATTTAGTTGATGCAAGAGACTATTCTGATTCTCGATTTCGGTTCGCAATACACACAACTCATCGCCCGCAGGGTGCGCGAACTAAACGTTTATTGTGAGATTTACCCGTACAATAAAGTTCCTGAGCTGGGATCGCATATTAAAGGAGTAATCCTTTCAGGAAGTCCTTCCTCTGTTCGGCAAGAAGGAGCACCTACTCCAGACCTTTCGCAGATTAGAGGCAAACTGCCTTTGCTTGGTGTATGCTATGGAGCGCAGTATTTGGCATTGTCAAATGGCGGAAGTGTAGAGGCTTCGGATACTCGCGAGTACGGACGTTCTAACCTGTCGTTTTCTGATGGTTCGAATGAATTGATGAAAGGCGTTCCTGAAACATCACAAGTTTGGATGTCTCATGGTGATACTATCAAGAAACTACCCGATGGTGCTAAACTAATTGGTAGCACTAAGGATGTGGAAGTAGCGGCCTTCGCTTTTGAAGATGAGAAGACGTACGGAATTCAGTTTCACCCAGAAGTAACGCATTCCGTTGATGGGTTGACATTGGTTAGGAATTTCGTGGTTGGAATTTGCTGTTGCGACCAATCGCATACTCCTGATTCGTTTATCGATAGTACCGTCTCACAACTCCAGAGTAAGTTGGGAGATGATAAAGTTGTACTCGGACTTTCGGGCGGAGTCGATAGCAGTGTGGCAGCTATGCTTCTAGATAAAGCAATTGGTAAGAACCTCTACTGCATTTTTGTTGATAATGGATTGCTGCGAAAGAATGAGTTTGAAACGGTACTCCAAACCTATCAAGGTCTTGGCTTGAACGTAAAAGGAGTTGATTCGAAAGACAGGTTCTTAGATGAGCTTGCTGGTGTTTCTGATCCAGAAACTAAGCGAAAGATTATTGGTAGAGAATTTATTGAGGTGTTTGACATAGAAGCACGTCTTATTCAAGATGTAAAGTGGTTGGCTCAGGGGACAATTTATCCTGATATAATAGAATCGGTTTCAGTTAACGGACCATCTTCTACGATAAAATCGCATCATAATGTTGGTGGATTGCCAGAAAGAATGAACCTCAAAGTGGTTGAACCGCTGAACACCTTATTCAAGGATGAAGTAAGAGAAGTTGGGAAACATCTCGGGTTACCAGAACGACTTTTAGGTCGACACCCGTTCCCTGGGCCTGGTTTGGCCATCAGAATTTTAGGGGATATTACCAGAGAAAGGGTTGCTGTTCTCCAAGAGGTGGATTATATTTTTATCTCGGCCTTGCTAGAACATGATTTGTACGATGATGTATGGCAAGCAGGGGCGATTTTCCTTCCAGTAAATACGGTTGGGGTGATGGGAGACGAAAGAACATACGAAAACGCGGTTTGTCTTCGTGCTGTTTCATCTCGAGATGGAATGACTGCAGACTGGTGCCACTTGCCGTATGAGTTCCTCGCTAAGGTGAGTAATGAAATAATTAACAAGGTTAGAGGTATCAATCGGGTGGTTTATGACATATCTTCAAAACCTCCTGCTACAATAGAATGGGAATAATCCTTGTTTAGCATTCTGTATGCGATTATTTATTTTTATGTTTCTTGCGTTTGTGCTTCATTTTCAAAATGTGGTAGCACAGGATTTTACAGTCGAAAAAAGCGATAGCACAGCTAAAATTGAAGGTGAATTGTATGTGATTCATCCTGTTCAGCCGAGGCAGACACTTTTCTCCATTGCTAAAACTTACGGGGTTAAGTTGAGCCGCATTACTTTCGACAATCCAGGTGTTCTGGATGGCTTGAAACTCGATCAAAGGTTAAGAATTCTTAAAAGTGCAATAGAAGAAACCAAACCAGTTGAAGTAACTGAAGAGACGTTGGAACTGGATGGCGATTATGTGCTTTATACCGTTCCCAAGCAACAGACTCTCTACGCTATTTCAAAAGAATACAATACAACCATTAGCATCATTTTGGATGCTAATCCAGAATTGGCAGATGGATTAAAAGTTGGTTCCACCATTCGGATTCCCACACCAAAGATTTTCGGAGATAAAATCATTATAGGGGACAAAAAGGAAGTGAAATTGGAGATGATTGGGCTTCCAGACATTATTCGAAATAGACCCAATCTAATGGTTTTGGATTTGCCCGAACGATTGGTTACTAATATTTCACTTTTACTTCCACTATACCTTGATTTGAATGATTCAACTGAGGTGAGACGATTATCAGAGCAACCAGAAGAGTTGTATCGGAAGTCTGAGATTGCATTGCAATTCTACGAGGGTTTTCTGCTGGCTTTGGATACATTGAAACAGCTGGGTTATAACGTAACTTTAAAAGTTACAGACACGGAGAATCGTCCTTGGAAGGTTCGAAACTTGGTGCAAGAAGGAGTATTGAAGGATGCAGATTTGATAATCGGACCGTTTTATTCGAAAGTGTTTTCTGAGGTAGTGGGTTACTCTTATCAGAATTGCATTCCGCTGGTGTCGCCAACCATAAAGGGTAGTGATATTATCAAGAGTAATCCGCACGTTTTCAAGATGATTCCTTCGGATGAGTCGATGATATTTGGAATGGGACAGTATCTTTCACAATCTGATTCAACCACCAACATGATATTACATTATGGTGCTGGCGATGAGCAAAACCTACTTTGGCAATTTCGTCAAGGTCTAGAATCCACTAATAAAAGCTCAGTTAAATTTCCAGCATACGATATTTATAAGTTCGGAATCGATTCCATTCGCAATCGTCTGTCGCTCACCCGAAGGAATAATTTGGTCATTCTAAGCAATAATCAAGTAAAGCTGGCAGGTCTTATCCGTAAAATCTCTATGTGGGCGGAAGATGCTTACATCGTAGGTTTTGCTCCAAATAGTTGGAGGGGTTTTAAAAACCTAGAAATTGATCATTTTGATGAGTTACGCATACACATGCCTGCCGCTTTTTATATCGACTATGGGAAGCTGGAGGTGGAAGATTTTGTGCAAAAATTCCGAGCTAAATTCAATGGAGAGCCAAGTTCATTTGCCTTTCGAGGTTATGATGTAGCTATACATTTTATTAAGAATTTAGAATCCATTAAATCGGATGGACCAGAGTTTATGGAGTCTGTGCAAGAAACAGGGTTTCAATCTGGCTTCGGATGGAAACGTTTGACAGACGGTGGATTTGAAAATACACAGGTCAGAATGGTCGATTACACAGGGTTAAAACTCAAATTGGCAACGGATTGAATATCACTAAGGAAGAAATAAGTGGTTGGTTCAGACAGTTGCAATTACATATCTGTACGGAATTGGAAGCTGCAGACTGTAAAGCCAAATTTGTTGAAGACGCTTGGGAACGACCTGGAGGTGGAGGAGGGCAGACTCGCGTTATTCAGCATGGGAATGTGTTTGAAAAAGGCGGAGTTAATTTCTCAGCCGTTCATGGAGAGCTTTCAGAAAACATTGTGAAGGCACTTGGAGTCAATTCGAAGGAGTTCTTCGCAACTGGCATATCCATAGTTATTCATCCTATTAACCCGTTTGTTCCTATCATTCATATGAATGTTCGGTACTTCGAACTTTCAGATGGCACGTACTGGTTTGGTGGTGGTATTGATTTGACACCACATTATATCCAAAGCGATGATTCTAAGTTCTTCCATTTACAATTGAAAAATACGTGTGACAAGTCCGATGACCAGTACTACACGAAATTCAAGAAGTGGGCTGATGACTATTTCTATATCAAGCATAGAAAGGAAACACGAGGAGTAGGTGGAATCTTTTTTGATCGACTCAAAGAAGACGGAGTCAAGTCAAAAAAGGATATCTGGAACTTCGTTCAATCCGTGGGCGAAACATTCGCTCCAACGTACCGAAATCTTGTATCGTCAAATAAAAACAAGAGCTACACAGATTCTAATCTTCAGTGGCGGAATTTACGTAGAGGTCGTTATGTAGAGTTCAACCTGGTGTATGATAAGGGAACGAAATTTGGTTTGGAAACCGATGGACGAATAGAATCTATACTCATGAGTTTGCCCGAAAATGCTTCTTGGTTTTATAACCATAAGCCACAAGAAAATGGTGATGAGGCTTTTACGCTAGCACATTTGTCCAAGGGGTTGGATTGGATAAATACCTGACAGTTCTCTCGCAGTTTTTGGCTATTTTTAGTTTAATTAAAACAGCTTTCATTTTGACTTGTTAAATCAAGCAACCTAGATTAAACTGACCCGTTATTGAAGTGGTTGAATCACAACCGCTGATTGATATGAAAAACTGCTATCTCCGCTGGCTTATTACCACGTTTAGTTTTTTCCTTGTTGCTGCTGATGAAGCACATGCTTCTCATGCACTTGGTGCGGAAATTACTTATGAGTGTTTAGGTGGCGACCAGTATTTAGTTAGGTTGGTTTTTTACCGAGATTGTGGAGGAATTGCAGCACCCGCAGCACCTGCTATCTCCATCAATTCTTCCTGTGGAAATCAAAATATTGGATTGACCTTGCAGCCGCCAACACCTCCCTTTCCTCCTTTCGACCAATACCTAGTTGACTACGAGCTGCCTGTTTTTTGTCAAGCATCCAATTGCGGAAACGGAAATACGCCAGGAATTCAGGAGTACATTTACGAGGCTACGGTTACATTACCGGCATGTGCCGATTGGACCATGAGTTATGACTTGTGTTGCAGGAGTGGTGATATCACTACTGTCACTGACCCTGAGAGTGATGATATTTATGTAAATGCGTTTTTGAATAATCTTGTTGCACCCTGTAATAGTTCGCCACAGTTTGATGCACCAGCGCGTGGGTTTCTGTGCTTAAATGAGAGTAACACAATTCTGGGTACGGCCACTGATCCAGATGGAGATATTCTTGTCTACAGCCTCTATACCCCGCTTGACGCCTTAAATAATCCAGTAAATTATAATGGTGGTTATAACCCCAATAATCCATTAGATAACTCTAACTACACGTTTAATAATGGGGTGATTGAGGTCACTCCAACATCAAACGGACAAATTACTGTGGTTGGTGTGATGATTGAAGAGTACCGCAATGGTGTGCTCATTGGTAGAGTGATGAGGGATATGCAGCTTCGGGTAATAAACAACTGTCCGCAAAACCCGGGTCAGGATTTTGATATTAATCAGGATGGTATTTTTGATGGAGATACATTCGTTCTTTGTACGGAAAGTGGTATTCAGTTAGAAATTTACCTAAACAATACGGTTGCAGGTTTGGATTATGGAATCAACGCCAATAATCTGTTAGATTTTCCTGGGGCTACATTCGCAAATGTTCCCAATGGATCAGCTCCTGGTAGCGTTATTGGTCAGTTTAATTGGGTGCCAGACCCAACGTTCGTAGGAACAACGCAAACCCTTGTTCTATCGGCTTTTGATGATAATTGTCCGGTGGTAGGATTCTCCAATTTTACTTATCAGTTCACTATTACTGGTTTGGAATTGGATGTAGATATTGATACTGTCGCCATTTCGTGTACCGATTCTGTTGAGATGAATGCAATTGTCTCAAACGGAACACCACCGTATCAGTTTATGTGGGATGACGGTTTTATAGGACCGAATAGATGGGTTACAGAGGGTGAATATATCGTAGAGGTCATAGATGATGAGGGATGCTCTGGAACCGATACGATTAATGTCTTTTACGTTGATGACCCGCAGGGAGCTTTTTTTGAACCACCTAATCCTTGTGTTGATTCCATTATTCAATTTGTAGACCAATCTTTTAGTAATTATCCACCTAGTTTACCGCCAATCACAATCGTAGATTGGCAATGGGATTTTGGTGATGGAAGCGCGCTGTCGGGTGCACAGAATCCATCTCATGCTTATGATTCTGCTGGCTTTTATACGGTTGAATTAATTGTTACGAATGATCTTGGTTGTAGAGATACTACTCAGAGCAGCGTGTGGGCAAATCCACCGCCAAATGTCGATTTCGAGTTTGAGAATGTATGTACTGATACACTATTAACTTTCACGGATATTTCAACGATTGATACTGGTCAAGTAGTAAGTTGGGCTTGGGATTTTGGTGATGCTTCCATACCTGTTCAAGGACAGAACACTACTTATTCTTATGCAAACCCGGGGCCGTATAATGTGACATTAGCAGCTGTTTCAGATAGTGGTTGCCCTGCTTCTCTCACTCAACCCGTGTACGCTTTTCCGTTACCAATTGCAGATTTCACACCAACTGATGTCTGTGAAGGAAACGTTTCAAGTTTCATAGACCTTTCATCCGTTGTTACTGGAAACGTGGAAGGTTGGCAATGGAGTTTTGGCGATTTGATTGGTGTATCTAATCTACAGAACCCCGTTTACACTTATAGTGATACGGGAACATTTAACGTAACACTTATTTCCACGACTGATTCTATTTGTCGAGATACATTGACACAGATTGTAACGGTACACCCATCTCCAGTTGCAGGATTCTTTACCGATACGGTATGCGCCCAGCTAGAAATGACCTTTACCGATACATCTACCGTCCCTGTAGGGACGATAATTGGCTGGTCTTGGGATTTTGGAGACGGAGGCGTTTCTACTGATCAAAACCCAGTTCATATATACAACTTAGGTGGGCAATACACGGTTACCTTAACTGTGGAATCGAATCTTGGATGTATTGATGTGGTTGATAAGACCATAATCGTTTATCCAAAACCATCTGCCAATTTCAACACATTCTCGGCTTGTCAGAATGATGAAAATAGCTTCACCGATTTATCTTTGGTTGCTACAGGTTCGCAAGTAATTGGCTGGGAATGGGATTTCGGTGACTCAAACAATGGAACATCAACTCAGCAGTCTCCAACCTACGTTTATGATACTAGCGGTGTTTATACGGTAACCTTGATTACCGAGACCAATTTCGGTTGCTTAGATACCACTTCTGAAACTACGGAGGTATATGAACTTCCTGTTTCTGATTTCACTTTTAACGATGTCTGTCTATACGATGCTGCTGTTTTCGGAAACACGTCTACCATTGCTTTTGGCTCATCTATTGTGAATTTCGATTGGAATTTTGGAGACGGAGACACGGCAACAGATGAAGAACCAGTTGGGCAGGAATATTCTTCTGCAGGATTTTATGACATAGAACTGAGTACAGAATCTAATGATGGTTGTATGGACACTTTGGTTCAGATAATCGAGGTTTTCCCGGTACCCACTGCTTTGTTTACTTACGACTCCGTTTGTTATCCGCTAGCTACAACTTTTCAAAATCTGTCTTCGGTTGGTGGAAATTATAATGTTGTAGGATGGACATGGAAATTTGGTGACGAAACTGTGCCTTCAATTCTTCAAAATCCTATTCATAATTATTCGCCTTGGGGTGATTATTCCGTTTTACTTACCGTAACCACAGATGCTGGTTGTGTACACGATACTTCGCTCGGGCCAGTTCGAATCTATCCAAAACCTGACGCTGATTTCAGCAATGAGATTGCCAACTGCCTGAATGATACAACCATTTTTGTTAACTTTTCTGCTCTTGAAAACGCTCCTGATGACTTTTTAACCGATTGGCTTTGGGGTTTTGATGATGGAGCAACAAGTCCTTCATCAGACACAGCGCATGTGTATGCTACTCATGGATTCTACGATGTGGAATTAGCTGTAGAGTCTAATCATGGGTGTCAGGATACCACAGTGATTCCAGTTGAAATTTATCCGCTTCCAAACGTTGAGTTCACCGTTGATACAAACTTCGGCTGTCAGCCTTTTCGAGCATGGTTTACAGACCAATCCAGTATCCCATCTCCATACACCTTGAGTTCTTGGGAGTGGAACTTTGGAAATAATTTGGATACCATTTCTACTCGTAATCCAGAGCACACCTATAATGATGAAACGCTTAGCGACCTTGATACAGGTGTTTATTCGGTTTATATCCAGGTTACATCCGCCAATGGTTGTGTGTCCGATACAGTGTATCAGGATTATATGACTGAATATCCAAGGCCAGATGCCTTGTTCTCAGTAAGTCCAGAAAGAACGGACATTCTCTTTCCAAAGGTTTGGGTTACGGACCTCTCTTCTCCGAATGTAGTTGATTGGCAATACGAGCTTGGAGATGGTTCAGAGTCTATACTTCAAAATCCGAGTCATGAATATCCTGATACTGGTCATTATGATATTTGGCAGTATGTGACAAC
>JBLIGB010000045.1:0-9989 GCA_047636795.1 Bacteroidia bacterium | reverse complement strand
ACATATTCTAGTGATGTCTACGCAGGCATTTGAAAGCCTGAACGAAGAACAGATTGCTACCATTGAAAAGACTAACCGAATACTGCACAGCTCATTAGAAACCATTGAAATGCTTGGTGGCGGAAGCGCTCGTTGTATGATGGCGGAAGTGTTTTTGCCTCAAACAGACTAGAGCTTCATTTCACTTAAGCCAACACCACCATTACCAAAGGTGATTGGATTGTCATTCTCACGGTCTGTGTGCGTTGAACCATTTTCAAGGTTGAGAACCCCACGAGGACAAACGGTTGAACAGATTCCGCAACCAACGCATGAAGAACGTACGATATTCTCGCCACGCTGTGCGTAAGCCTGCACGTCAATTCCCATTTCGCAGTATGTGCTGCAATTACCACAGCTGATACACTGTCCGCCATTTGTTGTGATTCGGAACCGTGAGAAATACTTCTGAAGTAATCCAAGGTAGGCAGCCATTGGGCAACCGAAGCGGCACCAAACACGTGTACCCAAAAGCGGGTAAAAGCCTACGCCTACTACGCCTGCAAACGCTTGCCCGATAAGGAATGCATAAACCTTGGTAAGCGTATGCGAAATACTACCAAGAATGCCTCCTTCTAAATATGAGTTAACCCAAAGTAGAATAGTAAGGCCAGTAATAAAAACAAGTACCGAATGAATCATCCAACGTTCGATCTTCCACGCCTTCATGCTTTTATCGGAAAGCTGACGGAATTGATCGCCAGCAGTATTTGCCAAGCCACCACAGCCACACACCCAACTACAATACCATCGTTTTCCGAAGAAATAGGTCAAAATTGGTGTAACGATAAACGTAAGTAACGCTGAAATAATGAGCATCCACATCCCCAATGAACCACTTGAAAGAAGCCCTTCTACAGACCCTGGAAAGAGTATATCGTAATCTAACGGCCAGAAGTAACTGAAGTAATATTCAGGCTGGCTCATTGCTTTTAGAAACTGCGGAATCAAAAACGCAAACCCCAGCTGAAAGAACATGATGGAACAGGTTCGTATAATTTGATAGTTAGAATGGCGGTACTTGAGAATAGCGCGCACGCCCATAATCAATATGGATACCGTGTAAATAAACGAATACAAAAACCACCTGTCTGGCGCATGATTGAAAAGACCTCTACTTATTGGGTCAAACAGTACGACTACCGGAGAACCATTCCAGAGTTGGTCAGACCCCCAATAAAGCGCAACATAAAAACCAGTAAGAAAAATGCCAAACGCCCAACCCCACAAGCCGCGATTGGTGAGGCTTGATGTGAAAATGTGATTATTCTGAACGCCAGCTGGTTTATTCAGAATACTTCGAACCATATACATACTAAGCCCTACAACCGAACCAACAAAACCGAGGTAAAAGAACAATGCTGGATCTTTAGCTGCAGGCCCAAACATTCCTACTAGCATAAATAAGAAAGCCAATGAAAAAATAGCGATACCGAGTTTCTGAATACCATCCATTCCTGGAGCATGTGGGCTTGCTAACGAGATACTAAATCCTTCTTTGCTCATGTTGAAAGAGATTGAAATTGTGATTGTACTTCCTTTTCAAATTTCTTGAAGAACTCAGGATTAAAATTGGCGCTTCGTAAATTGGAAACAACCTCATCAATGG
The DNA here is from genome assembly GCA_047636795.1 of Bacteroidia bacterium. Taxonomy (GTDB): domain Bacteria; phylum Bacteroidota; class Bacteroidia; order UBA10329; family UBA10329; genus UBA10329. Next base: position 8,341 of record JBLIGB010000045.1, on the reverse strand, counting down.
AAGCATTATTTCGCAACCATTTATCGCAAATATTGTGTCTTAATCGAATGCCAAACGCATTAAATCCTACAACTCCCCTAGTGGTCGAATTGAACACGATACGTAGTGCACGAATGCCATCTAGAGACTCCCAATAAAACGATTCTTCTCCATCATTTGGCTTAGCAGAAACGTTGCCGTACGTCTGATATTCGATATCGAAAAACTTAGCAGAGTTAAACCAAACACCAGGATTGTAATCTGTGGGTTGCCCGCAAATAGTGGCTGCCACAGTTTCCCCCATCATTTTTCCTGTATACCAAACAGCTTCTATTGATTTTCTACCCGGTTGCGGGTTGCTCAGTTGTACACAATCTCCTAATGCATAAATATTAGGAATGCTTGTTCTTAACTGTGTATCAACCAAAATACCTCTATCCGTTTCAATTCCTGAATCTTTCAGAAATGCAATATTTGGATGCACTCCAACGGCCAATCCGACAAACTGACATGGGATTTCTTCTCCATCTCCAATAACGATTGCTCTAGCAGTTCCATTTTCATCCGAGAGAACCTCTTTGAATTCGGTTTTCAGACGAAAATCTACATGATGCGAACGGATGTGTCGATTAATCATTTCAGACTCTTCCCTTGGAAGTATGGTATTCCAAAAGGAGTCTTCTCTAATAAGAAACGTGACTGGGATTTGACGCGATAGTAGCATTTCAACCATTTCTATACCAATCAGGCCGCCACCAACAACAACTGCTCTTTCGATTCCCTTGGTACTGGATTCCATAGACTCTAGATCCTGATAATTGTACAGACCTTGAACACCTTTCAAATCCTGACCAGGCCAACCAAACTTATTTGATGAAGAACCTGTAGCTACGATGAGTTCGTCATAGTTCAATCGCTCACCAGAATCTAGTAGAATAGTATTCGATTCAGGGTTTACCTTGGATACATAATCTCGCCTAAGTTCAATCCGATTCTTTTCCCAAAACCAATCTTCATAAGGCTTGGTATGTTCGTATTTCATGTGTCCCATGTAGATATACATGAGCGCAGTACGAGAGAAAAAGTGATCAGTCTCAGCAGAAATGACGGTGATACGATGGTCACTACGTTTACGAATGTGTCGCGCTGCCGTGATTCCGGAAACCCCGTTACCGATGATGACTATGTTCTTCTTTTGGGTCATACTGTATAATTCAAAGCAACAGTTCCATTGCAATAGTTGTTGTCAGTTGGCCGACTTCAGTAATCATAGTAGTTGAAACTCACTTACAACAATTCCGTCCTCATCAGAATAAAGATATGCACCCGGTTTGAAATCAACCCCAGCAAATCGGATATCGATACTCTCCTGTCCTTCGTTGCGCTTAATACTTTTAGTTGGGTTGGTATCGAGTGCTTTGAGGCCAATTTCCATTTCTCCAATCTGCTTTGAATCCCGAATGCAGCCAAAAACCACCAAGCCACGCCAGTTATTCTGAATAGCAAGGGCGGCTACATTATCACCAACGAGCGCACAACGGAGGGAACCACCACCATCGACTACAAGCACTTTTCCTGTTCCGTCTTTTTCTAATGCTGCCCGAACAAATGTGTTGTCTTCAAAAACTTTGAGCGTGTGAATCTCTCCTTCAAAACAACCGATTGTACCGAAATCTGTAAACATGGGTTCGGCTACCTGAAGCTTATCAATATGTTTATCACAGAGGTCTGCTGTTGCGTATTGCATGTTTAAAGAGCGTTTGGTGAACGGATGAAAATAACTAATTTGACGTTCGATGAAGAATGTGTTAAGAATAATTGCTACGGTAGCCCTGTTGATAGGCTGTATAAATACCGCTACCGCTCAGAAGGACACCACCGCGTTCGATAATCGTTTGGGAGTTGAGCTTTCTTACACGGGGCTTTCATACCTAGAAAGCTCTGTCGCTGGTTTTCACATCACTTACACCATGAAAAAACATGCTGTTGCCCTTGGGCCGCATATCATCTATCACGACCTTTTTGACGGCCAAAGTGACTGGGAACGTTATGGAGTTTCTTTCAAGTATGAGTATTTCCCAATTAGGAGTAATCGGTTGTTTTCTCCTTTCCTTTTTTATGATTTGAATTACGCATTCATCAAATCGCGTAGAAATGTAATTGTACAGACCGAAGACGGTTTGAATTCTTTTGGCGCATCTCGAGAGGTGGTAAGTAATTCCATCGCGCACCATTTTGGAGTTGGGATGCGATCCAACTTTTACAAAGGCTTATTCCTGAATGTGAGTATTGGTGGCGGCCCCGGAACTTTCGGTCAATCTGTTAAACTGCGCTCGTTGCAATCTGCTTACTCCGATACGAAAGAACGCGAGCATCCGTTCACGAACTTAGAAACGGTCCTCATGTTCCGCATTGGTATTGCTTACCAAGTTGGATTGGATAGGCTGAAGTAGGAAATTCTTGCTCTAGTTCTCAACCCGAGTTTTACACATAAAAAAACCCTGACTTCTTTCGAAATCAGGGTTTTGCAATTCATTGTATCAGGGTTACGCTTTCTTCTCCTCTCCTTCTTCTGCACTATCGTCTTTCTTCTCTTCAGCCTTTGGCTCATCTACTTTCGCATCTGGAGCTTCAACTGCTTCATCAGCGACTTCAGATTTTGGCTCTTCAACCTTATCTTCTGCTGCCGGAGCGTCTGCTTCAGTTTTCTTAGCTCCGCCTCTTCTGCTTCTTCTAGCTTTTTTGGGCTTAGCTTCAGTGAGCAACAATTCGTTAAAGTCAACCAATTCAATCATGGCCATATCAGCGTTGTCACCCAAACGAGTTGCTAGCTTGATAATACGTGTGTAACCACCTGGTCGGTCAGCAACTTTCGGAGATACCTCTCTAAAAAGTTCAGCAGTGGCAACTTTATCATTTAAGTAACTGAATACAACTCTCCTTGAATGAGTAGCATCATCCTTAGATTTAGTGATAAGTGGCTCGATATACATACGCAAAGCTTTCGCTTTTGCCACCGTAGTGGTAATTCGCTTGTGAACGATAAGGGAACTCGCCATGTTAGCCAACATCGCTCTTCTGTGCCCCTTCTTCCTACCTAAATGGTTAAAACCTTTTTTGTGTCTCATTACTGTTGTTCAACGTTCAAGGTTCGAGAGTCAATTTGAACTCTCGCGTCTTGAAGCTTGTAAATTAATCTTCGTCTAATCGATATTTCGAAAGGTTCATTCCGAATGTTAGGTTCTTAGCGTGAACCAAATCATCCAACTCCGTAAGAGATTTCTTACCGAAGTTTCTGAACTTCAACAAATCGTTTTTATTGTAAGAAACAAGGTCCCCCAATGTTTCTACATCAGCTGCTTTCAAGCAGTTTAATGCTCTAACAGAAAGATCCATATCAACCAATTTGGTTTTCAACAACTGACGCATGTGCAACGCGCTTTCGTCAAATTCTTGTTCTGGCTTCTTAGATTCTGTTTCCAATGTAATCTTCTCGTCAGAGAACAACATAAAGTGATGGATAAGAATCTTTGCAGCTTCTTTCAACGCATCTTTTGGATGAACCGAACCATCTGTTGTAATCTCCATCAACAATTTCTCGTAGTCAGTCTTTTGCTCAACTCGGAAGTTGTCAATAGAATACTTTACGTTTTTGATTGGTGTGAAAATCGCATCAATAGCAATTGTACCAACTGGCGCACTTGCTGGCTTGTTCTCTTCAGCAGGAACATATCCACGACCTTTGTCAATTGTCAACTCCATGTTCAGTTTAACTGACTTTTCCATGTGACAGATAACGTGATCCGGATTCAATACTTGGAATCCTGTGAGGAATTTACCGATATCTCCAGCAGTAAATTTATCCTGACCTGTAACGTTTACAGAAACACGCTCGTTTTCTTGCGTATCAATCTGGCGCTTGAAACGTACTTGCTTCAAGTTGAGAACGATTTCAGTAACGTCTTCAACAACTCCATCAAGAGTTGAGAATTCGTGATCTGCTCCATCAACCCGCAATGAGGTGATAGCAAATCCTTCCAGTGAATTAAGAAGAATTCTTCTCAACGCGTTACCGATAGTGATGCCGTAACCTGGTTCTAATGGGCGGAATTCGAATTCTCCAACACGCTCATCAGAGTTGAGCATGATTACTTTATCAGGTTTTTGAAAATCAAGTATTGCCATGATTGTTTGTTGCCTTTTAGCCGTTATTACTTAGAATACAATTCAACAATGAGTTGCTCATTGATGTTTTCAGGAATATTTTCCCGAGTTGGGTAGTGCATGAACTCTCCTTCCATATTGTCAGGATTCCAGCTCAACCATTCGCTATTGCAAGTGTTTGATGCTAGAGATTCACTTACTATTTCTAAACTCTTGGACTTTTCGCGAACAGAGATTTTCTCTCCGGGCTTCATAGAGCGTGAAGGAATGTTACACACCTCTCCGTTTACACAAACGTGGCGGTGAGAAACCAACTGTCGAGCTGCTGCTCTTGAGTTAGCCAATCCTAAACGGAACACCACGTTGTCCAATCTTGCTTCGCAATACTGAAGAAGTACTTCACCGGTAATCCCTGATTTGCTTGAAGCCTTCTTAAACAAGTTTTCGAATTGCTTTTCAAGCATTCCGTACGTGTACTTAGCTTTTTGCTTTTCCATCAATTGCACACCATAATCAGACTTCTTTCTTCTCCGTCTGTTATTTCCGTGAGCTCCTGGAGGATAGTTTTTCTTCTCCAAGTACTTATCCGGTCCGTAGATAGCTTCTCCGAACTTACGTGCAATCTTTGATTTTGGTCCTGTATATCTGGCCATTTTCGCTTAAATAATGCGTGTATTAAACTCTTCTTTTCTTAGGCGGACGACATCCGTTGTGCGGCTGTGGCGTCACGTCTACAATCTCAGATACTTCAATGCCATTGGCATGTAGGTTTCTTATAGCTGATTCACGACCACCACCTGGTCCTTTCACAAATACCTTTACTTTTCTCAAGCCTGCATCGTGTGCAACTTTTGCACAATCAACGGCAGCTGTTTGAGCAGCATAAGGTGTGTTTTTCTTAGACCCTCTAAACCCTTGCTTACCAGCAGAAGACCAAGCAATAACTTCGCCTTTAATGTTTGTAAGAGAGATAATGATGTTGTTGAAAGTTGCACTGATGTGCGCTTCTCCAACCGCATCAACCTTAACGGTTCTTTTTCTTCCTGTTTTTGATGTCTTAGCCATATCCTCGAATTATCGAATATTACTTGGTTACCTTCTTCTTGTTGGCAACTGTTTTTCTCTTTCCCTTTCTGGTTCTAGAGTTATTCTTTGTTCTCTGTCCGCGCAATGGAAGACCAGAACGATGACGAATTCCTCGGTAGCAACCTATGTCCATCAATCGTTTGATGTTCATCTGAGTAACTGAACGAAGTTCACCTTCGGTTTTGATTAGACCGATAGCCTCACGGATAACCGATTGCTCATCGTCATTCCATTCTTCAACCTTCTTGTCTCGGCTAATCTTAGCTCCGTCTAAAATGTGTTGTGCCGTTACTCTACCAATACCATAGATGTAGGTAAGTCCTATCTCACCTCTCTTGTTCTTTGGAAGATCTACTCCTGCAATTCTTGCCATGCTGTTCTTTCTATACTAATTTTTAGACGGGATTAACCTTGTCTTTGCTTAAACCGTGGATTCTTCTTGTTGATTACGTAGACAACGCCTTTACGTTTAACAATCTTGCAATCTTCGCTTCTCTTCTTAACTGATGCTCTAACTTTCATCTCAGTACTATTTATACCTGTATGTGATACGACCTTTCGTAAGATCGTAAGGACTCATTTCAACTTTTACCTTATCTCCAGGGAGAATCTTAATGTAGTACATTCTCATCTTTCCGGAAATATGAGCAGTTATTACATGCCCATTTTCTAGCTCTACTCGGAACATGGCATTCGAAAGTGATTCGATAACTGTTCCGTCTTGACTTATGGATGCTTGCTTTGCCATGTCGTTCTTATGCTGACATGCTCATTGACGAGCGTCCTTTAATTCTCCCTGACTTCATCAACCCATCATAATGACGCATTAACAAATGACTTTCAATCTGCTGTAGTGTATCTAATACCACACCTACCATAATCAATAGAGAAGTTCCTCCATAGAACTGAGCAAACTGAGCGTTCACCCCAAAAATCATTGCAATTGATGGAAGAATAGCGATAATTCCTAAGAAAATAGAACCTGGCAATGTGATGCGTGACATAATATTATCAATGTATTCTGCCGTTTTTCTTCCTGGCTTAACGCCCGGTATGAAACCACCATTACGCTTCATATCCTCCGCCATCTGATTTGGGTTAATGGTGATTGCCGTATAGAAATAAGTGAATATGATAATCAATAAGAAGAATGTGATGTTGTAAGTCGGTCCAGTAAAGTCTGAGAATGCCGTTACAAACCATGATGCACTTTCACCAGCAAAACCTCCCAATGTAATTGGTACAAACATTATTGCTTGTGCGAAGATGATTGGCATTACACCGGCTGCATTCACTTTAAGTGGAATGTACTGACGCGTTCCTCCTTGCGGTAAAGCTTGTCTCCCGGAAATGGCAGCTCTTGCAACCTGCACTGGAATTCTTCTTGTTCCTTGAACTAAAAGAATGGAAAGAACAATGACCAATAGTAACACCACCATCTCAATCAGGAAGATGACCAAACCACCACCACTCTGTTCCAATTTCGAGAAGAACTCTGCCATGAATGAGAATGGTAATGCTGCGATAATTCCTACCATAATGAGGAGTGAAATACCGTTTCCGATTCCTTTATCAGTGATACGCTCTCCCAGCCACATTACGAATACCGTACCTGTGATAAGAATCAGCCATGCTGTAAACCAAAATAGGCTTGGTGAAGTCAGAAATGCGTCTGTAGGCAACTGAGACTGAAGATTAGCAATGTAACCTGGGGCTTGACCAGCAGTGATAAGAATTGTCAGATAACGTGTGTACTGAGCTATCTTCTTTCTTCCGCTTTCCCCTTCCTTCTGCAGTTTCTGTAAAGCAGGAACCGCCATACCAGCCAACTGCAACACAATAGATGCAGAGATGTAAGGCATGATACCTAATGCGAAAATAGAAGCGTTTGAGAAAGCTCCTCCAGAGAACATGTTTAAAAGGCCTAAGATACCATCTGAGGTCTGTGCCTGAAGTGCACCCAACTTAGCTGGATCCAAACCTGGCAACACTACAAACGAACCTATTCTGTAGATAAGAATGAAACCTAAGGTATTGAGAATTCTCGTCCTAAGATCTTCAATCTTCCAGATGTTCTGAAGTGTATTTAAAAAATTCTTCATCTACTCTTGTAGGGTCACAATTGTTCCTCCAGCTGCTTCGATTGCACTAACCGCTGTTTTTGAGAATCCGTGAGCTGTAACTTCCAATTTGGTTTTAAGCTCGCCTCTTCCCAATACTTTTACAAGGTCTTTTTTACTTGCAAGACCGTTGTCAACCAACAATTCCGGAGTAATAGAGGTTACCTTTTTCTCATCAGCCAATTTCTGAAGAGCATCAAGATTGATTCCGTGATATTCCACTCTGAAAGGATTCTTAAATCCGAACTTAGGAACTCTTCGTTGAAGTGGCATTTGACCTCCTTCAAAACCAATTTTCTTACTGTAACCAGAACGGGACTTCTGTCCTTTGTGACCGCGCGTTGAAGTTCCGCCTTTTCCGCTTCCTTCCCCTCGGCCGATACGTTTTCTACTTTTTGTAGAACCTGTTGCTGGTGTTAGATTACTTAGACCCATAGCTCTAAATCCTTATCAATTACTTAATTACTTCTACCATGTGGCTAACCTTGGCTACCATACCCAAAATTGCTGGGTTAGCTTCGTGTTCAACCACTTGATTCAATTTCCGTAGCCCTAGAGCCTGAAGCGTTTTCTTCTGTCTCGCTGGACGGTTGATTGCGCTTTTAACTTGTTTTACTTTGATAGTAGCCATTTGCTTTATCTCCTTAGACGATTTATCCGTTGAATACTACGTCTAGTTTAACTCCTCTTTGATTAGATACCGCTATGGCATCTCTCATTTCACTCAATGCTTGAAAAGTTGCTTTTACAACGTTGTGAGGATTTGAAGAACCTTTAGACTTCGCCAACACATTTCTTACTCCTGCACTTTCCAAAACTGCTCGCATTGCACCACCTGCAATTACACCCGTACCCAAAGAAGCTGGCTTCATAAATACTCTTGCACCGCCATACTTTGTTTCCTGTGAGTGAGGAACAGTTCCATTAATGATTGGCACCCGAATGAGATTCTTCTTTGCGTTATCAATTCCCTTGGTGATTGCCTCTGTAAC
>JBLIGB010000044.1:0-10207 GCA_047636795.1 Bacteroidia bacterium | reverse complement strand
ACTTATCAAATGAGCAATTTGGCAGTGGGCGGAAATCCATTGTTCTCTGATTCGCCAACCGACCTGAAATTCGATACTCTTCCAGGTGTGTACACAAGAAAGTGTATTATCCCGGGAAAGACTCTGAATGTGGGATTATTCTCGGTAGGATTAACTTTTGTTGATCAGTTTGCTGAGGAGATTTCGCAGCATGCAGATTTGGTGTATTTCAAGGTGGATTATGATGAGAAAATGTTCGATAATTACGTTTACAATGGAAGGTTTCCTGGCCCTTTATTCTTAGAGATGGATTGGTCGCTTTCGTTGTCGCCTGAAGTCACGATGTAGATTCCCAAATCATGCTTAACGGATAGTTTTTTCTCATGAATGTTCGCTAATTCGTCTGAGAATGGTTCGACATTCATGTCTAATCCGTACTGTTTGTTGAAGTAGGAAATAGTTTCGCGCAACCTATCTCCTTTAGCTAGAAATATAGTTTTGCTGCTTCTGGCTGCCAAAAATTCCCAGCACTCCTCAATCTCCGAAGATCCGGTAACGGACTTCAGCTTTTCTTTATAAGAGGGTAGGACGAAGATTAGACCATTGTCAAATGATATAGAATTAGACCAATCTTTAAATGGCAGATTTTGAAAAGGTTTTGTGTACAGTCTGAATATTGTGCGCATATCAAAAACCAAGTAGGTCTTATCCAGGTTTGCAGCTGTTGTGAGGTATTCACCGATTATCTCAGTTTCCATCTGCTTACGCTTTACGTTCTGCTTCACATAGTCGAATTCATGCAAAATAGTGCCTGCCGCGACTAGAATAATTAGCCATTGCAAGAACTTGAATTTTGAAACTGAGCCGATGTGCAAAGCCATTACAAAACAGAAACAGAAAAGCAGTGGAACAAACACATGATGATCCATTTTCATGTACCCTGTTATTACAGCATAGTACGCTATGAATATGAGGAAGGCCCCTAATGTGCCTAGCCTGAAACTCCATTTCTTTTGTTCTGGGAATGATAGTGCGGCAAAGGAGATGAGGAGAAAGAGAATGACTAAACCTGAATGCTGTAGTAGATATTCAAAATTTTTATCCCAACGTTCTTTGAATTTGTCAGTTCTCGTTACGTGATCTGTAAGAGTCTGACTACTCATGAACGGCTTTAACCCAATCCTGTCAGTGAATTCCTGATTTAGGTGTTTAGGGTCGTTCATGTAGTAAGAGAATGTCATTTGATACGCTAATGAATCGGATTCATTGCTGATGTTTAGTTCACCAGGTTCATACTTTACACCATCCGTGTTATGAAGGAATTTGTTATGAAGAACAGTCAACCTGTCACTCTCAGTTGTTCCGTTATTAATCAAGTATGAAATTGCTCCGCATGTAATTATTGGGAGTATCAGAATAGGGATTACTGCTTTTATTTTTAACTGGTTGGTCAATATGTTGGTTAAAATAATCGGTAGTAAAAGACCCAGTGCCAGAATTCCAGGTTCTAGTCGAATCATTGTTCCCACAGCGAATGCTGTGGTTCCGTTTATGAATTTCCCCCAATTGAGTTTATGGTACTTCAAACTCGTGACAAGATGCAGAAGCCCAAAGAAGCATAAGAATTGAGCGACTCGCGTAAATTGAATAAGAACAATGTTTTCCCAAATGAGAATGCCAAGTAGGAGAAACACACCTATTTTCAAGAGTTGTTTACTCTTTTCTGTACTATTCGATAATTGGTCTTTGACTACAGCAACAAAGAGTTGCAGGCACCAAGCTGTTAAAGCCAATAGAATAATACTGTACCAATTCCAATCGGTAAAATTATGATACAACATTTCATGGATGTTGCTGACGAATGTCCACTTACCCCATGCTGCTGGTAGGTTCTCAGGTCCTGTGGTAAATAAACCCTCAATAGCTACTTGGTAATAAGCATCAGTACCTTCGTCATAATACTGTAACCCAAGATGAGGGAGTAGCCTGATAATCAGTAAAAAAGCGATGAAAATCACAAACGGGTTACTCAAGAATTGAAACGGCTTCATCAATGTATTTTGGTTGTTCAGTATTGTTGTTTGGTCAGTCGTTCAAAACACGCAACTGCCCGTTGGTAATTTGCATACTTTTATGGTTCGTTTATCCGTATTTAGGAAGACATAAAAGTAGCAAGTGTAGTTAACCATCCCTGCATGAAAAAAGATCTTGATTGTCTTCTTATTTGGCCCCCATTCGACTTTCCTGATGGAATTTACTCTAACCTAAGAACCTACGAGCCACCCTTAGGCCTTTTAGCTCTGGCTGCCTATGTTAGGGAGTTCGATTTTTCTGTTGGAATTCTTGATTGCAATATGACCTTCGAGAATACAGATGCTGAGTTTGAGCAATACATTAAAGAGAATTATGCTGATGTAGCAGATGAGGTTAAAGTTGTTGGTTTTACAACCACAACACCAACCATATATGCTTGTTATCGCATGGCAGAAGTCTGTCGTAAATTTTTTCCGAATGCCAGAATTGTTCTTGGAGGTGCCCATGCCTCTTTTGTTCCGGACGAAGCTCTTGATAAGCCATATGTTGATGCCGTTGCTTTAGGCGAGGGAGAAGAGACGCTGAGGGAACTCCTTGCTGGAGTTGAGTACAAGGATATTCGGGGACTTGCCTACAGAGAAACTGTGGACGGGAAAGTAGCTTTCAAACGCACGTTCTCAAGAGAACGGATTAAAAGTTTGGATGATCTCCCAATGCCTGCTTATGATTTGGTGGAGGTGGATAAATACCGCCCAATCTTAGGGGCTTTTAAGAGGCTGCCGGCTATGATGATGGTTTCTTCAAGAGGTTGTCCTTGGTCTTGTAGTTTCTGTAGAAGACCGGTAGGGAAAATGCTAACCGTTAAGTCTGCAGAGAAGATTTACGAGGAAATGAAGTTCCTTTCTGACACGTACGGAATACGTGATATTGCTTTTCAGGATGATGTTTTTACGGTAAACCACGAAAACGTATTCCGACTATGCGATATGTTAATTGAAAAGCCACTGGATATAAAGTGGCATTGTTTCGCTCGAGTTGACATTGTCACGCCTGAGCTCCTAAAGAGGATGAAGGAAGCTGGATGCTGGCAGATAATGTACGGTGTAGAAAATTTCAATCAAGGTGTCCTAGATAATTTAAATAAAGGACTAGAAGTACAGCAAATATTTGATGGAATTAAGTGGACTCAAGAAGCTAAAATTGAGGTGAGAGTTTGCATGATGATTGGTAATCCGGGTGATACAGAAGAAATCATCAACCAAAATATTGAGTTTGTAAAACAGATTAACCCGGACTATTTGAGTATGGGCATACTTACCCCGTTTCCCGGACACGACATGTATAATTGGGCGCTTAAAGAAGACCGAATTACAACCTTTGATTGGGACATGTATTATGGCTCAACTCCAATTGTTAAAATAGATACACTCAGTCCCGAAGACATCAAGAGGTTGTACCGAAAGATGACTTTTGAAGTGTATTTTCGGCCTCAGTACATTTGGAAGAAACTAAAGAGCGTTAGAAGCTTTACGGAATTCAAAATGTATTCCATAGGCTTTTTAGGATTACTACACTTTTTCCTTGAAAAATTTATTTACAGCTTCAAATCAAGAAAGAGAGTTGACAGAACAGAAGATCAGGACTTTGGGCCAAGAGACATGACAGAGGAAGAAATAAAGCGGGCAATTGCTTTAACTTCGACCGCAACCAAACAAACATCCAAAACTTAACTTACAATTTTCCATGTTAAACCATTTGGAAACATCTAATCGCGAGAAAAAACAGACGTCAGAACGTAACAAAGCAGATATTTTGACCTATTACGACACCTGCTGGTTAAATAGGTTTGCGGATGGTCACAATCCTGAGTCATTTGCCATGCACTTCGGGATTTTTGAAAACGGTCAGGCAGATAATGATGCTGCAAAAAACCAGACCAACGAATTCCTAGTCGGGGCTTTGGAGATAAGTGATCAGGTAGGCGTAAGTATTGCAGATCTTGGATGTGGAATAGGAGGAACCTGTTTGCACATTGGACGAGCATTTCCAAATGTCAAGGTTATAGGTGTTAACATCAGTCCAACGCAGATTGAAGTGGCACGAAAACTTGTCATGGACAACGGGGTTGATGCTCGTGTTTCTTTTGTTCAAGGAGATTTCGTTAATACGGGGTTAAGCTCCAGTTCCAAGACTCATGCATTTGCTATAGAGAGTCTGTGGCACGCAAGTGATAAGTCAGCTGTTTTTCAAGAAGCTTATCGATTACTTCGAACTGACGGTAAGTTCGCTGTTATTGACTACTTCCAAACGAAAGTTGCGGAGACAGAAGAGGATAGGGAATTGGTGCATGCGTTCAACATTGGCTGGGGTGCTTATGAAGATGGAACTGGCCCCGTAAAGACCTATGAGTTTGACCACGAGAAGAACATGCTTGAATTGGGTTATCGTAATGTACAGACCGTTTCCTTGCTGGATAAGGTGATGCAAGGCATCGTTAATTCATACTACAAGGCAGAAAGGAAGTTGACAGAGGGAGGATTGAAGGAAAACCTCGTTCGTCATTACAACGCTTGCATTGCATTGAAGCATCTTGCCGACAGAGGCATCATCGACTATGGGATTATACTTGCCACAAAATAGCCTGATTTTGGCAGGTTACTGAAATGATTGGTTGTCAGATGCACTTCCACTAGCAGAAGAGGAACCAATTAACTGCGTCAATCTCGTTGCAAAAACCTGATAGCAATCTACTGTTAGTCAGATTTTGCAACTACTTTAAACCATACTTTCGTTTGCAACCTTCAGGGTTAGAAGGTTCTATTTTTTAACTATTAGCTTACAGGTTGATCATGAACAGTTGGAGGATAAAATCCATCGAGTACAATGAATTCGAGCAGAGAAATTTGATTGAGGAGATCTATTCAAATGTAAATCATGGCTTTGTGGTTAAAGGATTCTTGTCTACAAATGAAGTATCGCATGCATTGGAAAATTTGAAGGTGTTGGATGATAGTTCAGCATGTGCCTTTACCAGGGGAGGGATACAGTATCCCTAAGGCTTTCTCCATGTTGTCAGATATTTCCAGTAGCGATGCTGTTTTTCTGGATTCTTACATCGATAGTTTAAGTTCTTACTATGGTCACCTTTCTTCAAATTTCCCTTTTGATTTAGAAAATAGACTGTTCGCATACTTCAAGAAAATAGGTGGGACTCAGTCAATACGAAAAGTTGAGTTCGGGCACAAAAAATCACATTATTTCCCAAGCAGCACGGCCAGAGTCTGTTATCCGAATAAAGGAGGCATTCCAATACACGTTGGAAACATGTTTTTCGCAATGTACCCTGAGTTCTATGGCAACATTGAGAAGAAGATAGGGAAAAACAATCAACTCAGCTACTTCATTCTTTTACCCAAACCTGACAGTGGAGGTAGGGTTATCTTATACGATGTCTAGTGGCCTCAGTATGTGTCTGTCAGTGGAGATAAATTGATTTCCAGTTCATGAGGAAAGAAAAATTGACGAGTTCAATAGTCAGATAATCGATTTATCGCCTGGCGATCTTCTTTTATTTGACGGAGGGAATATCTGGCATAGAGTGGAGAACCTTTCAGGGGACAGGGATAGAGTAACTATCGGTGGTTTTGCCTCTATTTCCGATGAAAAGGAAATGTACGTTTGGGCTTGATAATTTTTCCGAGATTATCTTCATCATCACCAAACTGTTTTCTGCTGGTTGAGTAGACTACCCGCAGTTCTACGCCAGCTTTTTGAAAATCAGGAACAGCCCTGCAAGAAAGAATACGGCACGAGAGATTTTTTGAAATGCTATGGTATTGTGTTTAGTGAATACCGAGGAGGTAAGCATGACCACTGATGCTATTGCAAGCACCAACCCTGAGGTTGTTTCGAATATTTGCTTGTACAACAGTAAGATGGCGTAGACTGACGAAAGCATGGCGGCTACATGTCTGCAAACCAGTGCGGTATCCGGTCCAAGTCTAACAGTTGTAGTGTGCTGGCCACTTTTTCTATCATCTTCCGCATCCATCATTTCATGATTGAAATGTCCTGTGCAAAGGATGAGTGAGAAGAAAATAGAAACCTGAACCGATTCTAAATTTGCCGGTTGAAACGCAGTGTATCCCATATGGAAGTGTAAGGCGCCACCAATAAAGTGAGCAATTGTTCCACCAAAAAGAATTGATTTAAGTTGGATCGGTTTCAAATAGTAAGCAAACCACAGCATAACGGAACTTCCTGTTACCATTAGAAGCTCCCAGCTTATAGAGTACGCACACAAACTGAAAATGATGATACTTGTAACTGTCAGGAGCAGGTAGCTTGTCTTCGATACTTTGCTTACATACTTTAATCTCTCAGATTGAGCATCTCCCTCATAACCAGCGTAGGAGTTGAGAAAGAAAACCGCCATCACGTAGAAGATGATAGCAGTGGTAGACAATAGCAGTCTGTCCAAGCTTTTCCAACTTTCCGCTGGAACGAATAACATACCGATAAATGAGAATCCCGTCATGAGGAAAATCTCCTTCATTCGGGTTGCGCGAAGAGTCTCAGTCAGCGTTTTCACGGATTGCGGTTGATTTATCCCAGATTCCGTGAGGACTCGTTTGCAGCTACATCCAGCACGGTTCCAGACAAATGTCCGCTTTGTGGCATGCAGAGAATCTCTACCAGGTCAGCAACTCTATCTGGGCTCACCACCCCAATCGGTATTGGGTTCATACTAGCCAGTTTGTTACTGAAACCTTCAATGGTAGGGTCGTCTGGGCTTAAACCGGGTAGCGTGACATCATTGTTTAACATACCCGTGTCTGTTGCACTCGGGCAGACACAATTACAGGTAATTCCATTTTTTCCAGCTTCGAGTGCGATGGATTTACTCAATCCGATAATTGCCCATTTAGATGCAGTGTAAGCACTTGCGCCTGCGCTTCCTTTTCTTCCCATCTGCGAAGATATGGTGACAATTCGTCCATAATTCTGATCCATCATTACAGGCAGCACGCGGTTGATACAGTTAGCAGTTCCGTGCAGATTAACATCAATCACATCGCGCCATACATTGCCAGCAATCGAATCTGTGAATTTCCCCATAATGCCAATTCCAGCATTGGCTACAAGAATGTCTATTCTTCCAAGACCGGTTTTTATGGACTGAACCATTTTGGCAACTGATTCCGAATCTCTGGTATCCACTTTGAAAGAAATGCATTTTACACCCAATAACCGCACTTCTTTTGCAGCATTCTCCAGTTCTTCTTCTGTCGATAGCGGATACGGGACAGATGCTATCTGCTCGGCAATATCGCAGATGGCAATATTTGCTCCCTGTTCTGCAAGACGTTTGGCACAAGATAGGCCTATGCCGCGTGCAGCACCGGTTATCAACGCGACCTGTCCAGCCAATGGTTGTTCCTTTTTGCCAGTTGCAGCTTTTGCTGAAACAGCACCAATTGCAGCGCCAGCCAATGCAATTCCAGCTGCTTTTATCGCAGACCTACGGTTCCATTTATCTGATGTTTCGCTCATTTTCCCTTCAGAGGTATTTTAGGGTACTCATTTTTTGGCCAAATTTCCACAAGTACCTCATAACTGAAGCTGGTATCAAGTACTGGGCGATAATTAACTGGGTGTTTTGCCGGTATCTGATTGAATGTAATCAGAAACACTCTCCCGTCAGGAGACATGCAGAGATCTCTGAGTCTTCCGAATTTTTGGTCCAAGTATATTTTCTCCTCCGTCATTTGATTGCCACTGTAAGAAAGCAAGCGAAGATCGGTCTCCTTAAGCGTGGAGGCTAAGAATTTTCCACTCCATTCTTGATATCTGTTGTGGCCATAAAAAAGGATTGAACCTGGGGCAATAGTAGGAGTCCACGCGATAAGCGGTTCTTTGATATTAATGATCTGGCAAATGGAATCTTCTTCCGGTTTGTCGCAATATCCCGAGACAATCGGCCATCCGTAGTTTTTGCCTTTTTCAATCTTGTTGACCTCATCATCCCAAATTGGTCCATGTTCATAACCTATCAACTCTTCATCTGTGGTTATCGTAAGCCCTTGTGGGTTTCGGTGACCGATGGTCCAGATAGGCGAACCGCTAATTGGATTATCTATTGGAATTGTTCCGTCAAGATTGAATCGAAGTATTTTTCCTCCTATGGATGAAGTGTCTTGTGCCAACCCGTCTTCTCTTTCGTCTGACCCGCAAACAAAAAGGTGGTCGTCATGCACCAAGAGCTTTCCTCCTGGTAAATAAGAGTTCTCGACACTAAAATCTTTAATGATGTATTTAGGTTCCGTCAGTGCCTGCTTTGCCGAATCATATTTCAACGAAACAACTGATAAATAGGCAGTTGAATCGTTGGTAATGGGAATCAGAATGTATGAGATATATAACTTCTTGTTCTTCTCAAACCCAGGATGAAACGCCAGTCCATGCATGAAATGGTCATACAGATGCTCACCTGTAAGGCCATCAATTCCGATACTGACCTTTGACCATTCTCTGGTTTCAGGGTGGATTCTTCGCAGGTTCATGGAGCTTTCCGTTAACCATAACCAGTTGTCTGGTCCCCAGGCAACTTCCCATGGAAGTACCAGTTCCGAAGCAACAACTCTGTAATTCAAAGAGTCATGTGGGGTTTCGACTTCTCTCCGCGATGCATCTGTCTTTTGCTCTATAGCCTGTTCGCATGAATGAAACATCAGGCCAGTCAAGAGAGAGAAAACGATGAAAAAGCTTTTGTGTTGTATCTTCAAATTAATTGAAATCGCAAGCAATAAATCTACTAATTAAGGACTCTCTAATTTAAAATGTTCACCGCGTTAGCGAAGACCAAGCTCCAATAACCTAGCTTCTATGACTCTGTCAACAGAGTCTGAGTCTGCTGCCCCAACTACGGAATTAATCTTCAGTGCAAAGGCCTCATGAAACTTTCTATACCGCGTTTCTTCAGACAGCTTTCTCTCAAATGACTTTTTCAATTTTATACCCATCGGGTTCAAATCGCATTCGAAGCATTTATCATAATCGGTCATTAAAATTTTGCCTCCTAATGTGTCTAGGTTTGAGTAGATGGGAGCGAACTCTTTTGTCTGTAATAATCTCAGCTCGTTTTTGCTCATATGTTCGGTGTCCAGAATAAACTTTGCGCTTACTGTATCTGAGTAGAATATAGGAACCAAACCTTTTCCTTTAGAAATAGTTTTTAACAAGGACAATAAGCCTATGTTGAATCCAGCCGAATCAATGAGCTCAAAATTTGAGTGGGCATCAAAGATTAAGAAGTCATTATGGTGCTTCACTAATGTGACTACATGAGTTACATCGCTTTTTTCAAAACCAAAATTGTAAGTGTATGCGTCAATTCCATTATCTAGCAGGATTTTGGTCATCATGTAAGATGTAAGACCGCAGCTTGATGCACCCTTGAGTGAATCGAAAATGTTTAAATAGGTATTGACAGGGAATTGTCTAATCGGAATTCGGTAGAACGTATCACAAAGGTTGTTTGCTAAGTTTCCAGCGTTGGCTTTTGTAGCTACGAAACGTCTCACATTATTCGCAAATTCAATTGTGTCTGTATACTCTAAAATGGGAATTTCATAGTTAATCTGAGCTAACTGCTCATCAGACGATATTTTCTCGTTCGGTACTTGGCACCCCAGAATTGAGAAGAGCAATAGAACGCATCTAGGTCGAATATACTTTTTCATCAATTTAGAGATTGTCAATCCGGTTCCTTCGTGACGCAACCATTGCATTTGTTTCAAAATCCATCGTCTTGAAAAGATTATGTTAGACACATTGCGTTTCAGTTCTCAGCAGAATATTGTGTTCTGTACATGCCGATTAAATCAAATGTAGGAATAATGCTTTTCAAGATTACTAGATATCTGTGGATAGTTCTTTTCTTTGAGTTCTGAATTTCCAGAAGAAATTTTGCTTTGGTACGGGAATCTATCGAAATTAATGATCAAAAAGGCTTACCTCAGGACTAAGAATTGGTGGAGGCCAAAGATGGGTTTTCTCGTAGCGGTACTATGCTTTTACCTAGCTGTACAGCAACCTGACTGGAATGACGGTCTCTTTCTACTTTTTTTGGCATTCGTTGCTGTTTTAGGACTGGGCAGTTTAGGGCATGTGCTCAATGATTGGTCGGATATTG
>JBLIGB010000043.1:0-10267 GCA_047636795.1 Bacteroidia bacterium | reverse complement strand
TTCTATTGGCTGCCATTCATAACGCAGGTTTGGTTGCGCTAACGCATACGCCAAGCCCTATGAATTTTTTGACCAAAGTGCTTGATAGACCGGCCAACGAAAAACCGTTTCTATTGATTCCAGTCGGTTATGCTACGGATAATGCCGAAGTCCCAAAACTGAACCGTAAGACTTTGGATGAAATGGCGGTTTTCTACTAATGCAGTGCACTTCAACTCACCACGCTTAGCTTCATCATGTTCGACTGACCGCGTTCTGTAATTGGCATACTCGCAACATTGATAACGAAGTCGCCTTCTTTAACCATTGCTTCGCGCTTTAGACGCAACTTAAGGTCGGCAATAGTGTGGTCTGTGCTTACATATTTATCGTAGTAGAAGCCTCTTACACCCCAAACCAAACTGAGCATGTTAAGGATAGAGCGGTTGTCTGTGAAAACGAAAATGTTCGCCTTCGGCCGATAGCTACTAATCTTGAAAGCGGTATAACCCGAATTTGTCATGGTGATGATTCCATTGGCGTTTGATTCAGCAGCGAGGTTTACCGAAGCTTTGCAAATAGAATCGGTAATAGTGCGATCAATACTTGAAATCGGATTAACCGTTCGATGATAGATATCGCCCTTGTTTTCTAGATGGCGGATAATACTGTACATGGCTTTAATTACCAGAGCTGGGTGGTCCCCAACGCTAGTTTCGCCACTTAGCATGAGCGCATCTGCTCCATCAAGGACTGCGTTTGCCACATCGTTTACCTCAGCACGGGTTGGCGCAGGATTGGTAATCATACTTTCCATCATTTGCGTGGCAATGATGACTGGCTTAGATTCGTTGATACACTTTTTAACAATCAACTTCTGAACTACCGGGACTTCCTGCATCGGAATTTCTACACCAAGATCGCCACGGGCCACCATTATTGCGTCTGATTCTCTAATAATGTTGTTGAGGTCTTTAACGGCTTCAGGCTTTTCAATCTTAGCAACTACTTTGCTTTTACCGCCATGTTCTTTGATGAGGTTTTTAAGCTCGATAACGTCTTCCGCTCTTCGAACAAACGATAGACCAATCCACTCTACATCCTGCTGTACAGCAACCTTCAAATCTGCCAAATCCTTCTCAGTAAGACATGGCATAGAAATTTTCGTGTTAGGGAGGTTCACACCTTTGCGCGATTCCATCAATCCGCCATGTTCAACCGTAGCAGTGACTTCAGTTTTGCGGTCCGTACCGGTTACTTGAAGCACTAATTTTCCATCATTAATCAGAATAGTATCGCCTTCAACAACATCTTTCGGAAACTCTGGGTAGCTGAGATAAACCTTCTTCGCATCGCCAACACATTTCTCCGTGGTAATTGTTAATTGATGGCCGCTTTTAATGAGAACTCCGCCATCTTTTACTTCTCCTAATCGAATTTTCGGCCCTTGCAAATCTGCTAGCAAACCAACGTGAAGTCCCAATTCATCATTCAGTTCACGAACATTTTTGACGATTTCTAAAACATCCTCGTGACTGCCGTGAGAAAAGTTAAGCCGAGCGATGTTCATTCCGCTATCAATCAAACTTTTCAGATTTTCTTTTGAGCAAGAAGCTGGCCCTATCGTGGCTATGATTTTAGTTTTATTAAAACTCATTAGTGCATTAGGTTTAAGTATGCTGGATGCGAACTGGGATTAACCCGTTTAGCTGCATTTATCAACGGAATCATATTCAAATCGTCTTCTATTTCGTCCATCTCCTGTTGGGTAAACTGTCCATAAAGCTGAAAAAAAAAGTCAACCTTGATTAATTCTGGAATCAACAATTCGGGCTGCTCAGTTGCAAAAAGGTCTCCTTCTTTTTTAACAAGTTCCTTCACTAAAGGTTGATTGCCAATAACAAAATATTCCTTGTGGGTAATTTCATCGGCATACATGAATTGTGGATAGGTTGCCAAATGTGGTTTTTCCTCTTCTTCAAGAAAATCTTTCATGCGAGAAAAATCACACTTAAAATACTCGTTAAGCGCAAAACACAACCTGTAATCTTTTTGATGACAATAGATGTGATACAACTCAAAGTCGGGTTGTTGCGGCATCCAGTCGTCCATCGTCAGTTTCATGATAGTGCTAAGGTATTATTGATCGGTTGTAACATCAATCAAAACGAAAGAAATGATGGTTTATTAAACTGGGATGCCCAACTTTTCGCAAGCTTCCTTGGCGGCTTCTTGCTCAGCACGTTTTTTAGTGCGATCCGTGCCAGTACCAGTAGCTTTTCCATCTACCAAAACCTGAATGGTAAATGATGGTCGATGACCGTCTTTTGTTTGCTTTATCACCTCAAATTCAAAGGGCTTCTTCTCCTTCTGGCACCATTCAATAAAGCGACTTTTAAAGTTAGCGTCTTCTACTAAAAGCTTCTCTAAATCAACGAAGTTGTCAATCATTCTATCCAAGATGAACTTCTCCGCAGCAGGAAAGCCACGGTCCAAGAAGACTGCCCCAACCAACGCTTCAAGCGCATCACCACCGAGCGAAGAACCCATTCGGTTGTTCTCGTAATTTTTAGTCACCATTTCTGGCAATCCGAGTTTGCTAGCTAAACCATTTAGGTTTTTGCGACTAACAATTTTCGATCGGCTTTCAGTTAAAAAACCTTCATTCTCAAACGGATAACGTTTGAAGAGATATTTAGCAACAACTCCACTTAGAACGGCATCTCCTAAAAACTCTAGGCGTTCGTTGCTGACCAGTGTTCCGTCAGGCAGTTTTTCTCCCGCAGAGCGGTGAATAAGCGCCAATCGATAAACAGAAATGTTTCGAGGAGTAAAACCCAACAAATTCCTCATTGCTTTAGTCAGTTCCTTATCTCGACCGAAAAAGCTGCGAAGCGTGTTTAGCAAAGCAATCGTATTACTGTGCAAACTTTTTAACTATGACCGAAGCGTTGTGGCCACCGAACCCGAACGTATTGCTGAGAGCAGCATTCACGATTCGTTTCTGAGCCTTATTGAAGGTAAAATCCAAACTAGAGTTAAACTCTGGATCGTCTGTAAAATGATTGATAGTGGGTGGAACAATATCGTTGTTTACAGCCATCACGCAGGCGATAGCTTCAATTGCACCAGCGGCACCTAATAAGTGGCCAGTCATTGATTTGGTAGAGCTGATGTTCAGATTAAAGGCGTCTTTACCAAACACCTCACGGATAGCTTTCGATTCAGCAATATCCCCAAGTGGCGTACTCGTTCCGTGCACGTTAATATAATCAATCTCGTTAGGTTGCATTCCAGCGTCTCTAAGCACGTTTCGCATAACGTTTATAGCGCCCAACCCTTCAGGGTGTGGTGCCGTAATGTGATGCGCATCGGCACTCATTCCTCCACCAACAATCTCAGCATAAATCTTCGCTCCACGTCCTAAAGCGTGCTCAAGTTCCTCAACAATTAAGCAACCAGAACCTTCTCCTAAAACAAAACCATCGCGATTTAAATCAAACGGACGAGAAGCCGTTTCTGGCGAATCGTTTCGTTGGGAAAGTGCTTTCATGGCATTAAATCCACCAATACCCGCTTCATTTACAGCTGCTTCCGAACCACCCGAAACAATAATATCGGCCTGTCCTAAACGGATGTAATTAAAAGAATCAATAAGCGAATTGGTTGATGAAGCGCAGGCAGAAACCGTAGTGAAGTTTGGTCCGCGCAAGTTCCATTTCATAGAAATATGACCGGCCGCAATATCCGCAATCATCTTAGGAATAAAAAACGGATTGAACCTAGGCGTTCCTTCGCCTCTAGCAAATTCAGAACATTCGTCAAAAAAGGTTTTCAAACCACCAATGCCCGAACCCCAAATGACGCCTGCACGGTCGTTATCAATCGTATCCTCACTCAAACCCGAATCAGCCCAAGCCTCAGTAGCCGTTACCAACGCATATTGTGCGTATGGATCTAGCTTTCGAGACTCTTTTCTGTCAAAGTGGTCTAATGGGTTGAAGTTCTTTACCTCGCACGCAAAATGTGTTTTGAACTTCGATGCATCGAAATGCGTGATTGGAGCAGCTCCACTCTTACCAACAACAAGATTTCCCCAATACTCCATTAGCGAATTGCCAATCGGAGTTAGTGCTCCCATGCCTGTAATAACTGCGCGTTTTAGCTCCATATTAAAGTTAAATACCCGCTTCCCAGCGTTGACTAACGGCAGGAAGCGGGTAAAATTTTCTCTCGTTAGAGAGGGTTTTACTTAGCGTTCTCTTCGATGTACTTGATCGCCTCGCCAACAGTACCGATGTTCTCTGCCTGATCGTCAGGAATCGCAATGTTGAATTCCTTCTCGAACTCCATAATTAGCTCAACCGTATCCAAAGAATCTGCTCCCAGATCATTTGTGAAGCTAGCCTCAGGTGTTACTTCGTTCTCGTCAACACCCAATTTATCAACGATTATAGCTTTTACTCTTGATGCAATATCAGACATGATTATCTGGTTTTGGTAGATTTTTAATTCGCGACAAACTTAAACAAAATTCAATTCTGAAAATTGATGTTATGCATGCCGAGTATTACCAAGAATTTGGGCGTGTCCGCCATGCCAGTTTGGTTGCGCGCAGTCGAAATCAAGTACGTGGCGGTCAGGCTGTCCGCTAAATCTTTTTTCCGCAAACTCCGAGGTACTCGAAGGAGTGAACAGGAAAAAGGATATCGCTTCCATCCTTCACGCAAAACCACTAGCCAGCCTCAACTTAGAATCAGGTTTATAGCTGTTGGCTACATTTACGGCAAACCATGGCAATGCAACAGATTCTGAACTACATAAACGGCAGTTTTCAAGCTCCCAATTCAGGTAAGTATTTAGATAATTACAATCCGGCAACAGGCGAGGTTTATTCCTTAATTCCCGATTCTGACGTAACGGATGTAGAGCAGGCGGTAAAGGCCGCGAAAGCCGCGTTTCTGAGTTGGTCTGCACTTACTCGAGAAGAACGTTCACAGCACATGCTAAACGTTTCTAAACGAATAACGGAGCGTTTAGACGAACTGGCAGAAGCTGAGAGTACCGACAACGGAAAGCCTGTTTGGCTAGCAAAGCAAGTTGATATTCCGCGTGCTTCCGACAATTTTAAATTCTTCGCCACCGCTATTCTACACGACAGTTCTGAATTGCACGATACAGATGGCAAATTCCTGAACTACACACTTCGTCAGCCTATTGGTGTAGCAGGCTGTATTTCCCCATGGAACTTACCACTCTACCTATTCACATGGAAAATAGCACCCGCCTTAGCTTCGGGAAATACTGTGGTTGCCAAACCATCAGAAATAACCCCGATGACCGCTTTTCTTCTTTCGCAAATATGTGATGAGGTCGGTTTTCCGGCAGGCGTGCTGAATATTGTGCATGGATTGGGCGGAAAAGTTGGCTCAGCCATCACCGAACATGAAGATGTTCCAATTATTTCATTCACTGGTGGAACGGAAACAGGAAAAACCATTGCCCGTACTGCCGCTCCCATGTTCAAGAAGCTATCGTTAGAACTTGGTGGGAAGAACCCAAACGTCATTTTCGATGATTGCAATTTGGAGAATGCGCTGAAAACCTCGCTCAATTCAAGTTTCGCCAATCAAGGTCAAATCTGTTTATGCGGCTCTCGTATTTATGTTCAGAAAGGCATTTATAACGAATTCAAAATACGCTTTGTGGAAATGGTAAAGCAGATGAAAGTCGGAGACCCAAAAGCACCTGATGTTAAGCTGGGTGCAGTCGTTTCTAAAGCACATTTCGATAAAGTTCTGTCTTATGTTGAGCTGGCAAAACAGGAAGGCGGCAGCGTGCTTTGCGGTGGTAAAGAAGCAAAGACTGATTTAGGTGGCTGGTTCTTAGAGCCAACAGTAATTGAAGGTTTGGACGAAACATGTCGCACTAATCAGGAAGAGATTTTTGGTCCGGTTGTCACCATTCAACCATTTGATACTGAGGAAGAAGTACTTGGCTACGCCAACGCAACCAAATACGGCCTTGCTTCAACCGTTTGGACTTCAGATTTAACTAAAGCTCATCGCGTAGCAGCACAACTTCATACTGGAATTGTCTGGATTAACTGCTGGCTAGTTCGCGATTTGCGAACTCCATTTGGAGGTGTAAAGCAATCAGGTGTTGGTCGCGAGGGTGGCTGGGAGGTACTTCGATTCTTTACCGAACCGAAAAGCGTCTGTATTCCAATTTTCTAATCAGAGTTTAAGTTTAATCGGGTATTTCTCCCGAATTCGAACACGCTTGGAAAACCATTTGGCGTTGCCCACAACTAAACCCACTATTTCAACCTCAAAATTGGTCGTGCTATTTCCTAAAAGTGCGCTCAAACCCATCATCAACCCTCCACTCATCAATTTTTTAGCAGTCGTTTTAATTGTAACAGTCTTACTCAACGTCTTGTTAGCTTGAATTTCTGTCAATTCTTTAGACTCCGCTGTTCCAAGCGTATTTCCGTTTAGGCGCACATCCAAACAGTAACTTTTTACATTAATGGGAAAGTCGTTTGGGTTGTGCAGTTTTACTACGAACGCCAATTCTGTCTGAGCATTTAGTGCTTTCGGAATATCGCAGCATACCACCGACTTCACCTCCAAAGGTTGAATAAGCGCACACGAAGAAAGTGTGAATAGAAGAAAAACGAAAAATAAGACGCGGATTTTCATGCAATGATGGTGCTGATTGAAGCGGTAAAGCTAAATTAGTTCACTCAAATCCAAGATGTCCGAAAAACACATTACTATAAGAGCAGAAGAGCGAATTCGTCTGTTAACTCGCGAAAATGAGTTGCTCAATAGTATTATCCAAGACGCATCCGATTCTATTTATGTCAAGGACCTTGAGGGGCGGTATATTACTATTAATCAGGCTGGCGCTGGGTATTTCGATAGAAATATTGAACAAATTATTGGCAAAACGGATGCTGAATTGTCGGTCTCTGAATCAGTAATAAAACTTATTGAAGAGGATACCAAACTATTTAAATCTGGAAATTCAGTTTCGTATGAAGATGGAGTGGGTTTTGGATCGGGAAACAGTTATTTCTCAACCACCAAAACTCCACTTCGCGACTCCAATGAGAATGTGATTGGACTAATCGGAGTTTCGCGTGACGTTACAGCTGCTCGTCTTTCCGAGGAAAAATATCGCTTCATTTTTGATAACGCTCCAATTTCGTTTTGGGAAGAAGATTTTTCTCAAGTAAAGTTGTTTTTAGATGGGCTGAAAGCCGCTGGTATCACCAACATCAAAAAGCATTTTCATGACAAGCCGAAATCGTTGGAGAAATGTATTGACCTGATTCGCGTATTGAATATTAACCGAACCACACTCGACATGTACGGAGTTGTGGACAAGGGTGATTTCATCAAAAAAATTCATCGGAATTTCACACCAGAATCTGAATCAATATTCCTGAATGAATTTGTAGCGCTTTCCGAAGGGAAAACCTATTTCCAAACTGAAGGCTCTTTTGTTAATCTGAATGGTGATGTACTTGACGTACAGTTCAACCTGAACGTTCTTCCTGGACATGAGCAAAACCTTTCGTTAGTGCTTGTTTCGGTTGTAGACCTTACGGATACAAACCATCTTACAAACGAACTTAACACGATTAAACACCGCTACCAGAGTATTGTGGAGGCACAATCGGAAATGATTTGCCGGATAAACCCAAAGGGGCTGGTCATTTTTCGGAACATTGCATTTACCCGATTCTTCAAGTTCAAAGATTCAGGCCTCAGCACACGGTTTGCGTCACTTTTTCCTCCAAGTGAGTTGGAAAAATGTGAACGTGAAATGAAAAAGCTGACAGCTCGTGAGCCCATGAATGTTTGGGAGCTTCGTAATTATGATGAACAATGGAATCTGGTTTGGCAAGAATGGTCTGCTACTGCTTTTTTTAGTGATTCAGGAACACTTTTAGGATATCAGGCTGTTGGAAATGATGTGACTACCCGTAAGATGGCACAGGAAGCATTAGCCTCATCTGAGGCGCGTTGGCGATCTATTTTTGAGCACGCAGACGACCTCATTATGACCGTGAATTCTGAAGGCTACATCCTTTCAGTGAACGATTACGAAGATCTTCGTAACGATGTTAAATGGGCTGGCCGGACGATTGAGGAAGTAATGTCACCCGAGAATGCGAAAAACTCCATGGAGCTCATCAATACAGTTTTTAGCACTGGAAAACCATTAAAAACGGATCTCAAAATAATGGAAGATGAGGATGGAACCATTGATAACTATGGGGTGACTCTTTCACCCATTTTTCATGGCTCTCGCGTAATATCGGTTATATGCATTGCACGAAATATCAACGAAGAAAAGGCATTTGAAAAGTACCATCGCGAAGCGCTTATTGAAGGACAGGAGAACGAACGAATGCGTGTTTCACAAGAGCTTCATGATGGGCTCGGGCAACTCTTTACCGCTATAAAACTTAACCTCCAGCATTTAAAATCTGGGCTAGATAATGAAGGTTTGACAAATGGGCTTAACAATAGAGTTCAAGCGCTAGAAGAAAACATAGATGTAGCTATTTCTGAGGTTAAAAATATTTCAAGAAATCTGACACCTGATGTGCTTCGGCACTTCGGTTTGAAACCGGCAATTGAAGACCTCGTTGTAAAATGGAACTCTACTGTAGACCTGAAAATATCTCTAGAATTGGTGGATATGAACGAGCGCTTTTCTGATGATTTAGAAAAGGCGCTGTTCCGAATGTGTCAAGAACTATTGAACAACTCTATTCGGCACGGAAGTGCCAAACACGTTTATGTGCAGGTAATAAACCATGGCGACTCAATCGTATTAATGGTGGAAGATGATGGTATTGGTTTTGACCCAAAAAGTATTTCAAGCGGGCTTGGATTGAGAAATATTTGGTCACGAGCTGAAGTTTTTGAAGGCCAAGTAGAAATAGATTCTGGACCAGAGAAAGGTACAGTTACCACAGTTGAGATACCTTTGAGTAATTCTTTAAGACAATGATCCGAGTACTTATTACTGATGACCACGAAATGATTCGCAATGGCCTCTCTGCTTTATTGAGGGGAGAACCAAGGATTCTTGTGGTAGATATGGCAGGCAATGGCAAAGAGGCATTGGACATCTGTGCTTCGCGGCAAATTGATGTAGTTTTAATGGACATTATGATGCCTGAAATGAATGGCGTTGTGGCTACCCGAGCAATACGGGAAAAACATCCGGATGTGAGGGTTTTGGCAGTCACTATAAATGACGAGCCAAGGTTTATTAAAGAGGTCCTTCAGGCTGGTGCTTCGGGTTATATTTTGAAGCATTCTACCAAGGATGAAATAATACGGGCAATTGTTGATGTGGCAGAGAAAAGGCAACATTTTGGCAGCGAGGTTCTATCCAAGATTTCCGGGGAATTTGCGATGGGTTCACCATCATCTGCTCCAATGCTCACCAGAAAAGAAAGTGAAGTGCTGAAATTGATAGCGCAGGAATTTACCAATCAGGAAATTGCCGAAAAACTGGATTGCGGCATTCGCACGGTTGATACCCACAAGCGCAATCTCATTAAAAAACTAGAGGTCAAAAATGTTGTAGGCTTAGTGAAATACGCGCTTAAAATGGGCGTAATAGCAGATTAGTCCTAAAACAGTATTCTGTACTGAATAAGCGGATAAATTCCCAATTGATTCACGTTCACCAATTGATTTTCGTCTGGGTTGTACTGATTGTAAAGTGGGTTAGCTTTATCCGTAACGTTCTGACAAGAAGCGGTGAATTCCTGAGTAATTTTCGGACGACTCATTCTGTACGTTAGTCCCAAATCAAGTCGATAATAAGGCTCAAACTGCAGAGAATAAGCTGATTCATCCACATAAACAGCCCGCTTTGCAATGGCCGAAGCATC
Organism: Bacteroidia bacterium; assembly: GCA_047636795.1. Lineage (GTDB taxonomy): Bacteria > Bacteroidota > Bacteroidia > UBA10329 > UBA10329 > UBA10329. Next base: position 360 of record JBLIGB010000043.1, on the reverse strand, counting down.
AATATCAATTGGCGTGTATCGTGAGCCACCGGCAAGGGTGAATTTTACATCAAACTTGAGGGAGTGTCTTGTGGCCAGTCTGCTTTCTTGTTTCTTATTAAAGCGTTTAAGCCGCTTTTGGTTATAGGTTGGTTTTGGCACTTTCACCTTTGGGTTCTTCCTATTCAATTGCAGTTCATATCCGCCTAAAACGTTGACTACATAATTGCCGTTGAAAACAGTATTTCGTTGTCTACCATCGCTTGCAGTGTACTTAGAATCGTAGAAAGAGGCAGTTAGCAGCCAATAATATCCGTTTGTGAGAAATTTCTCAAACGTGATTTCTAAACCGTAGTTGGTTCCCGTTCCGCCATTAACAAT
>JBLIGB010000042.1:0-10288 GCA_047636795.1 Bacteroidia bacterium | reverse complement strand
GAAGCCAAAACCCTATCCACATTATTACTCCAAATGTGCTTCTAAAGACAAGGCCAATCAGCATTACCTCAAACAGGTTTGCCATTGAAACTTCTGAAATAAGCTGAAGCACACCCACTTCTCTAAACGTGTAAATAACCACCGCCACAAAAAGCAGGGCAGCGACACTAAAAATGATAAGAGGTTTGAGTTTAGACACTTGTTTTATCAACCGTTTGCAAAATAGGAAGATCGCGACCATAATACTGCGTTAAGCATATTACCTTTGCAAACCATGAGTAGAGAGCTTCCGACAGATGATGTACAAGAAGAAGGCGAGATGTCGTTTTTGGAGCATTTGGAAGTGCTCCGATGGCATTTAGTACGATCCGTATCTGCTATTTTCATAGTTGCAATTGCGGCTTTTATTGCAAAGGATTTTATGTTTGACACACTGCTGCTTGGCCCCAAAAGTGGAGATTTCTGGACCTACAGAATGCTGTGTAAATATCTAAATCTACTTTGCATGGAAGAGATGCCGTTCGACCTAATTAACATCAGCATGTCTGGTCAATTCACTACACACATAATGGTGTCTATGATTGCAGGTTTTGTGTTTGCATTCCCTTACATCGTATTTGAAGTATGGCGGTTTATCAAACCAGGGTTACACAGTACAGAGCGCAAATATGCCAATGGCATGGTGGTCTACGTTTCTCTGCTTTTTATGATTGGCGTCCTGTTCGGTTATTACTTCATCGCACCTCTTTCCGTTAATTTTTTGGGGTCGTACCAAGTAAGCGAAACCATTCGAAATCAGATTGATTTGAACAGTTATTTCAGCACTATTGCTACGCTTGTTCTAGCTAGTGGAATTGTGTTTGAACTTCCCATTCTAATTTACTTTCTAACTAAAATCGGTATAGTTACGCCAGCTTTATTGAGACAATATCGCAAACACGCTATCGTTGGTATCCTGCTTTTATCAGCGCTTATTACACCGCCCGATGTTTCAAGTCAGGTACTGGTGTTTTTTCCGCTGATGCTCTTGTATGAAGTGAGCATTTGGGTTTCGGCATTGGTTTTGCGGAACGAAGCCAAGGCAAATGCCGATATTTGAACCGATGAGAGAAGTGCAGCTTAGTTGATGACGAATTTCCGATATTTCTTACTTGCGCTTTTCATGCTCATTTCGAGCGTAATTCTCGCGCAGGAGAAAACCAAAGTAAAAGGTGTGATTACAGATGGACAAAGTGGCGAGCCGTTGCCGTTTGTGAATGTCGCGTTTGTAGGTAAAAACGTAGGAACAACTACAGATTTCAACGGAAAGTATCAGATGGATACCAAGTGGGGGTCAGACAAAGTTCAAGCTTCATTTGTGGGTTATGAATTGATGGAAAAAATCGTGGTTCAAGGCCAAACCAACACGATTAACTTTAAACTTGAACCAACCCAAATCAAGCTTGATGAGGTAGTTATTAAGGCAAAAGGTCGTTATAAGAACAAGGAAAACCCTGCTGTTGCATTGATTCAGAAAGTGGTTGATAATCGAGATAAGAACCGAAAGGAAGGCTTTGACCACTATCAGTACGATAAGTACGAGAAGATGCAACTCGATATCAACAATATCACGGAAAAGTTCATGAATCGCGGGGCCTTTAAGAAATTCGCTTTTATGTGGGAATATGTAGATACTTCGGAGGTTAACGGTAAACCATATTTGCCGCTATACCTTACCGAGACGAAATCCAAGGTTTATCTGCGCAAAAGCCCAAAGGATGAAAAAGAAATTACTTACGGGTTGAAAACTGTTGGTTTTGAGGAGTTCATGGATGCCGAAGGAATCGACTATTTCATGGAAAAGATTTATCAGGACATAGATATCTATGACAACACCATTATGATGATGGAAAAGCAGTTTAAGAGTCCGATATCCACGATTGCCCCTATCTCTTACAAGTATTTCATACTTGATACAATGGATATAAGCGGTGTGGAATGTGTGCAACTCGCATTCCAGCCGCGGAATAGTGCAGATCTTGCTTTTCGAGGAGATTTGTGGATTGCTTTGGATTCTTCTTATGCTGTGAAGAAGGTAATAATGAATATTACCCGTAGCGCAAATATCAACTTCGTAAGTGCCCTACAAGTTGAACAAGAATTCAATTATTCTGATGAGTTGAACTGGCATTTGATCAAAGATCAAATGACTATTGACTATAATCTGGTTACTAATAATATGGGGATGTACGGGAAAAAGACCGTTACGTATAAAGATATTGTTGTAAACGAGCCAGCACCCGATTCTATTTGGTCAGACCCAGCAAGAATTGTTGTTCAAGAAGATGCCAAAACAAAGGATGAAGAATTTTGGGGAACAGCCCGCCACGAGGAGCTTAATGAAAATGAGAAGGGCGTCTATAAAATGACCAATGAAATGAAGGAGCTACCAGCCTTCAAGCGCACGATGAATCTCCTATTCCTTCTCGTTTCTGGTTTCTATGAGGTTGGCCCCGTTGATATTGGACCACTTTGGAATGCAGTAAGCTTGAATCCTGTAGAGAAGTGGCGTTTCCGTTTTAGCGTAAAAACCAACAAGAAATTCAGTGAGAAATGGAAACTTCAAACCTACATAGCTTATGGTTTGGACGATAGAAAAGACAAACGTTTGAAGGGTGGTGGAGGTATTACCTACATCTTTAAAAATCGCCCGTATCACCAAATAGGAGTAGAGTTTCAGCGTGATATTCAACAACCAGGGCAAGCGCTTCTTCTTGCAAGCGATGATAATATTTTTCTTTCTGCACGAAGAGGACTAGCCAATCTGATGATTTACTATGATTCATACAGATTGAATTATTTGAAGGAGTGGAACTTCGGGTTGGGGGTTGGTATAAATGTGGAACATAGAAGACGTGAGGTTGCTGGTGCATTGACCTTTGACCCTATTAATCAAACTCTACCAGACCCTAAAATTGTTGCCACAAATGAAGTTGGGGTAACGCTACGATACGCACCAAATGTGAAGTATTATGAAGGTCGATCTTCTCGCGTTCCTATGCTGAACAAGTACCCGATTTTAGACATCAGTTATAATTATGCTATTCCTGGAATACTTGATGCCAAATACGAGTATCACAAAATCGGTGTTCGATTGTTTAAGCGTTTTTACATGAGTCCTTTTGGATTTGCAGATACACAATGGGAAGGTGGTTGGATGATTGGTAGTGTGCCATTTCCGCTGTTGTTCGTCCATCGAGGAAATCAGACTTTTTTCCATGACCCAAACACGTTTAACATGATGAACTGGTTTGAGTTTGTAAGCGACAAGTATGTTTCATTTGATTACTACCACCACTTCAATGGATTCGTTTTCAATAAAGTTCCGTTTTTGAAAAAGTTGAAATGGAGAATGACCACCGGTGTAAAAGCGGTTTGGGGAGGAGTTTCTGTTGGCAACACTCCAGGACTTACCGAAAGTGATGACATATTCAATTTTCCAAGTAGAAGAGTAGAAGATAAAAAGGGAAATGCCGTATTAGATCAATTCGGAAATGAACAATACGACCAAGCAACCTATACGTTGGAAAAAATGCCGTACGTAGAGGCCAGTGTTGGTATTGAGAATATTTTCAAAATAATTAGCGTTGATTTGGTTAAGCGATTCACTCATTTAGACAACCCGAATGTTTCTAAACTTGGCGCTGCCAAAGGTTGGGGGCTCAGGGTTCGTGCTGGCATAAGGTTCTAATGAAATTACGCGCTGAAAATATTAAGAAGAAATATGGCAGCCGAATGGTTGTTAAAGGTGTTTCTATTGAAGTAAGCCAAGGCGAAATTGTTGGTCTTTTAGGACCAAATGGAGCGGGCAAAACCACATCTTTTTACATGATTGTGGGGCTTGTTCGTCCGAATGAAGGTGTGGTTTATTTGGATGACAAAGACATTACGAGCCTTCCTATGTACAAACGTGCGCAACTCGGAATCGGCTATTTACCTCAAGAAGCATCTGTTTTCAGGAAGCTAAGTGTGGAGGATAATATTCTTGCTGTGTTGGAAATGGTTGGAGCTTCCAAAAAAGAGCAAAATGAAAAGCTGGAATCGTTACTTGATGAATTCGGACTTCAACACGTTCGTAAAAACCGAGGAGATTTGCTTTCGGGTGGTGAAAGAAGAAGAACTGAAATAGCACGTTGCTTGGCCGTAAATCCAAATTTCATTCTTTTGGATGAACCGTTTGCTGGAGTTGACCCCATTGCTGTCGAAGACATTCAGGAAATAGTTTTCAAACTCAAGAAAAAGAACATCGGTATTCTTATTACCGACCACAATGTTCATGAAACGCTTAGAATCACCGACCGTGCGTATTTGCTTTTTGAAGGTGATATTCTAAAAGCTGGATCCGCAGAAGACCTCGCCACTGACGAGCAAGTAAGAAGAGTTTACTTAGGACAGAATTTTGTACTGCGCTAATTTTAAGCTTCGGTAAGCTTAAACTCAACACTTTCCATAATCTGATTTGCCAAAAGGTCTTTGCAGGCCTTTTCAACTTTTTCTTTCGCAGAAGCTTCGTTGTCTGCTTCAACTTCTAAAGAAATATGTTTGCCAATCCGCACATTTCCTACTTCAGGAAGGCCAAGATTTTTCATACTCGAACTCACCGCTTTTCCCTGCGGGTCCAAGAGTTCCTTTTTTGGCATTACGTCAATCTCAGCTTTGAACTTCATTTTTTGAAAGAAATAGGTTGTCGATTATGGATATTAACACATACAAAGATAGGATGATAGGGATGGCAACTGGTCGGAGAATTATCAACAGAACCAAGGAAATTATCAAGAAAATGTAGCGGACGCCATTTCCCTTCCAACCAAAACCCTTGAATTTCATCGCGAGCAACGGAATATCTGAAACCATTAAGACTGAAAGACCAATAGCTGAGCCAATAATAAACCATTGATTCACGATTACGTTTTCCGGATTCCACCACATGTGAAAAGGCATGAACTCAATCATCAGCGGAATGGAGATAACCCAGAGGGCACTTGCTGGAGTAGGAAGCCCACGGAAACTGTCTGTTTGCCGCGTATCAACATTGAACTTAGCCAATCGCAATGCTGAAAAAACAGGCACTAAAAAGGGAACAAGAAGTACTGGGTTTTGCAGAAAACCTTCAACGCCAGTAAGGCTGGAAATACCACCTGATAAGTAATGCAATAACATCAAACCAGGCACAACTCCGAAAGTGACCATATCAGCAAGCGAATCTAATTCTGCTCCAATGGGGGACGATACGTTTAGCATACGCGCTGCAAAACCATCAAAAAAATCAAAGATTGCTGCAGCAACAACCAAGTAAGCGGCAACAAGCGGATTTCCTAAAATCACAGAAATAATGGCTAAACATCCTGATAGGAGATTAAGGCACGTGATGAAATTCGGAATATTTTTAATCGGATTCATTTGCCGAAGTTAGTAAAGCCGTTTCTAAGCAAAATGTCGAGTTCAGTCGATTGTTCGTTAGAAGTGAAACCTTTTTCTGCATACAGCATACAGCATAAAGGTATATTGGAATTTAAATGAAGGAATTGGAAGATTCAGATTCAAAGTTGGAGGGAGCTAGTAAAAAGCTAGATGCCATGCTTGAGGTCCTTACTGTTGACAAGGAGAAAAACTTTGTTGAGGGGTGGAAGGTTGGAATTGATGCACTGGATTTAGCCACGAAAATTGATAGCCGAAGTGGAATGGCTCAAGCGCATGAAGGGTTGGCAACTGTTCTCTGGAAGTTGGCGGAGTATTCCCAAAGCATTCAGCATTTTGAGTCGGCTCTCGATAAGTTTCTTGGCATGGGAGACTTGTATGGCGTGGCTCGCTGCTATTGTGGAATGGGAATTATCTCCGCAACGTTGGAGGAATACCGAACCGCGCTTGAGTATTTCGAAGATGGTCTTTCTGCCAGCAGAAGATCTGCTAGGTACCAACTTGCGGCAACTATTACCAGTAATATCGGCCATGTCTATTTCAATTTTGGTAGGTATGACGAAGCCATGAAGTGTTTTAAACGTGGGCTTGAATATTATGACCAGATAGAGCAACCGCATGGAGAAGCAAATATGATTGGAGGAATGGCTGGTGTTCATGTTTACTTAGGGGAATATGATAAGGGACTCGAATTGGCGGAAAAGGCGCTAAATCTGCATAAGAAGGCTGGGCAAACACGAGGAATAGCGGTATCCATGATGAACATTGGTAATGTGTTTTACAGAAAAGGAAAGTTGGAACTTGCAAAAACGGAGTTCAAAACCGCCCTCAACTACGCGACATCCATAAACCTAAAAATGTCGGTATATGAGGTTCTGAAGAGCCTTAGTTCGGTATGCTCAGATCTTGGTCAAGAAGAGGAATCTGCCAAATATTTGAAACTCTATATGGATGGTCAGAAAGAGGAAAATAAGCTTTCAGTTAATCGGAAGAATGAGCATTTTAAACAACGCCAAATTATTCGGAAGATGCAATCAACCAAGTAAAACTAGCTGGTGTAAAAGTGCCGCTTGAAACCAAGTATTGGTTTCTCGAAATAATGCCAGCTAAGAGACGCAAGTGGAGCAATCACCACAAATGCAATAAGTGGTTTTAGCGTTAGAAATGCCCAAACGTTTTCGTTCAGGTCCGAGTAGATGAGAACACGGTTTGCGATTAACAGCCCAATTTCATGAAAGCAGAAAAGACCGTAGGTGATGACACCTAAATATGTGATGGCTTTCAGTTTGCCAAATTTGAAAAAGCTATTGTCGCAAAAATTCTGTTCAAAAATCAAGAAAGAAATAATTACGGCATAGAATAGCTTTTCGATGATTAGGCTTACATAACCAGGTAATAGGTGGTTGTTGAACACTGGTTTATAGATCAAAAGCGAAAATATAAACAGTGCATAAATGCCTAAAATGGCGCCTTTTTTTAGATTTTTTAAAGTTTCAAACCCCCAATTTCTGTTGAAAGAGATGAACGCGAAAACTGCTCCCAAGGCAATATCGCCAAGAAGAAAAAGTGTGTGAAACCAGAGATTTACGTCCGTTCCGAAATAGTGCCAAGTAGTGACTCCGAAAATGAGAAGCAAAATACCGAACAACCATTTCTCATGCCTTCTGAAAATAATAAGAAGGAACGGCCAGAAGATGTAAAACTGTTCTTCAACCGAAACACTCCAAAGTACGCTGATGATTGGTGAGTGCGTCCAGCCATGTTCTATTAAAAAAAAGTTACCCACAAAAAGGATGAAATACCACGGATTACCAACTTCTTGATATGGTTCGTTTATTAACTCCATTCCTAAGGGGACAAGGACGAATCCAATGAAAAGAACAAGGAAATAAAGTGGCCAAATCCTTAGCGCCCGCCTCACATAATAGAGCCAAGGTTTGAATTTTCCAGCATGCTGTCGTTCTTCCAAAATAACCCAAGTATTGATGTAGCTGGATAGGACGAAGGCGAAACTGAAACCCGTTTTCGCGAAGATGTATACATAGCTTTTTATCCAACCATAGGCAGTGGATTGTCGTATAATATCACTGTCCGTATCGAGTGCATGCCCTAAAAAAATGAACAAGAACGCAATGAACCGAAGTGCATCCAGATTTTTGAAAAATACTTTCTGTCCCATTCGCGACTCCTAAAGAAGTGTCAATTTTACACCTTTATTCTTATGCCTCTAAAAACTACCTTCGGCACAATTTTCAGAAACCTTGTACGTTGGCGAACGTGATTGCCTACATACAGTCTTTTTGATAACTTTAATTCCTTCTTGAAAACATGACCAGATTATTTCTTGTCTCTTTCCTATTCTCAGTTTTCTCCACGTTGGAAAACACTGCTTTTGCCCAAGCGCCAAAGTACAGTAATGAATTTCTTTCGATTGGAGTTGGCGCCCGGGGAATGGGTCTAGGAAACTCGATGGTAGCGAGTGCAAATGACGTTACTGGCGGTTATTGGAATCCGGCAGCGCTGCCTTTAGCAGAGCAGAAATGGCAAGTTTCACTTATGCACTCAGAGTATTTTGCGGGTATAGCCAAATACGATTATGCGGCAATTTCAGCACCAATTCTTGATGCACATACGCAGGCATCCTTTAGTTTTATCCGCTTTGGGGTGGATGACATCCCCAATACAACCCAGCTTATTGATGATGAAGGAAACGTTGATTACGATAAGGTAACCTCGTTTACGGCTGCGGATTACGGTTTCTTAATAAGCGTTGGGCGTAGAAGCCCCAAAATTCCTGGATTACGCTATGGTGGTACAATCAAAATCGTTTACCGGCATGTAGGGAAGTTTGCAAATTCTTGGGGTTTTGGTTTGGATGGTGGTGTTCAGTATGATTATGGAAAATGGAAATTCGGGTTGATGGCGCGTGACGTAACATCCACTTTTAATGCGTGGAATTTTACGCTTGATGATGAGACGAAAGAAGTATGGCTTCAGACAGGAAATGAGATACCAAAAAACTCACTAGAGGTTACGCTTCCAGAGCTAGTCTTAGGAGCTGGAAGAAGGTTTAATATTTACAAGAAATTCGGTCTTTATTCAGAATTTAACTTCGATTTTACGTTCGATGGAAAACGTTCAGTACTTATAAAAGGAGACCCAATAAGTATTGAGCCTCATGCAGGAATAGAGCTTTTCTATTCTGATTTTATCTTTCTTCGTTTTGGTGCAACCAACATACAAGACTATACGGATGATAATGGAGACAAAGTTTGGACATGGCAGCCAAACGTTGGTATTGGTGTTAGAATTAGAGACTTTTATATTGACTATGCGCTGACGGATGTTGGGAACCAGTCGGTAGCTTTGTTTAGCAACGTTTTCTCATTAAGAGTTGACATACACAAGGAGATGTTTAAGAAGAAAATTAAACCTGAATGAGGAAACTTTTACTGATAGCTTTCTTGCTTCAGTCTGTTTTTGCTTTTTCCCAACCTTATGGTAACGAATGGGTGAATGCTTCTCAACCTCATTACTATTTCAACATACATCAGGAAGGCGTTTATCGCATAAGCTATCAAACGCTTAGTGATGCGCTGGCTTCTCAAGGTTTTAACTTAAACACAATTGACCCCCGTAATTTTCAGCTTTTTGCCCGTGGCGAAGAGCAGAACATTTTGGTGTCGGGTGAGGATAATGGCGTGTTTGACCCCATAGACTTTATAGAGTTTTACGCCCGCGGCAACGATGGTGTTTTTGACACGGATGTCTATTTCGATAACCCGCTGAATAACGCCAATCCGTACCACAGTCTTATAAACGATACAATCCGCTATTTCCTTACGTGGAACAATTCTATTACGAATGCCCGGATGACGCTAGAGAGCGATATAAACTTTACGGGCTACACACCATCAGCATACATTTTACGAGACGAAGTTGATGAGTTGCACGACCAGTATTTTCAAGGCCAATATTTTAATCAGGCAGAAGGTCACAGCCCGATTTATTCTGGTAGCGAAGGCTTTTATGGCTATTTATTTGAAGGAGTCTTTACAGATTCCTTTTGGAACTTAGGTACGCCATATCGCTATTCGCAAGGGCCAGACTCGGAAGTGGAGATAAGTATTGTTGGAGCCTCTTTCAACGATAAAACCTTGAACATTCAAGGGCCGTCTATCAATTTTGATACTATAATTGAGAGGTATAACGGGTATCGGTACAATTTTACAATTCCAACTTCTTCACTTGGAGTAAACACCTCGAACTTCACTTTTTCGCTTACTCCGAATAGTAACGTTTACAAGGCGCTTGTAGGTTTTGTTCGTGTTCGGTATCCACAAACGCCAAACGTTGGTAATGGGCAATCGGCCAAGTTTATTGTGGATGACAATCCGAACTATCCTGCACAGTCCAAAAGCTATTTACAACTTTCGGGTTATAGCCAGCCTACTGCACTGCTGTACGACCTTACCAACCATAGGAAGATTTTCTTGGGAGGAACACCGGGTAGTTATGAGGTGCTTATACCCGACAATGGAAGTTTAAAGGAGTGTTATCTCACCAATGAGTCAGGTGTTAATTCAAATGGAATTACTGAATTGAAACCAGCAGGGCCGAATGGTTCAGTTTACTTCACCGATTTTGAGGCGCTTGACCCTAGTACCGACTATTTCGCTATTGGTCACCCAACTTTTTATGATGAAGTGCAGCAGTATGCTTCTTACCGAAACAGCTCGGGCCATAACGCTATTGGTATTGATGTAGAGGAACTTTACAATCAGTTTGGTTGGGGAATTAACAAACACCCGTTAGCTATTAGAAAGTTTGC
>JBLIGB010000041.1:0-10432 GCA_047636795.1 Bacteroidia bacterium | reverse complement strand
TTGTGGTTCGCTTGCGATTTTTCTTAGAAAACCCAAGCTGATAATTGTACAATCCATCAAGGATTCGTGCCGACACATCAACTTCACTATTTTTCCAGTATCGCGCCAGCGAAGTGCCGTAATCGAAGATAAAACTAATTGGCATAAAATCACGCCCACTCACATTCTCATCCAAATCCCATTGACCAAAACCAGAATTAGCCCAGAGGTAAAAGTTAAACAGATGATTGGTGTTGAAATGGCCACCATTGATATGGATTCCGAATTTCATTCCATCAAATCCGTTGTACCATGCATCCGGACGTGCGGCAAACTCGTACTTACGCCAATCAGGTCGATTGTAAACCTGATGGTCTAGGTCAATAGTTGCCGTAACGTTACGCGTATTGTCCAACATATAAACGTCTGCCAATCGGGTGCTTGGGTCAATTTCTATCTGCCCAATTCCTTCAGGAACGTTCACTACGATATCGTACGTTCGGTTCAGTTTAGCGAATCCCGTCCATTTGGGCAGAACAGTGGCACCCGTTTCTTTTACAAACCACGTATTTGGTACATGGAAATAATGCACGCTATCGTTTTTGTCCGTCACTTTTAGGTCAAGCGGCATCTGCATTCCACCTTTGCGTTTTAAGCGAATCGAAAACTGACCATTCTCCAGTTTTTTAACACGGCCAATCGCGTAATCAATGCGCTTATCAGTTTCTAACCATTGGTCAAAAAACCAGTTCAAATCAACCTTCGTGAAACGGATGAAAGAACTTCTGAAATTATCTAGATACGGATGGCGGAATTTCCATTCATCAAAATAATTCATCATTGCCTTGGCAAAAAGGGAATCACCAAGGACGTATTCCAAGTTGTAAAGCATAGTTGCCGTCTTGTAATACACATGACCGTATCCATGCCGATAATCCTCAAACTGATCAGAATGTGTGTTCAAATACGGATCTAAATATTTAGTTGCGCTGCGCATGAAACCGTAATAGATTTCATCGTCAATAGCCAACTTTTCTTTCTGAAATGAACGTTTGTACCAATCGCTTTCGCGTTCCTCAACAACCGTGTCGCCATCAATTTTCCGCAAGCCATAAGCAGTGAGGTACTGAGTAAAACCTTCGTCCAAAGCTGCACGATACGTTTCGTTGTTACCAACCTGACCAAAGAACCAGTTATGTCCTATTTCGTGAACCAAAAGTCCACGATAACTTGGATCACTGCCACCATCGAGCGTTAGCATCGGATATTCCATGCCATCACGTGCGTCTGCTACAATCATCTTGTGGTAATTGTATAGACCAATTCCTTCCGAAAAAACCTTGATGGTCTGAGCCGTATAATCAGCAGCATTCTGCCACTCACTAGCATGACTTTCTAAAGCCAAAGAATAACACTTGATGTTGTTCCATTCAGCTTCGCCAATGCGGTAATTCGGGTCGGCAGTAAAAGCAAAGTCATGCACGTTTTCTGCATGGTAAATCCATGTTTTATGTTCCGTTGTATCGTATGGAATGATAATCGAAGCAGATTCTCCCCACGGCTTCTCTGCAAAATTCTTGACATCCAATTTTTCGCGCAGTTCATTCGGAAGAACCACATCGCGATTCAGTAGAAAGCCTGTTGCTTCTACCACATAATTGCTGGCAAAGTTGAGTGCCACATCAAACGTTCCAAAATCCCCATAAAACTCGCTCCCCAAGTGTTGGTCGGTGGTCCAGCCAAACTTTGGATCATACACGGAGATACGCGGATACCAATGAACGCCATCATAGTGGGTAAACTCGCCCGATTGGAACAGTTTCATTCTTCGACCCATCGTTCCTTGGTCGAAATAGGTGTTGAAATCAATCTTGAATTCCGTCTTTGAATTGGGCAGAATTGGCTCATTAGGCACAATTCTCAAAATGGTATTATCCAGCTGTTGCTGAACTTCTTTTCCATTAATAGTCAAAGAGGTGATTTCAGTTCCTTTTCCATCCTTTTCGTATTTCCCAAAGCGATGCCTTGTCCCTTGACCCGCATCTAGTTGATCATGAAAAGAACCTGGCTGAAACGCATTCTGATAAAGATGGAAGAACACTTCGTAAAGCGTATCGGGTGAATTGTTCCAATAACTCAATTCCATCTTGGCCGAGATGATATCGGTCTGTTCATCCACATTGGCCGCAATGCGGTAATGTACGTCTTGCTGCCAATAATCCGAGACACTCTTACGGTTCTGCCAGTACAAATGGTTGTCAGCCGAACGAAACGTGTTAGGCGGAGAAAGGGCATTGTACTGCCCGAAAACAGTTCCAGCAATGAGCAGGTTTAGAATGGTAAAAAATCTTTTCATGAATCTCCTCCTTTTTCAATTTCCTCTTCTAATGAAATCCCCAATGAGCGTTTTCCAAGTTCAATCTCGCGCAGTTTGGCATCTTCGATACTTGCGTTTAGCTCAAATCCAATCAATAATGCCATAGATATTAGGAGCATCCAAAACATAACTATTACCAGTGTTCCGATGGAGCCGTAAAGTTTATTATAGGTACCGAAATTATCTACGAAGTAGGTAAATCCGATGGAAGAAACAATCACAAGGAAAGTGGCCAAAGATGAACCAGCTGAAAAAAATCGCCACTTCGTTTGCTTGGCAGGACCTAGAAAGTACAGGACTGAGATTGCGAAAAACAGTAGAGCAACAATGACAATATAGCGACCCAAATTGAGCGCTAAACTGGCAAAACCACTTGTTAGGATGTCCTCCTCTTGAAGATAGTCCATACCAACGGTGCCGAAAATGATGAGACCGATTGCTACAACCGTAAATAGAGCAAGAATGAGCGTGATGAGTAGGGCGTAGGCACGCTGAATCAAGTACGGTCGGCTTTCAATGGTGTGATAGGTGGTGTTGAAACTGTCAATGAGCGCGCTTACACCATTCGTAGAAAAGTACATGGCTGAAACGACTGTTATTGAGAGAAGTCCACCGCGTTGGCGCATGACGATGTCTTCAATTGTTTCGCTCACGGTTGCGTACGTGTTCGCGGGTAGCATTACTTCTAAAATGCTCATGAGTTGTCCTTGAAAACCGTCAATAGGAATGTAGGCGATAAGCGTGAAGAAGAAGATGATGGCTGGAAAAATGGCCAAAATGAAGTTGAAGGCAACGGCTGAAGCCCGTAAGTTGAGCCAACCTTCTTGCATTCCTTTTATAAAGAATGCCATTACGTCATAAAGTGGCAACCCGTCAAAACCTGGTATTCGGATTTCTTTGGATAGCCGTAACAAATTCCGAATAATCGGAAGCTGCAATATTTTAACGATGTACTTTCTCAGCATCTTAGGCTGCTTTCAGGCTAAGGTCTAGACTTTTGATGTTGTGCGTGAGGGCGCCAACTGAAATATAATCAACACCAGAAAGTGCATGTGCTCTTATTGTTTGTTCAGTAATCCCACCGGATGCTTCCGTTTCATATTTACCAGCAATCAAATTCACCGCTTTTTTTTCATCATCTGGATGAAAATTATCGAGCATGATTCGGTGAATTCCTCCAACAGAAAGGACTTCATTTAGTTCGTCAAAATCACGCACTTCAATCTCAATTTTCAAATCCTTTCCAACGGATTTTAAATGTTGATGAACGCGCTCAATGGCTTGCGGTATTCCACCAGCCATATCAATATGATTGTCCTTAATCATCACCATGTCATACAAGCCAATTCGGTGATTTACACCGCCACCAATTTTCACAGCAAGTTTCTCTAGCTCGCGGAGCAATGGAGTGGTTTTACGGGTGTCTAGAAGTTTAGCCGAAGTGCCTTCAATGAGCTTGTTCAGATTGGCCGTTTTGGTTGCAATACCGCTCATGCGTTGCATGAAGTTGAGGATTAATCGCTCTGTTTTCAAAATTGAACGCGATGAGCCCTCTACTGTTAAAATGATGTCACCAATTTTGATTTTAGCGCCATCCTTGATAAGCACTTCAACTTTTAGATTTTTATCGAAACGTGAGAAAATTCGTTGTGCTAATTCAACTCCTGCAATAATTCCATCTTCCTTAACTAGCAGTTTTGCTTTTCCTTGCGCTGATACTGGAATACATGCATCAGAAGTGTGATCTCCATCGCCAATATCTTCCGTTAGCGCTGCATCAATAATCTCGTCAATTGTCATAAATAGAATTACTCGTTGGTCTCAAAACGAAGCTGCTGAATGCGCAAACTTCCATTCACATCTTTGGTAAGAACATATGTTCTGTAAGAACTTTTAGACGTTGTAAGCGTGCCAATGGCATATTGCGCACCATCTGGCGATTTTCCTTGGTGAATAACCTGATAGTTGGTCACCTTATACTTGGCAAAGAAATCTTTTACAATCAGTTCGGCTTGCGCCTTACTATAGCTAGCTTCCTTAGACGCAATTGTTAACTCCACTTTGGTGTCAAACAGCTTCGAAAGCTCTTTGTAATTCCCCAATTTGATAGCAGAATTGATAGTCTCATTTGCATCTTGCGCGAATCCGATGGATAGCGCCAAACATAGAGATAGGATTATGGATGCTAATTTCTTCATAGTGTGTTGCTAAGATATCTTTTTGCAAGAACCGCGCCATGCCAATTTGCAGCAAGACAAAATAAATCTATACTTTGACCAACACCAAAGAGAATGCCATGAAGTTGTGTCTTTTTCTAGTCGGAGAAACCGATGATGCCGAATTGAGCGGAGCGATTGAACGCTACGTTGGCCGTTTGAAACACTACTGCACATTTGAAGTGGAAGTGTTAAAAACGCCCAAACAGTTTAAGAGATTAGGACATTCTGAACTTAAAACGGCCGAAGGGAAATTAATTTTGGACAATCTGAGTGCTCAGGATTTTCTGGTGCTTTTAGATGAAAGAGGAACGGAATTCAGTTCAACTGCATTTTCAGAAAAATTGCAGAAATGGCTGAATGGCGGCCACAGACGAATTGTGTTTCTGGTTGGTGGCGCTTTTGGTTTTTCTGATTATGTTTATCAAAGAGCAAATTTCAAACTCGGGCTTTCAAAAATGACGTTGACACATCAAATGGTGCGGTTATTTTTTACAGAGCAATTGTATCGTGGATTCACTATTCTGAAGAACGAGAAGTATCATCATTAAGAACAAATTTGCTCATAAACTGAGTTGTACCGTTTCACGCCTTCTTCCAACGAATAGTATTTCTGTGCTGCATTTTGAAGTGTTGAAACGGGAATTTTCAAAAGCTCGTCAATCTGATTAACTGCTTTTTCGTAAGACTCATTGCTAAATTTTCGAACAAGGATTCCGCTATTCGTATCCTCAATTATTCTATCCACATCACCAACGCCAGAGTTAGCAATTACGGGCAATCCCATTCCGAGCATTTCGCCATGTTTAGTTGGAGATGAACCTGATTTTGAGAAAACAGGTTGGATGAAGAAAATAGCGGCATTTGCTAAACTCAGGAAAGTTGGAACTTCTTCACGCTTTGCAGGAGAAATAATGATTCTACTTAATGGAATACCTTTCAATTCTGCTTTGGGAAGAATCGTATTTGGATTATCCGTTGTGATGAAAAGGAATTTAGAATTCGGACGTTTCGCCAAAAGAACTTTGAAGAAATCAAGCATTTCATCCAGTAAATACCACGTTCCTATAGATCCTAAATAAGTGATTACGAAATCATCTTCTGCTAAACGGAACTGCTTTCTCAATTCGAATTGAAGGTTTGTGTCAACCTTCGATGGGTGAAAGTGGTCTAAATCTGCGCAACAGGGAATGACTTCAACAGAAACTGGTTGATTTTGAACCTTCTCCCAGGAATGAATGATGTCTTTTCCTTTTTCCGTCAAACTAATGGAGCAATCTGCATTGCTTAGAAATGCAATTTCTTTACGTTTGAAATAGTCGTAAACAAATTTGAAAATGGGGTTTTTCAAATTCCAGAGCCTACCATCAACCCGTTCATCGGCATAGAAAGCTCGCATATCAAACACAAACTTGACGTTGTGATTTCGCTTTATCTGCAAACCAACTAGCGAGGTAATATAGCTCCTGCAATGAATAATGTCGAACGGAGTTTCCTTCTGGAGTTGTTCAACCGTTTTTCTCAATTGAAGGACATCATAAACGGTGGATAGAATGGGAGGTGAAGAAGTATATTTCAGCGGAACCCAATTGATTCCAGCTTCATCTATAAGTTTTTGAATAGTACTTTCTTCCTTGTTAAAAGCAACTTCCTTCTCAAAACTAACTATGGTGAATGTGTGGCCTTTCTGTTTTAATCCGAAAATATATGGCAACACTTGAGAACGCCCCAGCCCGTCTGTAAGTCCATCATAACTAAGATAAATCACATTCATTTTGCGAATTTAGCCTATCTGCAATCACCTTCATTAAATTTGATGCCGTGGTCTCCAATTCAAATTCGGCATTTAGATGAAATACGTGGGTATTTGGGACTTCATTATGGTTCCGCTGTTTCTGGTTTTGGCTCATTATTTTTCTAGCCGCACGTCTAGTAAGATGATTGGGGGCAATCCAGAGTATAAGTATTATCGCAAAGGCTTACTATTCAAGATTTACGCAGGTCTGGCATTCGGACTAGTATACGCATTTTACTATGGTGGTGGGGATACCATGATTTATTGGATGGACGCCAAAATCTTGAATTCAATGATTTTGACAGAGCCATTGTGCTATCTGAAAATTATTTTTGGAGATACGAGGCCGTTGTGGTTTTATTGCTTCGACCTTAGCGAGTACGTACCTCATCACTATCTGCGAGATCAACAGTCCTATACAGTAAGTCGTTTGTCAGCTCCGTTCGCTCTTCTTTCAATAGATAGTTTTTTTGGATGTACAATTCTTGTTTCGTGGTTGTGTTTTGGTGGGATATGGCGTCTGTATACTGTCTTTGTTGAAGAGTATCCTGCTCTTCAAAAAGAGCTGGCTATTGCATTTCTATTCATTCCATCAGTAGCATTTTGGGGTTCTGGTATCATGAAGGATACGTATACACTTACTGCGGCTTGCTGGATGACGTCCTCCGTTTATGGTCTGTTTTTGAAACGGAGAAATGTATTTTGGAATCTAGTGTATGGTATTTTAGCCGCGTATGTCATGATTGTAATGAAGCCGTACATTTTCGTTGCGCTGCTACCCGGTACGTTAATTTGGGTTGTGTTCAATAGAATTCAGAAAATTCAAAATCAGGCGGTTAAAGTATTGTCTGCTCCCGTGATTATAATGATTGGTTTTGTTCTTGGTGCTGGTGTGTTTTCCCAAACTGCGGGTCAGCTTCAGGAGTATGGTTCTGTTGACGCAATAGTTAATAAGGCGGTTGCGACTCAAGAGGATTTAAAACGCGAGGCTTATGAAGGTAATTCGTTTGATATTGGTGTCATAGATCCATCAATAGGTGGAATGGCTCGGATGGCTCCAGTGGCCATATTTGCGGGTCTCTTTCGTCCTACGTTGTTAGATGTTAAAAACCCAATAATGATGATTTCCGCGTTGGAGAATACCGCGTTGATGTTGTTTCTGGTATATATGCTCTATTCGGTAGGTGTTTTTTCTTTTGCTAAATACGTATTCACGAAACCGATGATTTTGTTCTCTCTTGTTTTTGCAGTCTTCTTTGCATTTGCAGTTGGACTTACGACCTCGAATTTCGGATCGCTTGTGCGATATAAAATTCCATCGGTTCCTTTTCTTTTGGCAAGTTTGTACATGATGCGATACAGCAAGGAGAAGGATGCAGGAGTTTACCAACTGGAGGACACTGAACCAAACTAAAACAGTGACTTTTCCTGAAACTAGGTTCTAGTAGAAAACCATTGATGCAAGAGTATCAGCAACCAAATGCGGTTGTAAAGATGGTTTTGGCCTGAAAAGAATTTCTTTTTTAACGTTTCAACTTCCTGCCATTTCACAACGCCAACCTCTTTTATTTTTCGTTCGGATAAGCAGTCTTCAATTAGAAAGGAAAGGTCGTTTTTTAACCATTTATCTAACGGAATACTGAACCCCCATTTCGGACGGTCGAAAATTTCTTTGGGAACAAAATCATATAACACCTCTTTTAAAAGATGTTTTTGAACACCATTTTTAACCTTCAAAGCGGGGTCTAAATTCAAAGCAAACTCGACCACCGTATGATCTAAAATGGGAACGCGCGTTTCCAAAGAATACTTCATTGAAGCGCGATCAACCTTTGTCAATAAGTCATCTTTTAGATAAAAATCAATATCGAAAAGCGCTTGAGATTCAGTAGCAGTGAGCTGTCTTGGGAATGTCGAATTCAAAGTCAAAAGCGATAACCCTTCTGGTTTATTAATAAGCAAGTTGCTAAGTTCAGAGACGGAAAACATATACTGCTCCTGAGAGAAAATGTGCGATTGCAAATTATCAGAGCTGGAATAATCAAAAACTTTTGCGATGCGTTTATATCTATCATCGCCCAGGGAAAGTATTTGACTGATTGGCCAGCGTAAACTTTTCACTGCTGGATTGGTCATTCGTTCTGCCCAATTGTACATACCATAACCGTGAAAAAGTTCATCACCGCCATCACCTGAAAGCGTCATGGTTACTTCTTGCTGCGCCATTTTAGAAACCAACATTGTGGGAATTGCAGACGAATCTGCATACGGCTCATCGTATTGTGGAAGAATGTCAGCTACTAATTCTAACGCATCTTTTTCAGTAATCCGATATTCGTAATGTTCTGTGTCAAGGTGTTCAGAAACTTTTCGTGCAAAACCTGATTCGTCATGCTTGGCATCGTCAAAACCGATGGAAAAGGTTTTTAGTTTTTCTGATGTTGAATTTTGCGCCAAAGCGGTTACAAGACTTGAATCAATCCCTCCACTTAAGAATGTTCCAAAAGGAACATCGCTTACCAGTCTGCGCTTAACAGATTCTTTGAGTAAATCAGTGAGCTGGGCTTTCGCTTCTACTTCATCTGAAATAACTTTGGATGAAATCTTTTCATTCGGATTCCAATAGCGTTCGATTTTGAATCTGTTGTCACCAATAATAGCCCAACTTCCGGAAGGAAATTTTTCCACCTCGTTATAAATAGAAAGTGGTTGAGGGATGTAGCCAAGATGTAGGAAATAAGGGATTGCGGATCGGTTGATGGTAAGTGGAAGTTCACTTTTTAAGGCAACTATGGCCTTTAGTTCCGATGCAAAAGCTACAACTCCGTTTTGACGATACAGAAACAATGGTTTAATACCCATCCTGTCGCGAAATAGGTAAAGCTTCTTTTCGGATATGTCAAAAATGGCGATGGTAAACATGCCATTGAGCCGATTGATCATTTGTGGTCCCCATTTGGCAAATGCTTCCAAAACAACCTCAGAATCGCCAGTTGTTTTCAGGTTTACATCTAGCTCCTTCGCTATTTCTTGGTAGTTATACACTTCACCGTTAAACACCATTTGGTAGCGTCTACAGCTGGATTGCATTGGCTGATTTGCAGTGCTGCTGAGGTCGATGATGCTTAGTCTGCGGTGGGCAAGCCCGAAGGAACCATCAATAAAAAAGCCTTCGGCATCTGGTCCGCGATGCGAAATTACATCGGTCATTTTTTTAAGAGAGTCTCTCTTAACCCCCTTTGGGGAATACATACCAGCCAATCCGCACATGTGTTGAAATAGTGATTTCAATGATACGCAAAGCATAGGAATTGGCGTTTTGATTTTTTTTGGCCAAATAACTTAGTGGATGATTTCGAATAAAACGCTTTTGTTCTTAAATGTGGTATGTGTTTCGGGTTGATGGAATACTTGCAGGTGAAGTGGGTTAGGGGTTGCAGTGGCATCCCACGCCTTTGGAGTGGATATAGCGGAAAACCCGGTCGCCACGCATTAGGTTTCGGCTGTGTTCTGCCAAGCCGGCATGGCGGAACCCCCAAAAACAGATGGATGGTTGCACAATAATGCGGTAATTAGCGATGTGAGTTCTACGGATAAGCATCTTATCATTCTTTGCGGAAATTTTCCGTTTGGCTTCGGAGAACCGTTTTTGGAAGTGGAATTCGCTTATTTAAAGAAGCATTTTCAGAAAATCACCATTTGTACAACATCATTACGAGATGGTCATACTGAGCCTCATTTCGAAATTCCGGAAGACGTTCAGCTGATTAATTTGAATCCCGAAATTTCCTTGACGGGTAAGGTTTTGGGAATTTTTCGACTCCTTACAGATGAAGAAATAAGAGACGAGATGAAGATTATCCGAACCTCATATTACAGCCATGTGAATTGGGGTAAGTTGAAGACGATGCTAGTCTCCAAACTGCGAGCATTGAAGCTAAAAGCTTCGCTGGAGATACTACTAAATGAGTCGGAGGTTGATACTTATTTGTACAGCTATTGGGCTGACGATGCTGCCTTAGCGATTGCCTATTTGAAGCGGAATCATCCGCAGGTTACAGCCTT
>JBLIGB010000040.1:0-10482 GCA_047636795.1 Bacteroidia bacterium | reverse complement strand
AAAGGTGGAAGGAGCATAACGTGGTTACGCTAATGGAAGAAGACAAGCTAAAGCAGTCCATTCTATCATCTCTAAACGTGTTGAAGCTGCGCAAGCTAGAAACGATGATTACGGCAACACGCGACCTACTCAAGCAGGCTGAGGAAGACAAGCTGATGGAGCTGATGGAAAAATTGAATCGTCAGCTATCGGTAAGGAGAATATTGGCAAAAGAAATTGGCTCAGCAGTTTTAAAGTAACGCCAAAGAGTTCGACTTCAAGTGTTCATCCTACATTCACTTAATCTATGCCTAATTTGAAATCTACCGCTGCCAATTTTGTCGGGGTGGTTCTGTTTCTAGTAAGCCTATCACATTGGTTTCCTCTGGATTTAAACCTGTTGGAGCTTTTATCCGCATTTGCCCATTTTACCCTGGCTCTGTCGGTTGTTATCGCTGTGGTTTTAGCTTTTCATCGCTACTGGATTGCATTTAGTTTTTCAGTTTTGGCAATTGTATTAAGCGCCAATTTGGTGCTTCCCCATTTTGCTGAATTCAATTCTGATCAGACCTCTGATTTCACAATTGGTCAATTCAACGTGTATCATGGAAACCCATCACCCGAACAAGCTATTTTGGATTTGTCAAAAACTGGGGTTGACGTTTTTATAATTCAAGAATTGAATTCAGTTTGGATACCAAGTGTTGATTCTCTTGTCAAGAAAAAATACCCGTTTCATCTTGAAAAACCTTCGGGTGATTGCTGCTACGGAATTGGTCTTTACTCGAAGTTTCCAATCTTGGACGGAGAAGTCTTTGAGCTAGGGGAAACGCCTGCTATACGCGCCAGCATCAATATTAATGGTCAAGTTATTACCGTCATTTCCTTTCATACCAAACCACCAGCTTTCCCGAACGAAACTAATATTCGGAACGCCCAAATGAGAACTATTGCTGAAATGTCTAATTCAGTTGAGGGCCCACTGGTGGTGATAGGCGACTTTAATATTGTCCCTTGGGATGCAGCATTCGATGCTTTTCTTAAACAAGGAAACCTAAAAGCCGTTCGAAACGGTTTTCAGGCAACTTATCCCATGCATTTCGGCATTCCACTCATCCCAATTGACCACATTACATATTCAGCGAGTTTAGAACCAACCTCATGCGAGACTTTAACCATACCAGGTTCTGACCATAAAGGAATGGTGGCGTCTTTTAAACTGCAATGACAATTTTCTGTTAAGGAAGTGACCGCTTACATGAAGAATAGAACCTTGCGTATTAAATTGCGCTTCAAATCATTTTACCATGACTAATAGCAGAAGAGATTTTATAAAAAAGAGCGGGTTCATTGGAATCGGTTTTATGGGGCTCAAGTTATACGCTTGTGGCTCCAGAACGCCTGTTGTTGGGGGTGAAGCAGCCGTTGCTCTAGACTACGGTCCGCTTTTGAAAGATCCACTCGGAGTGTTGGATTTGCCTGAAGGGTTTACTTACAAAGTAATATCCAAGCAAGGAGAGTCGATGGATGATGGCCTTCTTGTTCCCGGTAAGCCAGATGGGATGGCTGCATTTCCTGCTGAAGACGGAAAGGTAATCGTTGTCAGAAACCATGAAATTGTTCCAACCGATAAGGAGTTGGGGGCTTTTGGTTTGGAAAATGCGAATCTGTCGGCCATTTCAAAAGATGACTTCTATGAATTTGGAAATGGTGAATTCCCAGGTTTGGGTGGCACCTCAACTTTCGTTTTCAACGAAGAAACCATGGAAATTGAGAAGCAGTTTTTGAGCTTAGCAGGAACCTATCGCAATTGTGCGGGCGGACCAATGCCTTGGGGAAGCTGGTTAACATGTGAAGAGGATGTGACCAAAAAAGGTGATTTAGAAGGGAACGTTGAGTTGGATCATGGTTACGTTTTTGAAGTGCCTGCAACAAGCGATGTGATGCGTGCTACACCAAAACCGATTAAGGCAATGGGTCGGTTCAATCATGAAGCTGTTGCTTTTGACCCCAAAGGTGGAATGCTGTACCTAACGGAAGATCGTCATGACGGATTGCTTTATCGTTTTATCCCGAATAAGAAGAATGATCTACACTCTGGCGGAAAGCTTCAAGCACTAGCAATACAGAATGGAACAAAATTCGATACTCGGAATTGGCCAGACACTATTGGTCCAGACATTCAGCCTAACGTTCCAATGAAATTGGAATGGATTGACCTTGACGATGTAGAATCTCCGCAAGACGATTTACGAATGCGCGGACACGAAAAAGGTGCCGCTATTTTTGCACGCGGAGAAGGAATGTGGTACGATGAAGGAGTAATCTTTTTTGCCTGTACCAATGGTGGAAGTTTGATGAAGGGTCAGATATTTAAGCTTACACCAAATGCAGATGGAGGGGAACTGGAGCTCTTTATTGAACCCAATAATGTGGATATCATGAAGTATTGCGACAACCTTACCGTTGCTCCTTGGGGTGATGTAATGATTTGCGAAGACGATCTTGATCCGTACTTACGAGGAGTGACTCCAGAGGGACACATTTTTACATTTGGGCACAATACGGGCCACCAGTCAGAATTTACCGGAATTTGTTTCTCGCCAAGTGGAAAAACAATGTTTGTCAATATTCAGCACGTTGGACTTACAATGGCTATCACCGGTCCTTGGAAGGGTTAAACTGATTCAGCAACTATACTTCTAAAGTAGCGGCAAATACAAACGTGTGCATACACTGGTTTCAATGAGGGCAACTAGAAATAAGAAAGTTGCTCATCTTTGACCGACAACCACGGTTTATCATGACTTTACCATTTAGCTTGAAGAAATTTGCCACAGTTTGCGCTTTAGTAGTCGCGCTGTGCGCATTCAAAACATTTGCACAGCCATTGCCAAATGCCAAAGAAACCTTGGCGATACAAGCTGCCAGTTTCAAAATTAGCGTTAATCCAAACAACGAGATTATTGGGGGCCATCTTCAAGGCATTCAACTGCACAACGAGACGCTTATCGTTTCAGGAAGTTCAAAGGATTTTGGCTACTTGGGACTCTTTCAGAAATTGGGTGAGGGTTTTCGATTTATTGGTTTGAAAAAATTGGCAACGGACCCATTTAATCATGCGGGAGGATTTCAAATTGCTGAGAATTGGTTGGCTGTTGGCTTAGAAGACCCCGTTGGGCGAAGAAATTCAATAGTCCAATTAATTGATGTCTCAAGTTTTGAGAAGCTACAAGCCGCACCCGTCTACACTTTAAGGCGCAAAGGCCAGTACCAGTTTAGCACTGCAGGAGCCATTGCATTGCTGAAACGGAAAGATCATTTTCTACTTGCAGTAGGAACATGGGACTGCAAAACCATCGACTTTTATGTTTCGAATAATTTGAACCCATACTCAAATGATTTTGAGTTCGAAAAATGGACAACATGGGACAGCCGAGAAGCTGTTAGAAGAAAGTGGATTGACAAGCAGTATGGCAGTTATCAAAACCTTCAACTCACCCAAGATTCAACTGGTGTTTACATTACAGGGTTTTACCGAGCCTCAAACGGTTCTAACCGCGCAGATGTTTTTCAAATGAACTATGATGCCGACCCTTATACCCTAATCCAAAAAGTAGCCTCTTACACCGTGCAATGCAGTGGCGATGTCACGTTTAGGAACGGATCCGGTTTTGCGACTTACGATGGGAAACCTTCCATTATAGCCGTTGGGCACAACCTTTCTCCCGAAATGCAATTCCAGATGTTTACCATCATTGAGAAGTAATGCATAAATTGGTTGTTATGAAATCCATAACTCCCACTAGCCCACTTCTAACTTTGGTAATTGAACCAAAAGGCGGAACAAGTACTCAAAACTTGTTGGCCCAATTTCACCCGATAATGAAGTCGCAAGGGTTTGGGGAATTTGAAAAGGAGCAGGATGATTTTTTCCTTGCTACCAAAAGCCGAGATGGAATTTTCACAAACGACATAGTCGTATTTGCTGAGGTACACGAAAATTCCGTTGTAATTAACATGGACGGCCATTCCATTTTCGGATTGAAAGGCATGGAAGTACAGTTACAAAAAATTAAGAATCAATATGAAACCTTAGAGACTACCGCAAACCTTTTAGGACCAAATTACGCCAGTGCATTTATAGGAAACCTGCTTTACACAGCTTTGCCAATCTATGCCAGCGCCTCGATTGTAATGTGGATGATGTTCAGCCTGGGCGGCTTCTCTAGGTCAAGTGTTTTTAACGTGTTGCTTTATGCCACAATCGGTGTTGTGGGTGCCAAAACCCGCTTTTGGGTAAACGAGCGAAGAAAGAAACGTTCCATTTGGAAAAGCATCCTTATTCTGCTTCTAACGGTGCCAATTATTCTTGGAATGGTAGTGTTCGTGTTTTGGGCAATTGGCCAGTATGTCTAAAGCCGATTAAGCAATCCTCGAAACCAACCACCATCGCCATCTTCCAACTTTTGGATGCGCATTCTGGTTATGTCTAATTCTAGTTGTAGTTCAACTTTTTCGCGCAGCGACCATAAAGTGTTTTCGTCAATTTTCCCTTCGTATTCCTTGGTGGTAATACGCTCGCCAAAAGCATAATACTGCTTTTCGGGACGTGGTAAAAAAGTCGGTCCGATTCCTCTAACTAGCGGAAACATAGTGTCGCCACCTTTCAGATATTTATCAGCGAATCCTTTTTCTTTCAACCAATCACCAAACTTGCTTTCCATCAACTCGTCTCCGTCCATCAAAATATCGTACGAGTCTTCTTGCCCAACCTGCGCAACTGTGATGATGTCGTAGCCACTTTCAATTGCCATGCGAGCAAAACCGGTTCGTTTCTTCCAGGTTAGTTTGTACTTCTCGCCCTTACGTTTACACGTTTCTCTTCCTCCACCAGGATAAACCATAATATGCTCTCCATGCTTCATCATTTCAGCACAATTTTCGCGGCTTCCTTTCACAAAACCAACTTTTGCAGCAAGATCGCGCCAACCTGGCATCGTGTAATGCAAGTCATCTACAAGCGAGCGGGCAAAAATTCCTTTTTCAGCATACATTTCTGCGGCCCAAAGCGTTCCATCCAAAACACCTAAAACGTTGTGATTGGTTACATACATGGCGGGTTTCTCTTTGTCGAGATTTTCCATACCAAAGAATTGGGGATCAAAATAGGCTCGGCCTACAGCGGTAGCATTGGTAATAAAATCTGATGATGGAGGTGTAAAATCCGAATCATAATCTCCGAGTTGTACCTGGGTAGAGTCACTCATAGTGCGAAGATAACACTCCAAAGTAAGTTGGCTTTAGTAAATAATAGTTACCAAAGTTGTATCGAAAGCAGTGGCAAATACGGTTTCTGCAATTTGATTGGTTCCTCCGTTCTGATCAGCATAAGTTCCGTTCACTTCAATATATTGTTCTCCAAAAACCTGACACGTGAAGATACTATCAACCGAACTACCTTGAACAATGGTGGAGGTTGACTGGCAGCAATCTGCGCAACCAGCCGTTTCGGCAACTACTCTGAAAATGGCTGTTTGAGAACTGTTCTGGTTGATCAAATGCGTAGAAAGCCAAGCTCTTGGCTCAAGCAGAAAGGTGCTCGAATAAGCTGTGCTAAAAGGAACATCATCTGGGTTAATTTCAAACGTGCCGTTGAAATGTTTCGATTCTGTAATCTCTAAACGGTATGAGAAGTAAACGCCTTTATCCACTTCTATGTAAAACCGACCATTTGCATCGGTTGTGGCAGAACCTACCGTAACGAAAGTTGGATTAAAACCACCCGTAGCATCTTGCAATTTCATTGTAACGCTTGCTCCCGAAACTGGTGCATCAACCTTTTGATTGTACACCACGCAATCGAACATGAAAAAATCTGACCTCTTATCACAACCTGACAAGGCAAGCAATAAAACAGCTAGAATGGAGACGGTTTTCATCTACCGGCAAGGTAGAATTTTCCTTGCATGGGGTTTTCGGAAACTCCTGAGATTTGGTAGATGTAAATACCTGGTTTTAGGTTTGAATGTTGGATAAGAAAGTCATTGTCAGTTCCGGATTCAGAATAAACAGCTCTACCTGTACTGTCAAATACCTGTAAAAGAGCATCGCGATTAAAGTCATTGGTAAACAGGATTCGTTGAGAATTAGTCTGAAAATCACTGAATACTTTATGTTCCGCATTTCCAAAATCCTCATAGAAAACGGTTATTGGTTCAGTGAAACCCTGATAGCCCATTTCTAACCTGTAAGTATTGTAATTGTTAGAAATAGGATTCGAATCGAAATACTGATACGTTTCATCCTTTGTACTACTTCCGCAAATACCAGGAATATCGTAGATTAACTCAAAGTGCCCTTGTGCGGTAGCTCTAAAAACCCTGGTTCCGTTACACTGATCTCCGCCTTTTATCACCCACCGGACCAGTATTCCGTTGGTTTGTTTGTAGGCCTTGAGCGAGTTAAGAATAACATGCGGTTCTTGACCGAAACTAAAAAGCGGCAGCAGAAGGAAAAAGCAGATTCTTTTCATAGTGAACACTAAATTAAGTGTGGTGGCCTTAGATAGATGGTGGCTGGCTTACATTTAGCAGCAATTGAATTCAAACCGAACAAGACTAAAACGCAATTATTTGAAATACATTTTCACAAACTGCTCCTCCCCTACTTCATCATCTAAATAAAGAAGGCCTTCGTTTGTATGGTTGGTTGTATAAAACTGAATTGGCTCAAAGTAGCTTTCGGTCTTTTCAGATTTCCACAGTTTTTCGCGTCTGTCCAGTTCTCTTGGCTTTTCCATATCGAGGGTCACAAGAACAATGGGATTATCCATCTCGTCAAACTTATCTACCCCATCAAACGGTGTCCATTCTTTTTCCAAACTGCTAAACTGCCCGTTGAAAACCACATGCAGCTTGCCCTTGGAAACCTTACAAATATAGCCAAGCCCCTGTGCCGTTTTATTCTCCTGAAACTTAGGTACACGTGTACTCCAATTCACGCTTCCATCTCTAGAATTAACCGAGAAGAACTGTGCATCTCTTCTAGTATAAGTGGTAATATCAATGTCTAGGTGAGCATTGAATTTGGTTGAATCGAGGCTCGATTCGGCCAATACCAAATAGTTTTCATCGCCTAAGCTCTGAAATCCTTTAATCAAAAAATTATCTTCAAATGCACCAGCCGAGCCTTTTGCATCCTTCTCTACGCGCTTAACAATAGATTTAGATTGATGTAGCGTCATGTACTCTGCATTAAACTCAATGTACTTGAAAACTGGGCGTTGCTTTACCGCACCAGACCAATTGACAAACGCGAAACCGTCAGACTTCTCCAACCAGCTTTTGGTGTCGTTTTCCCAATCCATATAATTGGCGGCCATTATCATTCCAGACTCAGTTCCTTGTAATGTCCAATCACGGATTTTCTTCCCCTGATCGCCAGAAAGGTCAATGGTTTCAAAACCATCCGCACTCACCTTCGTGAGTTTAACATGATAGCGTGTATCGTTGTCAAACCCATCGCCTTTGTCCGTTCTTCCCCAGCAATAAACCGTGCCATTATTGGCAATGCCAATGGCTGCTTTGGGCGCGTCATCTTTCCACTCGCTTCCTCCAATGCGAAATACACCATCTCCTGAACGGAATTCTACATCCTGCTGCCACTTTTTATCAAGATTAGCGTCAAACACCATAAAACGAAAAGACTGCGTTGGGTCATCCAGTTTATCTGACCGTTTGGCCTTTTTAAAATACACGGCAAAGGTGGAGCCATCCTCAGAAACTACGTAGTTTAAATGCGCATCGTGATAGTCCTTATAAAAGCCGTTTCCATCCACACGAGAAATCTCTTTGTCATCTCCAACCTTCAGCGCTTCCACATCAAAATCAGCCAAATAAACCGTATTCGCTTTATCATAATGCAGTGTTTTTCCAGTCAATAGAATGGCTTTACCCTTTAGGCGAACAAAGCCTTTGTTCACGTAGCCATCATCGCTTTGTAGGCGGTCAAATCGTTCCGAAGAAATGGGCTGAAGCGTAGTGTCGTAAACCGTGAAAATATCCTGCCGATTGTGAAACGTGTGCGTAACGTATCCACTAGCATTTGACACCAAAAATTGGCTCATTTTCTTGGTGCCTTCCTTCTTAATAGACGAGCCCATCCATACATCCACATTTTTTGAGCGCCCCGTTTTACGCTGCGCAAAACCATGTGAAACAATTCCGAAAGCGAATACCATCAACATAACACCAACCAAATACTTCTTCATTACTCTTTGATTTTCAATAAAACGCGAAGGAACGGAATCTGCAGAAACCATCCGTAAATACCTACGAGGTTTTGAAGCCTTCGGCAAGTACAATACTCGATTTAACACTATTTACAACAACCTTACAATTCTAGCATGAGCCGTTTTCTATATTTGCCGCTCTCAAAACCACTAAATATGAAGCGCTTATTATTCGCATTTGCTACAATTTCTCTGCTTGCTGCATGCGGCCAAGGGGAGAAAGACATCAAACTTCCCGAAGGGATTAAACTTGTTGAAAAGGTTGAAAAGGCAGAATCTGGCCTTTCTATTCCGTACGAGAAATACGTTCTCGATAACGGCCTTCAAATCATTATACACGAAGATCACTCAGATCCAATTGTTCATGTTGATGTGACTTACCACGTAGGTTCTGCACGTGAAGAGCCTTTTCGTTCTGGATTTGCTCACTTCTTTGAGCACATGATGTTTCAAGGATCAGATAACGTTGCGGATGAAGAGCATTTCAAAACGGTTTCTGAATCAGGCGGAACACTTAACGGTACTACTAATAAGGATAGAACCAACTATTTCGAAACACTTCCTAGCAATCAGCTTGAAAGAGCTTTATGGTTAGAAGCAGACAGAATGGGGTTCTTGTTAGATGCGGTTACGCAAGAGAAATTTGAAGTACAACGTGCTACTGTAAAGAACGAGCGTGGACAGAGCTACGACAACCGACCATATGGTTTGGTTGGCGAGAAAGTAAACCAAGCGCAGTATCCTCAAACGCATCCTTACAACTTCCCAACTATTGGTTATTTGGAAGACCTTGACGATGCAAATGTGCAGGATTTAAAAGACTTCTTCCTAAGGTGGTATGGTCCAAACAACGCAGCACTTACCGTTGCTGGAGATGTAAACCCATCTGAAGTTTTGGCGTTGGTAAAGAAGTATTACGGAGCAATTCCTCGTGGAGCGGAAGTTGAAAATCAGACGCCCGAGCCAGTGACACTTGATGAAGACAGATACATTTCCTATGGAGATAATATTCGTTTCCCATTGCTTCAGTTTTCTTATTCAACCGTAAACAACTATCATGCTGATGAAGCGCCTCTGGATGTGCTTTCAGATATTTTAGGTGGAAGCGAAAACTCTCTATTCTACAAGAACTTCCAAAAAAGTCAAGTTGCTATTCAGGCTGCAGTTTCACACCCATGTGCAGAATTGGGCGGCCAATTTCAGCTAACGGTTCTTCCTTACCCTGGAAAAACATTAGTGGAAATGGAAGAGGCAGTCCGCGCCACGCTAACAGAATTTGAAGAAAGAGGTGTAAACGAAGATGATTTGAAGCGATTCAAATCAACCATGGAAAGTCAAATGATTAGTGGTCTAGAAACGGTTTCTGGAAAGGCTTCGAGCCTGGCACGTTATCAATACGCTTTGAGTAACCCTAACTATATAGGAAATGATATTCAACGTTATTTAGACGTAACTGCTGAAGATGTGATGCGCGTTTACAACACGTACATCAAAGACCAAAAGGCGGTTATACTAAGTGTTTATCCAAAGGGGCAGCCACAATTAGTTGCCAAGGAAGACAACTTCGTCTATGTAAGAGACACAACGCTTAAGGCAAACATGGCGCAATATGAAGATCTTGCATATAATAAGGGTGTTGATCCAGAAGGTTTTGACCGAAGTGTGAAGCCAGCGTCTGGTCCAAGTCCAGTAATTAACGTTCCAGAATTCTGGACCGCCAACATGGATAACGGATTGAAGATAATTGGCGCTAAGAATGATGAAATCCCGAAAGTCTACCTGAGAATTGGTGTGAAAGCTGGTCACCGTTATGAGGTCCCAGCAAAAGCAGGTATTGCAAGCCTGTTTGGTGCTATGATGGGCGGAACAACCGAAAGCTACACCACAGAAGAACTTTCTGGTGAGCTTGAAAAACTCGGAAGCTCCATTAATGTATATGCTGGAAACGATGAAATCGTTGTTAACGTGAGTTCATTGACCAAAAATTTGGACGCTACACTTGCTTTGGTTGAAGAGGTGATGTTGAAGGCAAAATTCACCGAAGAAGAATTCAACCGTTTGAAGTTTTCTCAAATGGAATCTCTTGCTAATCAGGTGAATCAGCCAACAGTTTTGGCGGGTAACCAGTTCAAAAAAGTGCTTTACGGAGAAGGTCATATTATGTCAATTCCTTCAGAAGGAACAGAGGCTACACTTACAGGTGTAACCCT
>JBLIGB010000039.1:0-10635 GCA_047636795.1 Bacteroidia bacterium | reverse complement strand
GCGTTGAAACCAAGTCCAGGTACTTTCTTGATTGGATAGGCTCTGATTCCCAAGCCAGCGGTAAAGTAGTAGGCATACTTTCCTCCAGTTTTCAACTCGGAGTCAAAATAATCGAAACCAGCGGTGCCGTTTATATAGATATCCACGATATCACCTCTCAAGTTCTTCTTGGTTTTGTCGTCAATCAAGTTATAAAAATGGAAGTTGAGTTTGCCGCCTCCTGTATATATATCGTGTTGCTTACTCCGGTCGTCAAATTGAACGTTGCGTTGGAGCATTCCTGCATAAAGACTGATTCCCACGTATCGGTGAAAACCATATTCAAAGGATACCATTAGCGGAACACCACTCATCTTTCCCCGTCCGTAATTGTGGCCGATGAAACTGAAGTCAAGGCTCACTACAACATTTTGGCTATCGAATGCATAGCCCCGTTCTGATTCTTTCTTAAGATGCTGGGATTGAGCCCAAAAAGGAATGGTGATAAACCAAATAAGAATGATAATGCATTTTTGAGTTGCCATGATTTCCTGCTTTTTTTTAAAATACACAGGAACCACGTACCAGGTTACGGTCATTCATCGATGGGCATCATGGTAGATGATGAATGAGACATGTTTTCGTGCAAATAGTACACATGTCTCATTTATAAGTAGCACGATTTAAACGACTTAAGTCGTTGATAGATTCTTCTTGGAAATGGCAATGAGGCCAGTGAAGGTAAGGGCACCGTTCAAAACCAACAGTTCAAACCCAAATTTGTAACCACCAAGCAACACTTCAGAATTGGCATTGATGATGTAGGTGACAACCGGAGATGCTAAACAGATGAATGGCACCAGTTTGTCACGCACATTGAGTTTGGTGAATAGTCCGAAAGCGTAAAGTCCCAGTAATGGACCATAGGTGTAACCGGCCACACGAAAAACCGCACTTATCACACTTTCATCGTTCACCCATTTGAAAATCATAATGGTGAGGACAAGTATGGCAGACATCACGATATGAACTTTCTTTCGGAGCTTGATTTGGTCCTCTTTTGGCTTTTTCTCAACGTCCAGAATATCCACGCAAGCTGAAGTTGTGAGTGCAGCCAAAGCTGAATCTGCACTTGAGTAAGCTGCTGCTACCAAGCCAAGAATAAAGAGAATTCCAACAATAATGGGTAGTTCTCCACTTGTTGCTATTAACGGGTAAAGGTTGTCTGTCTTATCGGGAATGGAAATCCCTTTTGCCGAAGCAAATAAGTAGAGCAATGCGCCAAGCGCGAGGAAGAACAGATTCACGAAAACCAGCACAATACTAAAGCTGAACATGTTTTTCTGTGCTTCTCCAATGTTCTTACAGCTCAGGTTTTTCTGCATCATATCTTGGTCTAAACCAGTCATGACTATTGAAATGAATGCTCCAGCCATGAATTGCTTCCAAAAGTATTTCGGGTGATTTACATCCTCAAAAAAGAAGATTTGGGAATAGTCACTTTCTCTGATGGTGCTAACCATTTCGCTAAATCCGAAGCCCAATTCTTGACTGATAATACCGACTGTCAGGACTACAGCCAGTAGCATGAAAAGGGTTTGCAACGTATCGGTCCAAATAATGGTTTTAATGCCGCCTTCGTACGTGTAAAGCCAGATGAAAACAATTGTGGCAATTACTGTTGCTATAAACGGCACGCCCCACGCATCAAAAATGGTTAGCTGTAAAACGCCCGCTACCAAATACAGTCTGAAAGCAGCTCCAATTGTTCTTGAAAGGAGGAAGAACGAAGCACCTGTTTTGTAGCTGTATCGTCCAAAACGGTCATCCAAATAGGTGTAAATGGAAGTGAGATTAAGCCGATAGTAAAGCGGCATCAAAACCGTGGCAATTACGGTGTAGCCGACCAAATAGCCAAGCACCATTTGCATGTAGCTGAATTGCGATGTACCGACCCACCCTGGAACGGAAATGAAGGTTACACCACTCAAACTAGTACCGATCATCCCAAAGGCAACAACCCACCAAGGAGAGTTCTTATTGCCAATAAAGAAGGAATCGTTATCAGCGCCTTTTGAGGTGACTTTTCCGATAATGAAAAGCACTACAAAGTAGATGGCAATGATAGATAGAATCAGTGTTGGTGACATGGTTCGAAGATAGAATTGCTTAGAACCATTAGACTATCGGTAAAGCATAAGTTTCTAACGACAACACGTTCATGGAAAAAGAACAATTGGCTCATGGATAAGCCAATAGGATTTTTAGAATTCGGGCGAGAATTGCCTGAGAACAGAGACCCACAAAGCCGAATTGAAGACTCGAAAGAAATTCAACTAGAGTTTGACTCCAAAAAGCTGAATAAATAAGCAGCGCGTTGGATGTATTGTGGCGTGCCGTTTTGTCGCAAAGGATGCCGTAGGGAATAATATTCCTGAGTTTAACGATGCGGTTTACAAGGAAGATTGGAAATAAGCTGCTGAGGTTCTTTTCAGCATAAAAAATTTTCGTTAATTTTTTAGTAGAATTTGTCCGGCACTGTATGAAGTATCTTGTGTTTTAGGCATCAATAAACCGCCAGTTACTATTGAACAGATTGAAAAGGCGATTGCTGAAAAAGCATTCTACCTTGGACTGGTTCAGCCCAACGTGCAGAAGAATAGAACTGGAAAGAAAATAGCAGTCGTTGGTTCGGGGCCAGCGGGATTGGCCGCAGTAGCATAGCTTAATTCTGTAGGACATATCGTGAACGCTTATGAGCGAGACGATAGAATTGGTGGATTGCTCACCTATGGAATTCATGATTTTAAATTGGAAAAACGTGTGGTTGAGCGCAGAATCAAAGACATGCGACAAGAAGGCATCGTGTTCAAAACCAACTGTAATATTGGGGAGAATGTGAAAACAGCTGACATTCTGAATCAGTACGATGCGGTGGTTGTCTCCACGGGTTCTACCGTTCCGAGAGATATGCCTGTTTCTGGTCGTGACTTAGATGGAGTTGATTTTGCCATGGATTTTCTTAGGTAGGAAAACCAAAGAGTTGCAGGAGAAAAAATCAAATCAAAGGAAGCAATCTTAGCCACGGATAAACACGTTTTGGTTATTGGCAGTGGAGATACAGGTTCTGATTGTGTAGGAACATCCAAGCGACAAAAGGCGAAAAGCGTTACCCAAATTGAATTACTCGAAAAGCCACCTTTAGAAAGAGGCGAGAAAGATCCGTGGCCCCCCTTGGCCAGTTGTTTTTTGCACGTCTTCTTTCTCATTTAGAAGGTTGCGAACGGCAATGGGCTTGAAACCCGAGAGCATTTCATGGAAAAGACGAGAAAGTCAGTTCTATTGAGTTGGTGGCTACCAAAAGTGGGAAGCAGAAAATGGTTGACGTAGACAACTCAACTAAGACCATTTCCTTGCGATTTGGCTTTAATCGCCATTGGTTTCATGCATCCGCAGCATAATGGATTGATTAGTCAATTGGGTCTAGAATTAGACAGCAGAGGAAATGTGTTGTGTGAAAACTACTGCACAAGCAACCCTAAAGTGTTTGCCGCTGGCGATGCCAAAAGAGGATAATCCTCAGTGGTTTGGGTTATTTCTGCAGTTAGAGAAACAGCACGTTCGGTAGATGAGGTTTTGATGGGAAATTCGGTTCTTGAGACGAAAAGCCGCTCTTTATTGAGTGTTTAACGAGTTACTCTTTTTACCTATTTACGCAATCAATATGGCAATACGAATTGACTATAATATTCCGCTTTAGCATCTTGAATTCTGCCGATAAATTTGATTACGCTAGGTTTTATCCCCTTCACTTTGAGGAAGTATTGGTCACGGTAAACCGAATATTCATCAGCTTTACCTTTGTACAGCGTCAACTTGTAAAATGGAATTGGTAATGCAAAAGTTTCCAGTTTAGACTTGAATCTCACAATAATGCCAGTTGGTCTTAGTTCGATATTACACGAATTGGTGTAGCTATCCAACGCTAACAGTTCTTCTATTTCTGAACTTGACGAATTGACAAATAATTTAGGAGAGCCTATTCCGCCATCTTTGAATAGGTTAAAAAAGCCGAAACGCTTTCCAACTTCCTTGTCGATTTTTGCGAAAATTTCAGGCGTGTTGTGCGAAATATTGTAAATCATGACAACTATTTTACCTAATAACAATCGGTTTGTTAAAGTGGTTCAAATTTGACTGGATTTGTTTGCAGGTTGAAAACGTTCGGTATTGACTGTTTGACGGATTACCTTCGCCCCAATGAATCTCGTTTCCAAAGTTCTTCAGCAAGCAGTAGATGAATTTGCGCAATTACCAGGCGTTGGTCATAAAACCGCTTTCCGGTTTGTATTGCATTTGCTCAAGAAAAATCCAGAAGAACTGAAGAGGTTCGGCAACACGTTTTTGCAATTACAAGAACAGGTTCAGTATTGTAAAGAGTGTTTCAATATTACTGATAGAGAACTCTGCGACATCTGTGCCAATCAAAGACGCGATAGAACAACTATCTGCGTGGTAGAAGATATCCGCGATGTGGTTTCCATAGAGAACACTGAGCAGTTTAAAGGATTGTACCACGTGCTTGGTGGTATCATTTCACCATTGGACGGCATTGGTCCCTCAGATCTCAATATTCCACCACTGATGGAGCGTCTGGAAACAGGCGAAGTTAGTGAGGTAATCTTCGCGCTTACCACAACCATGGAAGGCGATACCACGACCTTTTACTTGTCGCGACAGCTACAGAAACATGAAGTAAGGCTGAGCACGTTGGCCCGTGGTGTTTCTATTGG
Source organism: Bacteroidia bacterium (assembly GCA_047636795.1). Lineage (GTDB taxonomy): Bacteria > Bacteroidota > Bacteroidia > UBA10329 > UBA10329 > UBA10329. Next base: position 5,863 of record JBLIGB010000039.1, on the reverse strand, counting down.
AGGTGGTTTGGAATACACAGACGAACTCACGCTTGGTCGATCATTGGTTAATCGCGTGCCATACGAGAATAGTTTGGCGAAGTAACTTTTTGTCCTTGCGAGGGAGGAACTGCCTGCCCTGAGTTTATAGAAGGGACTGAAGCAATCTCTTTATTCAGATTGTCGCGCTTCGTTCGTAAAGATTGGGGTGTAGGGCTTATCACACTTATTCAGATATTCGCCAAACCAAAAACACGGTTTTGAAACTCTCCATTGTCATAGTCAATTATAATGTGCAGCACTTTTTGGAGCAGTGTCTCCAATCGGTAATGGTTGCTGTGCAGAACGTGGAAGCGGAGATTTTTGTGGTTGATAACAACTCAGTTGATGGTTCGGTAGCGATGGTGGAAGCTAAGTTTCCGAGCGTAATACTCATAGCTAATAAAGACAATGCTGGGTTTTCCAAGGCCAATAATCAGGCTATGGAGATAGCCAAGGGCGAATATGTGCTATTGCTCAATCCGGATACATTAGTTGAGGAGGACACCTTTAAAAAGGTTGTCAAATTCATGGATGAACATCCAGATGCGGGAGGACTTGGAATCAACATGGTTGATGGGAAAGGGAATTTCCTTCCTGAGAGTAAACGCAGTCTGCCAACTCCCGAAGTGGCGTTTTACAAGATTTTTGGTTTGAGCTGGTTGTTTCCAAAATCTAAGCGATTTGGGAAATATCACCTCACCTATTTGGATAAAGATGAAACGCATGAAATTGAAGTGCTTTCGGGTGCGTTTATGCTCATGCGAAAAGAGGCGTTGGATAAGGTTGGCTTGCTAGATGAAGACTACTTTATGTATGGAGAAGATATTGACCTTTCTTACCGAATTATTCTTGGCGGCTACAAAAACTACTACTATCCCGAAGCACGAATCATTCATTATAAAGGAGAGAGCACGAAAAAGGGTAGCCTGAATTACGTTTTCGTGTTTTACAATGCGATGGCGATTTTCGCTCGAAAGCACTTCTCCAAGGAGCGGGCGCGGACGTTTTCGATACTCATCAATTTTGCCATTCTGTTGCGTGCTTCCGTTTCGCTGGTTAGCCGATTTTCAAAACGTATTTCCATTCCAATTCTAGATGGTTTATTACTCTATCTCGGACTTTTCCTCATTTCCAATTATTGGGAAACACTGGTAAAGTCGAATGAAGGGTTACACTATCCGCAAGAGTTCTTCCTATTCGTCTTGCCAGCCTATATTTTGGTTTGGTTAATCTCCATGAACTTTTCGGGCGGTTACGATAAACCAGTCAAACTCTTAAACATTGTCCGCGGCTTAGTTGCTGGCTCTGCCATTATACTTATCGGTTATGGGTTGATGGGCGAGGAAATACGGTTCAGTCGTGCTGTTATTTTACTTGGCTCTGTTTGGGCGCTGCTCATTATTCCGTTGGCCAGGTTCGTTCTTCATCTACTTAAAGTAGACGGCTTTGACCTCAATAGCGAAAAGGCAAAACGCTTTTTGGTAGTTGGGAAATCGGGTGAAATTAGCCGTGTTCAGAACCTATTGACGGATACATTTAAAACACCTAGCTTTATTGGTAGGTACGAAGTAAAAGATGAAAATGACCTGTCTCAATTGGACGATTTCATTCGCATTAATCAAGTTGGTGAAGTCATATTCTGTGCCAAGGATATTCCTGCACAGCGTATTATCGATTGCATGACGCAGACCAAATTTCCTGAGGTTGATTTTAAGATTGCACCAACAGAATCGATGTTTCTAATTGGTAGTAATTCCATCAATACCGCTGGAGATTTATACGCTTTTGGAATCAACGCCATCACCAAACCTACTAATCAGCGAGTAAAAAGGCTCCTGGATTTAGTGCTTGTAGCCTTATTTTTGGCTTTAAGCCCGATTATTATTTGGATGATGAAACGTCCATTCGGCTTACTCAAGAACTTGTTTCTTGTTTGTATAGGAAAAAGGACGTGGGTTGGATACATAAAAGACATGAAGGCTGACCGAAATTTTGATTTGCCTAAGATTTCAGATTCTGTACTTAATCCACTAGATGGTTTGGAAGTAGAAGAACCTGATGAGAAGGGTTTATCGAGATTGAATATGCTTTATGCAAAGGATTATCGGGTGGCAAACGACTTGAATATCGTATTCAAAGGATTTAGAAATTTGGGTAGATAGATTTTAAACATTTCGAAAACATTTAAGGTCTGATTAGACTTAGCATGATCCGTTACCTTTGTGGTCAGAAAAATTAAGCAATGGCTAAAGTTGAAGTGTTGATGCCCAAAATGGGTGAAAGTGTAGCGGAAGCAACGGTTATTCGTTGGCTGAAGGAGATTGGAGACACCATTGAAATGGATGAACCAATCATGGAAATTGCTACTGATAAAGTGGATTCGGAGATTCCATCGCCCGTTGATGGTGTTCTTGAAAAACAGTGTTGTAAAACTGATGATGTGGTTCAGGTTGGAAGCCCAGTGGCCTATATTACTACGGAGGCAGGAGCCTCTACTGAATCAGTGCCAACAACTCCTGAGCCAGCGAAAGACCCTAAACCAGCACCAGTTGCAGAACCAGTTGTGCTTGCTTCAAATGGTTCTTCTTTAAACGGAGTTGAGGAGGTTGGTGATATTCCAAAACGTTCTGATTCGGGTAAATTTTACTCTCCTTTGGTGAGAACAATTGCTAAAACGGAAGGTGTTTCTGTACAAGAATTGGAATCCATTTCAGGAAGCGGACAAGGCGGAAGAGTGACCAAGTCGGATATTTTGAGTTATCTGCCAAATCGTGAAACGCAAAGACAAATTGCTGCATCACCAGTTGCTAAAACACAGCATGCGCCAGCAATAGCATCTGCTGGTCGCGCATCTATTCCGCTTATGCCAGGTGATGAAATTGTGGAAATGGACCGTATGCGAAAAATCATTGCTGACCATATGGTAATGAGTGTGCAAACGTCTCCGCACGTAACGAGTTATGTAGAAGCCGATGTTACCAATTTGGTGATGTGGAGAAATAAGGTGAAGGATAACTTCTTGAAACGAGAAGGCGAGAAGTTGACGTTTACACCAATTTTCATCGAATGTTTGGTGAATGCCATTAAAGAAATGCCGGGTGTAAATGTTTCGTTGGACGGACAGAGTATCATCAAACGTAAATCAATCAATATGGGAATGGCCGCTGCCATGCCTTCTGGGAATCTGATTGTTCCAGTTATTAAGAATGCGGACCAAATGAATCTTCTTGGGTTGACAAAGTCTGTCAATGACCTTGCAAATAGAGCAAGAACAAATAAACTCAAGCCAGAAGAAATTCAAGGAGGAACTTACACCATTACGAATGTCGGAACGTTCGGTAACGTGATGGGAACTCCGATTATCAATCAGCCGCAGGTTGCAATTATGGCTGTTGGTGCCATTCGTAAAAAGCCAGCGGTTATTGAAACGCCATCTGGAGATGCCATTGCTATCCGACATATGATGTTCTTATCTCATTCCTATGATCACCGTATTGTTGATGGTGCTTTGGGAGGTTCGTTTGTGAGAAAAGTGGCCGACTTCCTAGAAAATTGGGATATCAATAGAACCATTTAGGATTATCTGCGTACTGGGTTGAATCTGAATGAGAATTCGGATAGAACCACAAATCCGTATGGCCTAAAGGTCAACAAACTGATATGTACCAAATGAGTCGACCTTTACTCTTAGTAATCGCCATACTTTTTCTGTGCGGTTCTGCAAGTTTTGCGCAGCTACAAGTCAATAAGGAGGTGCAACGTAAGCGTATTTATCCAGTAGCTAATAAGCAATTAGAAGCTGGAAAAGCACAAAGAGCCACCAAGAATTTTCTTGACCTATTAGCCATTGACAGCACAAATGCGCTCATTAATTACAAGGTTGGTAGGAGCTATTTGCTTTTGAGTGGGGAGAAAAATAAGGCTGTACCATATCTAGAAAAAGCAGTTGCCAACGTAAGCGTTAAAGCGAAGGATAACTACAAAGGTAGAAAGGCACCGCTTGACGCGTTATTCTATCTGGGAAGAGCATATCACCTAGACTTTCAATTCGATAATGCAATTACAGCGTATCGCAAATACATGAACGATGAGAAGATTACAGACAAAGGCCGTATTGGAGAAATAGAATGGATGATTCAGTGTTGTTTGAACGGAAAGATGATTGTCGATTCTCCCATCAGTGCAACAATAGAGAATTTAGGTGAAAACATTAATACGGTTTATGATGAGTACTCCGCAGTAGTTGATGCAACCGAGTCAATGCTCATTTTTACTTCAAGGCGTCCAACCAGCACAGGCGGATTGCTGGATTTGGATGAAAAATACTTCGAAGACATTTTTGTTTCCTTAAAAGAAGAAGATGGAACTTGGGGGGAGCCGGTTGGTATTGGGGAAAACATAAATACTGAAGGTCATGAAGCTACAATCGGACTTTCCGCAGATGGTCAAGAGCTATATATATACAGGGATGATTTCGGTGATGGCAATATTTATGTATGTGATTTTAGGGGGGGCAACTGGAGCGAGCCGAGGTTGTTAAATGACAATATCAACTCGCCATTTAGAGAAACTCACGCCAGCGTTTCTGCGGATGGTCAAACCCTCTTCTATACTTCAGATAAAGTGGGAGAAGGAGGGATGGATATTTTCCGAAGCAAAAGATTGCCAAATGGAGAATGGGCCGTCTCCGAGAATTTAGGGGGAATGGTCAATACCAAATATGACGAGGAAGCTCCTTTCATTCATCCTGACGGGAAAACCCTTTTCTTCAGCTCTAAGGGGCACAGTAGTATGGGAGGGTATGACATATTCTTCTCGATTGAAGAGAATGGAAAATGGTCAACCCCCATGAATATCGGGCATCCGATGAATACGGCTGATGATGAATACTTCTTTGTAATGTCTGCAGACGGAAAACGCGCTTACTATTCTTCGTCAAATGGTGGGGGAATGGGTGGAAAGGATATTTTCCTCGTTCGTCTTGATACTGACCGAGATGTTCCGCTTACGGTATACAAAGGGGAAATTGTTGCCAATACTGCGGGAAAACGTCCTGAAGGTGTAATGATTAAGGTAACAGACAATGAGACAGGTGAACTTTTTGGAATATACAGTCCGAGGTCTGATAACGGAAATTTTGTTCTTATTCTTCATCCAGGAGGGAATTACAATATTGCTTACGAAGCTGATGGTTATCTCTACAAATCGGAAAAACTTTTCGTCCCTGAGAATACCGCTTACTTCGAAATTAATCGAGCTATTCAACTAAAGCCAATGGTGTTAGACAAGTAGGCTTTTGGCACAGTTTAATCCTCGCTATTTGGCATAAGAGAAGTTTCGAATTATTTTACCTTTGGCGAAATTGTGGGTTTTGGGTTTAAAACGCATCCACTAAATGGATTGCTATAATGGCAATTCTAGGGAAAAGGGAAATGAAATATATTTTATCGTTTGTATTACCGTTGTTGTTCACCAGCTATGCCTTGGCACAGCCTTATGGCGACTCGAAATTCAAGCAAAAATTTAACAAGGCCGATGCCTTGGTTTTTAATGGCTCCTACATGGAAGCATTGCCTCTGTTGGAGGAAATGTACAAGTTTGACACTGTCAATGCCAATTTAAATTATCTACTCGGAGTTTCTTACATGCTTGGTAAGAAAAACTACCCGCTGGCAATTAAGCGGCTTGAGAGTTCCACTAAAGATGTTTCGCTAGAATACAATGAAGCCAACTGGAAAGAGCGTAAAGCACCAGGAATAGCATATTACTATTTGGGTCGAGCATATCATTTCAAGAATCAATTCGCTCGGGCTATTACTAATTACTACAACTATAGGTCGTA
>JBLIGB010000038.1:0-10864 GCA_047636795.1 Bacteroidia bacterium | reverse complement strand
GAGGAAACGGTGTTTTTCTCGAATTCGAGAATCGACTCATTAAGTATAACCCAGTCAACTTTGAGCAAATGGAAATCGAACTTCCCAGAAAAGATTTCTTAGCACTAAGTATTGAAAAAGACCGCTTATATATTCTTAAAAAAGACTCGGTACTGATGTTTAAGGCTGGCAAAACCAAAGCTGGAAATTAAGGTAGTTGTCTGCCAGAATAAAAATGCCGGATTACGACCTTTTGGAGTTCTCTCTTCAGAATTAAATCGGTGAGTTGCCCGATGGCATTGTCAACCTCCTCTTGAGCAAAAAGAATTCGTTTCACCTTGGCTTCGTTTAGGTCTATGCTGTAAACAAGATTCCAGAACGTCTCCGTTTGATGCTCCAGCATATATTCAATTACTGGAATGAGCTGTTCCGACAGCTCCTGATAAGCTGTTTCTCCTTCGCCAGAGAACTCGACCTCGAAACCGTTCAAACGAAAATCCTTGTTGATTTGAGCTACCACATCCTGAAGTAACACTGCACTTCGTTCGTAACGTTTAAAATCGGTTGTAGAGAGCGGAATATTTTCCATTGGCTCTTCAATTTGACCTTAAAGGTCTTGCTAAGATTCGCGGTGCATTAAATTGTGCGAAAAGGCACGAAGCATGTCAATCCACACGTCATTTCCTCGAACCTGATTTAAATTGGAAATGCCCTCATTGTAATATTGCCACATGCGTTCTTCGGCAAGCTTTCGGATACCGAGTTGGTCATAAATTTCTGTTACCGCATTCACTTTTTCAGTTTCCGCATCGCTCTTCAACCATTTTCGCAGATCTTTTGATTGTTCTCCCTCCGCTAATTCCAACGCTTTCAGTAGAAGAAAAGTCTTTTTACTTGAAATGATGTCCCCGCCTTTTTGCTTACCAACTTTCTGACTTTCACCATAAATATCCAGAATATCATCCTGTAATTGAAAGGCAATTCCGGTATTCAATCCGAATTGATAAAGCAAATTAGCCTGTTCCGCATCCGCCTTTCCAATGATGGCTCCAACTTTAAGTCCACCACCAAGAACAACTGCGGTTTTCAACCGAATCATATTCACATAATCCGCAATTGAAACGTTTTCGGACGTTTCGAAATCCATGTCTAATTGCTGGCCCTCGCAAACCTCCAAGGCTATTTTATTGAAAACCTCCAACACCTGAGAAAGCACAGAAGAATCTGTTTTGCAAAGTTCCTGATATGCCAATATCATCATGGCATCACCAGACAGGATTGCGATGTTGCTGTTCCACTTAGTATGAACCGATGGCTTACCTCTACGGATTGGCGCGTTGTCCATAATATCATCATGGAGGAGCGTGAAATTGTGGAAGACCTCAATGCCAATTGCAGGATGTATTGCCTGAGAAATATCCTCGCTAAACACCTTGCATCCCATCAAAACCAGCAATGGACGCATGCGCTTTCCTCCGTTGGAAAGTGTGTAAGAAACAGGCTCGTAAAGCAGTTTAGGTTCGCTGGGTAATTCCAGCGTTTCCAAAGCCACATTAAATTGGTTTTGAAGGCTCTGAAGTTGGGTCATCTACTGTATTAGAGAAATGAATTGTCCTTGCTGAATTACCTTTTCTAACCCTTCTTCAAGCGGAGTAACCTCTCGGTTAAGCAAGGTTTTCATCTTACTGGTATCTGGCAATCTCCTGGTCATATCTCCTTCTTCCAAAGCGGGAAGGTGAATTACGTTTGAGCTGGAGCCGGTTACGTTAATGACGATTTTTGCCAATTCTAAAACCGACAGTTCAATTCCACCACCAATGTTCACCACATCGTTAACGTAAAGGTCATTTTTGAAGGCCGCATAGCAGGCATCAACGTTGTCTTGAATGTAGCAGAACGTTCGTGTTTGCGAACCATCCCCATAAATAGTAATGTCTTGATTTTGTAGTGCCATTGACAGGAATCGTGATATTACAAACTCCCGACTTTGTTTTGGCCCATAGGTATTGAAAAAACGAAAAATCGTGTACTCAAGCCCAAATTCGCGGTGGAATGATTTTAGGTAAGCCTCGCCTACATTCTTTACAATTGCATACGGTAATCGTGAGTTGAGGGGAGTGGTTTCTTCATTCTGGGGGAACTCTACAGGCTCTCCATAAACTTCTGAGGAACTAGAATAGAAAACACGTTTAACGCCAGTGTTTTTGCTAAGCAGCAAAAGGTTGTTAATTCCAGTAATATCGTTAAGAACCAATACCGGGTTTTGCAGAGTCCGTTTTACACCAACAACTGCCGCATAATGAAAAACATAATCGAAAGAGTATGCGTAGAAAACACTTGAAATATCTTTGTAATCGTTTACATCGCACTTAATGAAACGGACATTATCGTGCTCCGCTTCAGGAACCTTTCTGCTTGAACCAGTAAGCAGGCTATCCACTACAACCACGTAGTTTTCTGGGTCGGAAATCAACTTCTCTACCATACCGCTCCCTACAAAACCAGCACCTCCGGTAACTAGGATTTTGTTTTTAATTCTTTCTGGAAACTTCATTCTATTTCAACAATTTCATAAGATATTCTCCATAACCACTTTTAACCAGTGGTTCGGCAATTTTTCTGAGTTGGTCTGCATTAATGAATTTCTGCCGGTAGGCAATTTCTTCTATGCATCCGATAGCCAGTCCTTGTCGTTCTTCAATCGTTTGAACGTATTGTCCGGCTTGCATCAGAGAGGTAAAGGTGCCGGTATCCAGCCATGCTGTTCCACGCCCCAACAGACCAACTTTCAGCTTTCCTTCTTTCAGATAGTATTTATTGATGTCGGTGATTTCGTATTCACCTCTAGTGCTTGGCTCCAAGTTTTTTGCCACTTCAACAACAGAATTATCATAAAAATACAACCCTGGAACAGCGTAATTTGATTTGGGCTGTGTTGGCTTCTCCTCAATAGAAACTGCGTTGAAATCGGTATCAAATTCAACCACTCCATAACGCTCTGGGTCGCTTACGTGATAGGCGTAAACGACTCCACCTTCGGGGTTGTTGTTCGACTTGAGCAGTTGCTCTAAACCCTGACCGTAGAAGATATTATCTCCCAGAACTAACGCCACTTTATCATCTCCAATAAACTCTTCGCCAAGAACAAATGCCTGTGCAAGTCCGTTCGGAACTTCTTGAACCTTGTAGGTGAATTTGCAACCAATCTGCTCACCGGTTCCGAACAATCGTTCGAAATGCGGTAAATCGTGTGGCGTACTTATGATGAGTATTTCACGTATTCCAGCAAGCATCAAAACGCTTAGTGGATAATACACCATTGGCTTGTTGTAAACAGGCATCAACTGCTTGCTAACGGCAAGTGTTAATGGATGTAATCTGGTGCCTGATCCACCGGCAAGAATTATTCCTTTCATAAAGGTCAGTTTTTAACGCTTAAGTCGATTTTATTCTCTTTAGATTCAGGTGAATCTGGATCCGCGTTTTTCGTGTATTTCACAGTCATAGAACGCTCTAAAGTAAGTAATAGAGACGGTAGCAGAATTAAATTTGAGAACATTGCCACTAACAAAGTAATAGAGACAAGCATTCCCAACGCTTTGGTTCCTCCAAAGGTGCTCATGTGGAATATGGAGAACCCAAAAAACAGAACTATGGATGTATAGGCCATGCTTAATCCAACCTCATGCAAAGCCAAAATTACACTGCGCTTTATCTTCCAATTATTAACCTCCAATTCTTGTCTGTATTTGGCGAGGAAGTGAATAGTATCATCTACCGAGATTCCGAACGCAATACTAAAAACGAGAATGGTAGATGGTTTGATTGTGATGCCTAAAAACCCCATGAGCGCACCCGTAATTATCAACGGAATAATGTTCGGGATAAGCGATACCACAACCATACGCCAAGACCGAAACATAAACGCCATGAGCATGGCAATGAGCACAACCGCAATACTTAAACTCACAAACAGGTTTTTTACCAAATAGTCTGTTCCCCGGAGATATACCACAGACGTTCCAGTCATTAACGTTTCGTACTTCTTTGGGTTAAAAATGCTGTCAACCCGTGGGCGAATTTCGGCCAATAGACGATTCATTTCATCCGTTCCCACATCCTCCATCTGAAAGCTAACACGGGTTACCTGCTTGGCGCTATCAATAAAGCTATTAAGAAGTTCGTTGCCATTTCCTGTACCACCGTTGCTGGCGTAGGACAAGATGAATCCTCGCTCGCTTCCATTGGGAAGGCTGTATTTGGATTGCATTCCTCCGTAGTATGCTTGTTTAAGTGATTTCACAACCTCAGTCATACTTACGGCACGGGAGAATTGCGGGTAAGATGAAATCACATTTTGCAGTTTATCGATGCGTTTGAGTGTAGCTGGAGAAAGCGCCTTGTCTGGTTTCAGCGCATCAATCTGAACCTCAAAAGGCATTACACCATTAAAGTTCTTTTCGAAAAAGGCCAAATCATCCAAAACCGGGCTGCCCTCAGGGAAATCATCCACAATCTTACCGTTGGAAGTAATAAGTGTAATGCCATAAATTCCAATAACAACAACAATGGTGAAAAACCAATAAACACGTGTCCGGTAAGAAAGGACGATTTCTACAATTTTTGAGACGAATGTTTTGGAATAGTTACGGTCGAGGTGCCTTACGTGGCGTTCCTTGGGCTCATTCAAGAAACTAAAAACGATAGGGACTAACAGTAACGAAAGCACAAAAACAAACATAATGGAAGTGGCCGCCACCACACCAAATTCGCGCATCACCGAACTTTCTACTACGGTAAACGTGGCAAATCCAGCTGCGGTTGTTGCATTGGTTAGAAGTGTGGCCCTGCCAACTTTTCTAACCACACGTTGCAGTCCTTTAATCTTGTTGCCGTGCAGTCGGTATTCCGTATGGTATTTATTGAGAAGGAAAATACAGTTCGCAACGCCAATTACAATGATTAGCGGTGGCACCAACCCTGTTAGGATTGAAAGTTGAAACCCGAACAACGAAACCAATCCAATCGACCATATTGCCCCAATTCCCACTACCAGCATGGCTACCATAACCACCTTGAAAGAGCGGAAAAAGACATACATGATGAGTCCCGTAACCAAAATAGCGTAAAGGATAAAAAGCACCATCTCATCTGCCACCACCTTTGCCAGAATACTCCGGATGTATGGCATTCCTGAAAAACGCAGTTTGGAACCTAGTATTTCTTCGTATTGTTCTCCCGTTTTTACAATTTTGTCCGTCAGTGCAACACGTTTTTTACTGTCAAGCACTTTGGCGCTCATGGTAATTGCCATCACCGAAATGTGCGAATCCTCATCCCACATCAAGTTGTCGTAAAACTTCAGTTTGACAATTTCCCCCTTGATGGAATCGAGCTCCGCTTGTGTCGCAGGTTTTTCTTCACTTATTAGTTTGAAGTCAAACTGCTTGAGGCTGTCATTCCTAACCAAATGATAACATCGGGCGGCAGAAACAACTTGGTCCACGCCTTCTAAAAGGAGCATTTCCTCTCCCATGTCGTGCCAAGCATCATAGACATCTTTCCTAAAAAGATGCTCGTTTTCGATACCTATCACAAGTACATCGCCATCTTCTCCAAACCGTTGTTTAAACGCTTTGTAATTGATGAGCGTACTATCTGTGGCAGGTAAGAGAGCGGCAAAATCGTAGCGGATTTTTACCGTTGTGGCCATGAAACCCATCAGTACCGTGATAAGTCCTATCACCAAAAGAATGGCAACACGGTTTCTTAAAATAATACGAGCAATGGTTTGCCACATAAGCGCTGCTGAATGTCAGCAAAATTGCTGTGTTTCAATCGGGCTGCGAAGCTAATGAAATCACTTGTGCGATACAATCCTGTCGGAATCAATTAAATCAGCAGACCACAAAGCAAATTTTGTAGTTCTGTGAGCTGCTGTTCTCAGTTCAGCGAAGCCAGTTCTGTCTCCATTTCCTTTTTGGATGTCTGCTCTAGATTTAAGTCTTTTTTGAGATTAGCGCTCACCTGAACGCGGACATTTGCCATGTACGGCACCTCGTCCATAATAGAATAACCCACCAAACGAACTGACTCTCCAACAGGAACATCGTGAAAAATTATGGTGCCATTTCGTTGATTGTAGTCTCCATCCATTACGGAGCTGATGTTATCGAAAACCATGCGCACCGAAGGGCGATAAGTTGTATCCACAAAAACGATGACGTCAGTTTTATTTTCAACGTCATAAAATTCATCACAGTTTATCCAGCCAAGTTGGTCCGACTGCAGTAAATAAGCATCCATTGCTTCCGAGTTTGCGGCAACTTCATTATTGATTTCTTGCTCTTTAGCCCATTCTGCTTCTTGGCGTTCGCGTTCTACTTTTCGGTCTTCCCAAGCTTGCATTCTAGCTAGGTATTCTTCTTTGCTGACTTTCACATCATTGATGTAAAATTCTTCTCGAACGCGCGATTCCAATTGTACAATTCCTGCTTTTGGAACCCAATCGAAGTTACCACTGCGGTCAACACGCCCGTTAAATACCTCCATACTCTCGGCCACTTCATCTCCGTGTGGAAACTCTAAATCGAGGTGTTTTCCATTAGCAACCTGAGCTGGATTTCCATTAGTAGCTGCATCAATATGAATAGTTCCGCCAGAACGAAGCATTTTGCCGCCAGAAGCCGTGTGTAGATTAGCTTGAACGAGCTGACCGCCACCATAAACCTCTTTCAATTCAACCGTCATTTCGGCTGGAGTTGAGCCATTTTTCAGCTGCAAGGTGAAGGCGGGAATATTAATAACCGTTCCTTGCTCGCCCACTAAGCGATTATCCTCTCTTGGGTTGATTTTGAATTCTTGGATAGGCAAGGGCAGAAATTCATCGATACTGACGAAAGTAGGTTCCATCCAAGCGGGAGCTTTGGTAAGAAAAACTTCCAATTCGAATGGTCTTGAAAAGGCGGCTTCAGCTTGTAGATAAAGGTTCGGATTATTCATGTCCGACACGACAAACTCATCTCCCTCTGAAGTAATTTGCTTGAGCAATTTGATAATACCGTGAGCTCTGGCTGCTGTAATTCGATTTCTATCCATCGTGTTATGATGGCTAGAAATCGGCCCCGTAATCCCGAATCGTATTTGTGTTCCTGCGGGAAGTTTGGCGTAAACAGATTCTACAACTCGTGCTGGGCTATTCTTTAATTCCGAGCTATTGGCCGGGAAAAAGACGTTGTGTCTTGGGATGGTTTGACCGAAGATTGTCGATACAAGGACAATACTGAGCACTGTAGTGAGGAGCGTTTTCATGATTCGAAGATTTAGACATTCGAACCCTAAACGACACCATCGCTCTAGAAATTATCACTAGAAACTTTATTACAAGGAATTGAGACAGTAGAAATACCGCTACATCGGAATCAAGTGGCTTTTTCCAAAGGTTGTCCAGCTGCTTTATCAGAGAAATTTCCGTTGTCGTAGGCCAAGTCTCCATTCACAAATGTGTGCGTAATGCTTGCGCGGAATGTCTGTCCTTCCATAGGAGACCAACCGCATTTGTAAAGGATGTTGTCTTTGGCAACTGTCCACGGTTTGTTGGTATCAACAATGGAGAGGTCGGCAAAGTATCCTTCTCGTATATAGCCGCGTTTTTCAATTTGGTAGAATCGCGCTGGATTGTGACACATCTTTTCCACCAGTTTTTCCAATGGAATTTTACCGTTGAGGTGAAACTCTAGCATTGCTGGCAACGCGTGTTGTACCATTGGAGCTCCGGACATTGCTTTAAAGTAGGTTTGATTCTTTTCTTCCCAAGCGTGTGGCGCGTGGTCTGTGGTGATAAAATCGATTCGATCATCTAAAAGCGCAGCCAACAAGCCATCGTTGTCCTTTTTAGATTTAATCGCTGGATTCCACTTTATGCGCGTTCCGAGTCGTTCGTAATCCGTATCGTTAAACCACATATGCTGCACACACACCTCTGTGGTAATACGTTTTTCTTCTAGCGGAATGTCATTTCGGAAAAGACCTGTTTCCTTAGCCGTGGTTAAGTGAAGAATATGCAGTCTAGCGTTGTGTTTTTTCGCTAATTCGATGGCTCTTTTAGTAGCATCGTAACAAGCATCTTCACTTCGAATTACAGGGTGCAACTTAACGGGAACATCTTCACCGTACTTTTCTCTGAACTTTTCTTCGTTGGCATCAATCACAGATTCTAATTCTGAATGAATGGCTACAATACTTTTGCAATTGGCAAACAATTTCTCAAGCATTTCTGGCTGATCGGCCAAAATGTTTCCCTTATCAGAGAAGTAAAGACCATCATCTGTAACAGCAAGATGATTTGAAGTGTCCATTGCAATTACATCATCAATGTTTGACCCATTTACGCCAAGTAGGAAACAGTAATTGGCCCAAGAACGACCTTTTGCGTTTTCATATTTAGCATCCAAAACCTTTTGACTAAGGACATTTGGCCGCGTGTTTGGCATATCAATATATGATGTGATACCACCAGCAATGGCCGCTTTGCTTTCCGAAGAAACATCCGCTTTGTGGGTCAATCCAGGATCTCTAAAATGAACTTGTCCATCAATAACTCCTGGGAGGAGAAATTTGCCACTGCCATCTATAATAGCGCAATCAGTAGCGTTCAAATTCTCTCCGATTTTTGCAATTAAGCCGTCCTCAACTAGTACATCAGCGGTTTGTATCTGACCTTCATTAACAATTTGAATGTCTTGAATGAGATAGGGTGAAGCCATGTTTTTCTGGATTGCAAGGGATGAATTTAGGACTCCGAAGATAAAGAGCTAGATAACTTCTATCGCTGAAAACAAAGTGAGTTCTCAGCAAAGAATCAATTCTCACTCCAACGGTAAGAATTCAGGTCGAAACCAGCCAAGTCTAAAACGCGGTCAACCACAGTTTTAGCCAAGTCTTCGAAGCTCTCAGGATTGCTGTAAAAAGAGGGGCTTGCTGGCGCGATAATGCCTCCAGCCTCGGTAACCGTTTTCATATTATTAAGGTGGATGAGGCTAAGAGGAGTGTCTCTTGGAATAAGAATCAGCTTCCGTCTTTCCTTTAGAATAACATCAGCAGCCCGAGTCATTAAGTCGTTAGAAACACCCGATGCAATACGAGCCATAGTTCCCATGCTGCATGGACAAACAATCATAGTTTCGTATTTGGCCGAACCAGAAGCGAAGGGCGCCATAAAATCATTAGAGTTGTAAATGGTGAAGGGTATTCTTTCGAAATCCGAATTACCTAGTTCTAATTTCCAAACTTCCCTAGCGTTGGTACTAAAAACTACACCTACTTCCTCAACTTGGTCTTTCAGTTCTATCAAGCGATCAAAAAGCACCTTTGCATAAACAGAACCGCTAGCACCAGTTACTCCAACTACGACTTTCTTTTTTCTCATTCAATCTTAACCTCTATTAGATTTTTCTTCTTAGTCGCGTTGATTTTGTCGCGATTCAAAGTGGTCTTAAACCAATACCTAACAGAAAAAGCGAAGACATGGTTCATCCAGAACTGTTGCGTTTTTAAGGGGATGATTGAATTAGAGTAACGCATGTTCACTTCAATCTTACTTTTCCAGAAGTAATAACTAAGGCCTGCAGCTCCACTCCATTCGGCTTTTCTGAATGCCGGATTGTTTCTTGTTTCGGGAATAACATTTCCACGTTCCACCGTGCTCATGATAATCCCTGCTTGCATTCCGATTTCAATGCTCATGTTTTTAATTCCGTACCATCTATACAACACAGGAATTTCGAGGATATTCTGATTATGAACGTATAGTATTCCGTTGTTTTTAACCGTGGGCGTTTGTCGGCTGCCTTTTTGGATGAAGGAAATCTCAAACTGCAGCGCGGAGCGTGGTGTAAATCTGTAATCGGTAAATGCACCAGCCCAACCACCAACCTTATGGAAGCCTCCGATACCATCGCCAGAAACCTGCGAGGTGCTTATTCCACCGTAAATTCCTCCTCCAAAACCTTGTCCGAAAAGAGCGATAGGTGCAAAAAGAAGTAGATATATAAATGTCCGCATCTCCAGGACAAAGTTACTCTTCTATGACGGGTTTGTATTCCGCCTGAATCACTTCCTTGGTGTCATCTCTAAAAATGAATGCTACCACATTACAATTGTGATCTACATACTCAGCATCAATAACCAAAGATTTGGAGACCGTTTCGGTAAAACCCGCTGACATTGGGCTTCCTCCGTTCACCGCATCTCCCCAAGCATCGGTAAAACCATCTCTAAGAGTATGCATGTGAACATAATCTGAGATTTTAGGCGGATCCATTCTATTGTCCGATTGCCAATCGACAACACTATCTTCAGAAAGCAGAACAACCAAGCGATATGGAGCTGCGTTCATATCCATTAAGGCACTAACCTTAATCGATGCAGTTGCTTCTCTAGAAGCTTCGTTATAGACAACCTCTAAGCCTATCAATGCTTCTGGCGGTAATGCCAAAACATTAGCAACATGGCCTTCCCAAGCATTGTAAAGCTGAGGAAAAAGTCCGCTATACTCATTTCGATTAACCAACCCGTTAGGTAGAAATAAACTGTTTCCGAACTCCGAATCGTATGCATTTCCGATGTTGGTTCTAAAATCGGTAGAGAAGCTTCCGTCTTGGTTGTTTTCTGGAGATGCAAAAGTTTCACTGACGTGTACAGCTAGCGGTATAACTCTTGTTCCGTACATGCATTGCAATTTTTTTAATTCTTCTGCTGCTTGCGGACAATTAGAGCATCGAAACCCCGTGTAATCCTCCATGAGAACGGTACGAACACTGTCATATCTACAATGACAGTCTTCAATAAGAGCCAGTTGGTTGTAGTTGGTAGCTGTGGAATCTGT
>JBLIGB010000037.1:0-10875 GCA_047636795.1 Bacteroidia bacterium | reverse complement strand
ACCATGCGTCTATTGCTACTGAAGCTAAGGTTGTAAACAAGTTAAAGGAGGAAGGAATTCGTAAGTGGGATCTCTCTAGAGATGAGTTTATGGAGCAAGCTTGGGAATGGACGCACAAACATGGCGGGATCATCCTTGAGCAATTGAAAAAGCTTGGTGCATCTTGCGATTGGGAACGTACACGTTTCACGATGGAAGATGACATGAGCGAGGCTGTTATCGACACATTCATTGATTTGCACGCCAAAGGATTGGTTTATAAAGGGCACCGAATGGTGAATTGGGATTCATCTGCACTAACTGCCGTTTCTGATGAGGAAGTGAACCACAAAGAGGTTAACTCCAAGTTATACTACGTTAAATATCAAGTTGAAGGAACTGACGAATGGCTGACCATTGCCACTACCCGACCAGAAACCATTTTGGGTGATACCGCTATCTGTATCAATCCAGATGATGAGCGTTTTACGCACTTGCACGGTAAGCGTGCGATTGTGCCGATGGTGAACAGAAGCATCCCCATTATTTTGGATGATTATGTAGATATGGAATTCGGTACAGGTTGCTTGAAAGTAACGCCTGCACACGATGAGAATGACTACAATCTTGGAAAGAAGCACAACCTCGAAACCATTGACATTCTTAACCCAAATGGAACGCTAAGCGAAGCCGCTCAGTTCTACATTGGCGAAGACCGATTTATCGTTAGAAAGAAGATTGCCAAGGCCCTTGATGCTTCTGGAAATCTGGTAAAGGTTGACGAATACATGAACAAGGTTGGTTACTCTGAGAGAACCGATGCTGTGATTGAACCACGTCTTTCCGATCAGTGGTTTGTAAGCATGAAAAAGTTGGCTGAGCCAGCTTTAGCGCATGTTGTAGATGGAAACGTTCAGTTTCACCCGCCAAAGTTTGTGAACACGTACAAGCATTGGATGGAGAATGTCCGAGATTGGTGCATTAGCCGTCAGTTGTGGTGGGGACAAAGAATTCCAGTTTTCTATGCTCCAAACGGAGAATACGTAGTTGCAAAGACTGCAGAAAGTGCGGTTGAGAAATTCAGCGAGAAAGGAGAAAGCTATTCTGCTTCTGATTTAAAGCAAGACGAAGATGTACTTGATACGTGGTTCTCCTCTTGGCTGTGGCCAATCTCTGTTTTCAACGGTTTCAAAGACCCAGAAAACGAAGACATCAAGTATTACTACCCAACCAACGACCTTGTAACAGCTCCAGAAATTTTATTTTTCTGGGTTGCTAGAATGATTATGGCTGGTGAAGAATACCGAGGGGAAATTCCATTCAAGAATGTTTACCTCCACGGAGTTGTACGTGATGAGAAGCGTAGAAAAATGAGCAAGTCGTTGGGTAATTCACCTGACCCAATTGAGCTCATTGAAAAATACGGGGCAGATGGCGTTCGTGTAGGGATGTTGCTTTCTGCTCCAGCAGGAAATGACTTGCTTTTTGATGAAGCACTTTGCTTGCAAGGAAGAAACTTCAGCAACAAGATTTGGAACTCATTCCGTCTAGTTAAAGGTTGGGAGATTGATGAAAGTATTCCACAACCTACAGAAGCGAAAATTGCCATTGACTGGTTTCATTCACGTTTCAATAAAGAGTTGGAAGTTTTGAATGATCATTACTCTAAATTCAGATTGAGTGATGCGTTGATGACTACGTACAAGTTGGTTTGGGATGACTTCTGTTCTTGGTATTTAGAGATGGTGAAACCAGCTTATCAAAAGCCAATTGACCGAGCTACGCTTGATGCTACGGTTCAAATTCTAGAGAAGCTTTTAAAGATTCTTCATCCTTTCACTCCCTTTATAACCGAAGAGATTTGGGATAACATGGGCGAACGAACTGCTGAAGAAAGAATGATTATTGCGCCTTGGCCAGAAGTTGAATCTGTAAACGAAAAACTACTTTCTGGTTTCGAATCTGCCGAGAAAGCGATTATAGAAATCCGTAAAATCCGTAATGAGAAGCAAATTGCTCCAAAGGAGAAATTGAACTTGCTTATCAAAGGAAACTGGAATACCGAATTCAATCCTGTAATTCAGAAACTTGCCAATTTGGAAAGTATTGAATCAGCTACTGAGGCACCAGTTTCTGCCGCTGGATTTGTTGTGAAAGGGGTTGAGTTTTTCGTTCCGTTAGAGGGTTTGGTTGATGAAGGTGAAGAGAAAGAAAAGCTTGAGAAAGAACTAGAATACACCAAAGGATTCTTGAATTCTGTGACTAAGAAGTTGAGCAATGAGCGTTTCGTTTCTGGAGCTCCAGAGCAAGTGGTTCAATCAGAAAAGAATAAGCAAGCAGATGCAGTAGCCAAGATTAAAGCCTTGGAAGAGCAAATAGCTGGAATGGCTTAGTCGATTTTGTCATTCTGAACTTGTTTCAGAATCTAGGTTGATTAGAAACAGACCCTGAAATAAATTCAGGGTGACATCAATATTCCAAAGTTTCAGAGATAGCCTCGCACTTTGTAACTAGCAAAGCCAATCCATTCGTGGATAAGGGCTGACCATTTTCCAAAATTATTGATTGATGGCACGAGCAGGTAATCGATTTCCCAACGCCTAACGCCCACCATCTTCATGGCTGAATAAGGTTGCAGTTGAATGCCTTGTTTTTCAAAACACGCCATGGCTCTTCGCATGTGCATAGAAGATGTAATGAGGAGAAACTTTTCCTCTCCCAATTCATCCAAAATAAGTTTACAGTTGAGCGCATTCTGATAAGTATTCAAACTCTTAGCCTCAATTATCACATCTTCAGATGGTAGTCCACACAATAGGTAAAGGCCTTTGATAATTTCCGACTCCTTTGTCCACGGTTCAAGGTAATTTGCAGGCCCACCCGATACAAGAACCTTGTCAATAACACCTTCTCTATAAGGCTCTAGTACAGATAGATATCGATCCGCATTTCGGCCATATTTAATCTTACCTGTCTCCTTATCATGATAAACACCTCCGCCCAGTAGAATGGCCGTTTTTACCGATGGGTCAATATCTCCATTCAAAGTTACCTCAACTTCCCAAGCCCTAACCAATTCATCAATTACGAATGAATTGGAGAAGAAAATAAGCATCCCGAAACTCCACAACAGTAGACGCCTTCTACGCTTATGGTTGTATGTCATCAATGCCAATAGCAGCAGAATGAGAACCCAAGTGAATGGATAGAGCAAAAACTCAGTCCGTCTAATCAGAAATTGAATGTTCAGCAGCATTTCGGGTAAAGATGGCACTTCTGTTGAATTTGTTTTTAATTTCCTGCAATGGAATGGCAAAATTGGGCAGGAAACATTCGGTTTACCCCTAATGAAATAGCGAGACCAACAAGTACCGAAGAAGTTGTTGAACTCGTGAAAACAGGACGAAAAATTCGCTGCATTGGCACGGGGCATTCTTGGAGCGAATTGGCTCTAACCGATGATATTCTAATGGCAACCGATGGACTGAACAAGATTCTGTCTATTGATAAAGTCAAAAACCAAGCTACTATACAAGCAGGCGCTAAGTTGGAAGACTTAAATATTGCGCTTTGGAATAAAGGCTATGCTTTTTCTAACCTAGGCTCCATTGCCAGACAAAGTTTGGCTGGCGCGGTTTCTACAGCAACCCACGGAACAGGATTGAACTTTCAGGTTCTTGGTTCGATGGTGGAAAGCTTCAAATTGGTGAAAGCCGATGGAGAAATTCTTGAATTGGATAAAACTAAAGACTCTGAGGTGTTCAAAACGTCACTTGTATCGCTTGGTTCTCTTGGGATTATTACAGAAATGACAATCAATATTGTTCCGAAATTTCAATTACATGAGCGTTCAGGACTCATGGACTTCGAGGAAGTTTGTGATAATATTCTTGATTGGTTAAAGAAGGAAAACCACATCAAAATGTGGTGGTTTGCGCATACCGATAAGATGATGGTTTATCGGTACAACAAAACCTACGAACCTGTGAACGATACGTGGTTTCGGCAGAAGTTTATGGACGAGTGGGTTTCTGTTTACTTCTACAGACTCATGCTTTGGTGGAGCAATCGGAAGCCGATTCGTAGAAAATGGATGAACCAACAAATCGTGAACGGATTTCTTCCCGATGTAAATCGGACTGAACGTAGCTACAAGGTTTACAACGTTCCAGAACCACCCATTCATAGAGAAACTGAGTGGGCCTTTGATATTAACCTCACTCCTACTTTGCTTCGCGAATACAAGCAAATGGTTGAAGAGAAAGGGCATCTCATCAATTTCATACAAGAAATACGTTTTGTAAAGGGCGATGATTTTGCATTGAGTCCATGCCACGGGCGAGATAGCGTTTACGTGGGTGCCTACAATGCCGACAACCAAGGCTGGAATGAGTTGCTAGCTGACTTTGAAGAAATGGCCATCAAACACAATGGTCGTCCACATTGGGGAAAGGAATTCAATATAGGAGCCGAATACTTGAATCCAGCTTATCCAAAATGGGATGAATTCGCGAAGCTGCGCAACGAGTTAGACCCTGACGGACGGTTTATGAATCCGATGATGAAAGAACTCTTTAGTTAGATAGCTACTTACCCATCTCCCCTTTCCAATCCTTAGGAATTGGAAGAGATTTATTTGTCTGGTAATCGAATGCTACAATGATGTTGGTGCCTTTGGCTGTTGGGCGCTCCCCGTTTTTATCGGTTTTGGTAATAAGGCATTCAAGCACCACGCTTTTTGTTCCTATTTTTCCAGCGCGCATGTAAACCTTCACTTTGTCCTCTAAGAAAACAGGCTCTAAGTAATCGATTGAGACATGAGCGAGAATAAAACCCGTTTTTTTCCAATCAATATCAGGAAGCGTAGCGTCCGTAAACGCCATTCTCCCCAACTCCATCCAGCTCAAATAAATGGCATTGTTTACATGCCCAAGAGCATCGGTATCTGCAAACCGTACTTGAATATCCACCTCCACTTTATATCCTTCCATCTCTTAGTTCATTTATTAAATCCTCCACATCGTTTCTCGGCACCTACTTTAAAAGGAAGTGCCGAGCTCATTTCCTCTTTTAAAGATTCTGGAGATTGCGGAACTATTGGTTTGGGAGATTTGTAATTACTGCGCGAAAAGCGGTCTCCCGCTCATTAAATCAATTACTTCCTTTTTCACTTCCGCAATAATCGTATCATTCTCAGAATTCGTAATTACGCGGTCCATCAAGTCTACAACAGTTTTCACTTCTTGTTCTTTCAAGCCTCTGGTTGTAATTGCTGGTGTTCCAACACGAATACCTGAACTAATCATTGGCGGCTGATCATCAAACGGAACCATGTTTTTGTTTACTGTGATGTCTGCTTTGCCAAGTGCCGCATCTGCGTCTTTTCCAGTCACTCCTTTAGAACGTAGGTCAATCAGCATTGAATGATTATCCGTTCCACCAGAGATGATTTTGTAGCCTCTATCCATAAACTCAGCCGCCATTGTTCTGGCGTTCTTCAACATTTGCACACAGTATTCTAAGTACTCATCTGAAAGTGCTTCTTCAAAGGCAATTGCTTTTGCTGCAATTACATGCTCTAACGGGCCGCCTTGCATTCCTGGGAATACAGCGCTGTTGAGCAACATACTCATCTTCTTTACCGTACCTTTTTGTGTAGTTAATCCCCATGGATTATCGAAATTCTTACCGACCATGATAATTCCACCACGCGGTCCACGAAGTGTTTTGTGCGTAGTAGTAGTAACGATATGGCAATCTTCCATCGGATCAGAAAGCAACCCGCGAGCAATCATTCCAGAAGGGTGAGAGATATCAGCCATCAGCAGTGCGCCAACTTCATCAGCAATTGTTCTCATACGCTTGTAATCCCAATCCCGGCTATAAGCGGATGCTCCAGCAATGAGCATCTTCGGCTTGCACTCTTTTGCAGTCACTTCCATTGCATCGTAATCGACAATTCCTGTCTCGCGATCAACTCCGTAGAAGTGTGGATTATAAAGAATACCGCTGTAGTTAACGTGAGAACCATGCGTCAAATGACCACCGTGCGATAAATCAAAACCAAGAATGCTGTCACCCGGTTTGAGACAAGCCAGCGCAACAGCCGAGTTGGCAGAAGCTCCAGAATGTGGTTGCACATTCACAAATTCACAATTAAAAAGCTCTTTTGCACGCTCTCTTGCCAAGTCTTCAACCTGATCTACGAACTCACATCCACCGTAATACCTTTTACCCGGAAGCCCTTCTGCATACTTGTTTGTGAGCACAGAACCTTGCGCTTCCATAACTTGCTCGCTGGCAAAATTCTCAGATGCAATCAGCTCAATTCCATTTAATTGACGGTGTTTTTCCTTCTCAATCAGGTCAAATATTTCTTTATCTCTTTTCATTGTGCGTTTCGAGTGATGTGAGTGATATTCCTACTTTCGTTCAGGAAACAAATTTATACGACCTCGGTTCAAATGAGCAATAGAATTACAGAGCTTTTCAACATAAAATATCCAATAATTCAGGCAGGTATGATTTGGTGTGCCGGTTGGCGTTTAGCCAGCGCGGTTAGTAACGCTGGAGGACTTGGTATCATTGGTTCTGGTTCCATGTATCCTGAAGTTTTGCGAGAACACATCCAGAAATGTAAAGCCGCAACGGACAAACCGTTTGCTGTTAATATCCCATTGCTTTATCCAGATATTGAGAAGCACATTCAAATAATAATTGAAGAAAAGGTTCCTATTGTGTTTTCATCCGCTGGAAGCGCAAAAAAATGGACATCATTATTAAAAGAAAATGGCATAATCGTAGTTCATGTAGTTGCAAGTTCAATCTTGGCTAAGAAGGTTGAAGATGCTGGTTGCGATGCCGTTGTTGCAGAAGGTTTTGAAGCTGGCGGACATAACGGCCGAGAAGAAACTACAACCATGTGTCTTGTTCCTCAAATAGTTAATGCTGTCAAAATCCCTGTGATTGCCGCTGGCGGAATTGGAACAGGAAGAAGTATGCTGGCGGCTTTCGCTTTAGGTGCGGAAGCTGTTCAGATTGGAAGTCGTTTTGTGGCTTCGCCAGAAAGTTCTGGACATGAATATTTCAAACAAGCAATTGTTGATGCCAAAGAAGGTGATACGAAATTGAGCATGAAGAAATTAGTTCCTGTGAGATTGCTGAAGAACAAGTTTTTCGAAGAAGTAAAAGCCATGGAAGACCGTGGAGCGGAAGGTGGAGAATTGCTTGAATTACTTGGAAGAGCAAGGTCCAAGAAAGGAATGTTTGAAGGAGATATGGAAGATGGTGAATTGGAAATCGGACAGATTTCTGGTTACATCGATGCAATGAAACCAGCAGGAGATATTGTAAAAGAAATAGTAGAAGAATTTAATTCTGTTTCCGAAAAATTAGGTTCAACAAAGTTTTAAGGAAGTATGAAACAACTGACATTCAGAAACGGAGACACGCTAGATATTCTCGGACTTGGAACTTGGAAATCTAAACCAGGTGAGGTTGCGCAAGCTATTCGTTCAGCTATCAAAATAGGATATCGTCATTTCGATTGCGCATTCATTTACATGAACGAGAAAGAAATTGGGCAAGCATTTGCCGATGCTTTTGTAGACGGAGATGTGAAGCGCGAAGACGTTTGGATTACTTCTAAACTTTGGAATCATTGCCACGAACAAGAAGACATAATTCCTGCTTTAAAAAGCACTTTGGCCGATTTGCAACTCGATTACCTCGATTTGTATTTAGTGCATTGGCCGCACGTTTTCAAGAAAGATTTTATGGGTGCAACCAAAGCTGATGAAACGCTTCCTACTTCTGAGGTTCCACATATTGAAACGTGGCATGGAATGGAAGCCACAGTTGAGCAAGGATTGGCTCGACATATTGGCGTTTGCAACTTCAACAAGCATAAACTGAAAGCACTTTCAGAGCAAGCGACAATTGTTCCGGAAATGAACCAGGTGGAGTTGCATCCCATGCTTCATCAGACTGATTTATTGGAGTTCTGCAAGAAGAATGGAACGTACGTTACTGCCTATTCTCCACTCGGTTCACCAGATAGAAGTGCAGAGATGAAAGCCGCTGACGAACCCAATTTATTCCAAAATCCTGTTGTTAAGGAATTAGCTCAAAAGCACAATTGCTCAGAAGCTCAGATTATGATTGCGTGGGCAATGGAACGCGGAACAGCCGTTATTCCTAAATCCGTTAATCCAGAACGTCAAAAGCAGAATTTCCAATCTCCGGAAATCAAATTATCGCAAGAAGACATGCAGACGATGGCTTCTGCCGATAAAGGATATCGCTACGTGAAAGGGCAGTTTTGGGCGTTTGAAGGAACCGAATATTCTATGGATTGGCTGTGGAATAGATAAAACATCAGATGAAAGAATCCAGATACCATATTCGGTTCTGAAATCTAATATCACACATCTGACTTCTACTTTTTTGACGAAATATTCCACTTAATAGAAGTTCCATTAAACTCCAATTGCTCCCAAATATTTGCACGATTCTTATTCCAATGTGCTTTATGAACGCCAAGCATAACCGCATCAAAAATGAGCAAGAAACCACCTTGTAAGATTAGAGAGTAGCCCATTCCCTTAAAAGAGTCTCGCACATTGGCATTGCTATATCTATTGCCAAACTCTTGCATAAAAACACCCGAACCAACATAAAGAACATCAGCCGCCATGTTAATAGCATAAAGCGTCTCCTGCTGTCTTTGTAGTTTGAATGACCCCGGAATGTCATATTCCTTTTTCAATCGCTTTCGTGCGCCAAAATATGCCGGAAGAGCGATTCCAAAATTCACAATATTCCATGATGCATTCATCACATGAAAGCTAAACATTGTAGAACCTTGCCTAGTGGTTAACGCACCAGCGGTTCCTACAATAATGTTCCCGACTCCCCAACTTCCTAGAGCGATCATTCCATTGCGCGAATGCGTGTTCAACTCTCGGTTATATTGATTGAATACTTCCATGTCTTGTGCCATGGATTGAAAAGTCGTACTCAGAATGGCAATTCCTACAATAATCTGTTTCATAAAATGGAAATTAGTGAACTATCAGTTGAACAGTAATTTTCTCTAATGGTTTCGCGTTGATGCGTCTTAATCGAACCATTAACTTCGCGACTAATGTGGGCACTGCTTAAAAAAGAGGTAAACAGTTTTCTGAATTCACTCATTGGATACATCGTTATCTGTGTGTTCTTGTTGTTTGTGGGCCTTTTTATGTGGGTTTTACCCACAGAAGCCAATGTAATAGACAACGGCTATGCCGATTTAAACACACTTTTCGTTGTGGCACCGTGGGTGTTTCTATTCCTTATTCCGGCCATTACCATGCGCAGTTTTGCGGATGAAAAAAGTACCGGAACAATTGAGCTTTTGCATACTCGTCCACTCACCGATTTATCAATCATTCTCGCCAAATATTTCGGAGGTTTTACATTGGTTATTTTTGCCCTCCTCCCTACTCTAGTCTATTTTATGTCGGTTTATCAATTGGGAAATCCCATTGGCAATATTGATACAGGTAGCGTTTGGGGCTCTTATATAGGATTGCTCTTGCTGGGAGCTTCATTTGTAAGTATTGGCATATTTAGTTCTGCTGTTTCAAACAATCAAATCATCAGCTTTATCCTTGCGGTATTCCTGAGTTGGGGATTATGGATTGGTCTTGAAACCGTAGCATCTTTCCAGTTCCTGGGAACTTGGGACCACGTGCTACTCGGCATTGGAATAAACAGCCATTACAGTAGTTTGAGCCGTGGGGTTATTGATACCCGCGATGTTATTTATCTACTCAGCTTAATTGCCGTTTTTATTGCATTCACACGAACGGTTTTAGAAAGCAGAAAGTGGTGATGAAGGCTTCTATTAGAGATATAATCCAGTTAGCTGTGGTGATAGGAATTGTCATCGCGCTTAATGTGCTAAGTGGGTTTTTCTTCACCCGTTTTGACCTCACTACCGAGAAGCGCTACACACTTTCCGAAACTTCGAAAGAACTTCTGGAAGGAATGAATGACGTTATCTATTTGAGGGTCTATTTAGATGGCGAATTGCCAGCTGGCTTTAGAAGACTTCGTGATAGAACACGTGAGATGTTAGATGAATTCCGAGCGTATTCGAATAACAACATTGAGTACGAGTTCATCAATCCAAGTGATCAACCTGACGAAAAAAGTAGAAACGCGCTGTATCGCCAATTATCGGATCAAGGTTTAATGCCAACCAACATTCAGATTAAATCTGAGGATGGCGTTGAGCAAAAGCTGATTTTTCCAGGTGCTATTATGACTTACAAGGGCAAAGAAACAGCGCTTCAATTACTGAAAAGTCAGATGGGTGCCGCACCTGAACAAATGCTCAACAGCTCAACGGAAGATCTCGAATACGAGATTACCAACGCCATTAGAAAGGTAACATCTGTTAGAGCTGAAAGTGTTGGATTTATAGAAGGTCATGGCGAATTAAGTAGTAGACAAGTGGCCGATATGGCAAAGTCGTTATCAGAATATTATCGTTTAGAAAGAGTAACCATAAACGGTAAACTAAACAGCTTGGTAACGCGTGCCGATGGAGATTCTGGGGCCGTCATCTTCCCGAAATACAAGGCAATCATCATTGCCAAACCGGACACTGCTTTTTCTGAAGAGGATAAGTTTATGATTGATCAATACGTAATGTATGGCGGTCGAATATTGTGGTTAATGGAATCTGTTTACTGCAATATGGATAGTCTGAGGTATGCACCCTCCACGCTTGCTATTCCTAAATCTACCAAGTTGGAAGACATGTTGTTTAAATATGGCGTTCGTGTAAACACAGATTTACTTCAGGATGTAAGGTGTGCCGCCATTCCCGGACCGTCTGGTTACGTT
>JBLIGB010000036.1:0-10883 GCA_047636795.1 Bacteroidia bacterium | reverse complement strand
TTTTCGCCAAGTTTGTAGGTGCTGCTTTAAAGGCGTAAAACCAAGATTGCCTTAGCGCGCAAGCTTTATATCTTTGCGCCCAATTTAAAAAAGTCGGAATGGACAAGAATTCAGCCATTGGTCTAACGCTCATACTTCTCATTTTCCTAGGGTTCAACTACATGAACATGCCTACGGAGGAAGAGCGTGCCGAGGCAATACGTGTACAAGATTCAATCGCAGTTGTTGACAAAGAACAGCAATCTCTAAATGAATCGGCTATTGAAGATGCTATTGCCAATCCATCAGGAGTGCAAGAAGTCGTCACACCCGTGACGATAGCCAAAGATTCTGCTGCCTTGGCAGAATACAAGAGCCAATTTGGTGAGTTTGGTGATGCTTCTACCGGAGAAGATGGAACGGTAGTTATTGAGAATGAACTGCTGGCCATTACGGTAAACAATAAAGGTGGACATCCTCTTTCAGTACAACTAAAAGGATATCAAACGTCAGATTCGCTGCCACTACTGTTGTTTAAAGGAGAACAGAATAGGTTTTCGCTTGATTTCTTCGCCAAGAACAACCGAGTCTCTACGCAAGAATTGTATTTCGAGCCGTCTTCGGATGGTTTCTCTGTTAGTGGAGAGAACTCGAGAAGTCTAACCATGCGGCTTCCTGCTGGACCAGAGCAATACATAGAATATGTATACACGCTAACTGGTGGTTCGTACTTGGTAGATTTCGACATCAATTTTGTGGGAATGCAAAATGTGATTGAACGTAACGCTACCACGCTTGATTTGCATTGGAGGAATGACCTTCCGCATCAGGAAAAAAGTCTACAGAACGAGCGGGATAATTCCACCATCTACTACCGATTTAGTGATGACGAAGTGGATTACATTTCGGAGCGTTCTGATGACATAGAGGAAATCAAAACCGATTTGCAATGGGTTGGATTTAAACAGCAATTCTTTAGTTCTGTCCTTATCAACAAAGACCGTTGGGAAGGCCAGTCAGACCTCGAAACTTCGCATGACGAAGAGTCTACCGAGATTGTAAAAACGTTTGACGCCAAACTGACCATTCCATACGGACACCGTGAAATTGAGAATGTTGCTCTGCAATTTTACTATGGTCCAAATCAGTATAATTCTCTCAAAGACCTAGAACTAGGACTTGAAAACATGGTACCGTTAGGTTGGGGGATTTTCGGATGGGTAAATCAATTTGCCGTTATTCCATTGTTCAACCTTTTGAAAGATACGGGTCTTGGATATGGAATTATCATTCTGATTCTTACCCTGGCTATCAAAATGGTACTGATGCCATTTACGTACAAGGCATATATGAGTACCGCAAAAATGCGTGTGCTGAAGCCAGAGATTGAAGAAATTAACGAGAAGTTTGAAGGCAAGGATGACCCAATGGCGAAGCAGCAAGCCACCATGGCCCTGTACAGCAAGGCTGGCGTTAATCCACTTGGAGGCTGTTTGCCAATGTTGTTTCAAATGCCAATTCTAATTGCGCTATTCCGATTCTTTCCAGCATCTATCGAACTCCGTCAGCAGAGCTTCCTTTGGGCGGATGATTTAAGTAGCTACGATAGTATTTACGACCTTCCATTTGACATCCCGTTTTATGGTGATCACATCAGTCTTTTCACGCTTTTAATGACTGTTTCAACCATCATTTATACGCGATCAAATATGAGCATGCAGGCAGGAAACCCGCAGATGGAGCAAATGAAATGGATGATGTACTTGATGCCTGTGATGATGCTTGGTTGGTTTAACAACTATGCTTCTGGATTGAGTTACTACTACTTCTTGGCAAACATGGTAACGTTTGGGCAGAATTACGCTTTTAAATTCTTGGTTGATGACGAGGCCATTCACAAGAAACTAAAGGAGAATCAAAAGAAGCCCAAAAAGACGTCTGGTTTCCAAAAACGATTGGAGGATATGGCCAAGCAACGTGGATATCAGGCACCCAAGGCTAAGAAGAAAAAATAGTCTGGTAGGGTTTTGGCTTTTGCCGATAAAACATTCAGATATGAAAAATCTATTTCCAGTCTTAGCTATAAGCTTAGTAGTATTGCTTGCCGTAAGCTGTACAAGCACAAAAGAAACTACGTCAAACTCAGTTTCAGAAAGCACTGTTGAGACTACGAAACAAACGGAACCACAAATATTGGCTTCCATCGAACGAACAGCTTGCTACGGCCGATGCCCAATGTATAAGGTAACATTCATGGATAATGGCGAGGTGAAATATGTCGGGAAAGGTTTTGTGGACAAAATCGGGACTTACAAAATGCTTATCTCAGCAAATGAAGTTCTTGAGATAAAGAATAAAATTTCGGAATACAGCTACTTCAAATTAGACAGTCTGTACCCTACTCTAATCACTGATTTCCCTTCGTCTATAACAGAAGTAAACCTGAACGGAAAGAGAAAAAAGGTTGTCAATAGAAGCAGCCCACCACCAAGTTTGAAGGCTTTTGAGAAATTTCTAGATGGCCTTCTCGAAGGCAAAGAACTCGAAAAGGTATCTGACGAAACAGATTACAATCCGGAGACGAAGTAATTACTCATCACTTTTTTTGACTGCCCTTTTTGCAAGATAACGTTGCAACAAACCGACTAGGAAACCCAACGGAATCCACACAATGAGGTGAGGCGTAATCGAATTTACGGTGACGGCTTCATCATTATACCACGGATCTGCAACGCCCATAATCAGAATCATGAAAGTCGACCAAAATATCGCGAAGTAGACCCAACCATATTTGGAGGGAATATTTTCTTTAGGCTCTTTTACAATCATAATCGAGAGTTACTCGTCAATCTTAGCTGGCGAAACGAGCATATAATTACTCAAATCAATCTTCATAATATCAAACTTACCATTTACAGAGCCTTTGGTACTGTAATAAGCGGTCTTGCCATCAGCAGTAAGTGTGAAGTCAACTTCATCACCAGGCGTGTTAATCGGGTATCCTAAGTTCTGCGCCTCGCTCCAAGAGCCATCTTCTTGCTTTACGGATTTGAATATGTCGTAACCGCCCATATTTTTATGTCCTTTACTGCTGAAGAAGATTGTTTTACCATCTGCGGCAATAAAAACGCCTTTCTCATCTTCAATCGTATTCACATCCAGTAGGTTAACAGCTGTTTGCCAACTTGTAGTAGAATTAGCCTTCGACATCCAAATGTCTCCGTTTCCTTTTCCCTTCGGACGTTCCGAAACGAAATACATCACTTTTCCATCTCCCGAAACCGAAGCGTTACTATCGAAGTAACCGCTATTTACATTCTTGCCAAGCGAATACGCTTTAGACCAACGATTAAGACTCATTAGTCGTGCAGCGTCCGAAGACCCATCTACAATTGCTTCGCTAGCACCTTTATTCATCCTAGTTTTAGACACGAAAATGTCTCCAGCATTTTGATTCCTGAAAGTGAAAAGTTGGCGGCCATCAGGCGAAATACTGAGGTTAGCATCATGCCCATTTGTATTGATTGAACCTGGAATCGGTACTGCTTGAGACCAACCTTCCAGACTATCGACCCAATAAGAGATATAAATGTCTTCGTACCAATCGTTGTCTACTTCGTAACGATTACCGCCTTCCGTACCTTCCCTCCTAGAGGTGAAGACCATAATCTTCCCATCAGCCGTTACCGAAGGATGATATTCGTGGTTTTCATCTGTATTAACACCAACACCTGCAGACTCTATCTTAACATCAACAGGGTTAGCTCTAAGCTCAATTGTAGCCTCGCACTTATATTTAAGAGCATTGGCCTTTACAATGTCTGTCTTTGACAACTTATCGT
The DNA here is from genome assembly GCA_047636795.1 of Bacteroidia bacterium. Classification (GTDB taxonomy): domain Bacteria; phylum Bacteroidota; class Bacteroidia; order UBA10329; family UBA10329; genus UBA10329. The sequence continues at coordinate 7,062 of JBLIGB010000036.1, read as the reverse complement.
TGGCTAAATATTTGTCTAAATGAACGATAGCCTTCTTCTGATATGCAACCATTCGATAAGCTAATCCCATGTTAAACTCTAAATCCTCATTAATTTCTGGATTCGATTCCTGAGCCTTTTGCAAATACGACAAGGCATCTTGTCCTTGATTCAATCCTAGGTAGCATTCCGCCATACGCCAATTGAGCATAGCATCAGTTCCGTGGTCTGAGTATAGTTCGCGATATATTCTAAGCGCGCCATGGTAATCACCATCAGTGATGCTGGACTTAGCCTGTAGCATCTTGATTTTATCAGGCCCTTTAAATAATTGCCCCGAAGCAGAAAAATGAATGGTTTGAAAACAAAAAACGAGTACAACAAGCGTAATAATCGATCTCATGAGGTTGCGGGTTTGAGGCTAAAATTAACGATTCGTAAAGCGTTGAAACGGACTGCTAGAACGGGATTTCAATACCCTATAGGGATTTACTCAACCAGTGATGAAAAAGTTTCATGGCTTGGCGCTTTTTATCATCAAGTTTATAACTAATCACCTTTTCCACATACCGTATCAGGGTTTCGTGATTCTCATTTGCCAATAAATCTATGGCTTCTTTCTTATTGCTTAAACCGAAATTTAATGCCCCCTGAAACTCCGAAACAAACTCTGGGCTCAACGGCTTATTACTCACCCAGCAGGCAAATACAAATGGCAAGCCCGTCAGGCTTTTCCATTCTTCCGCTAAGTCTTTAATAATGGGAAACTTGTCTCGCAGCGGAAATGCCCGGTCTCCAATAACAACCCCAGCAGTCCTTCCTTTTATATCCTGAATAAAATTGTCGTCCGCCTGTTTCCACTTTGGCGTGATTTTCCAATGCTTTTCAGCAAGAAGCTGAACTAACTGTACTGAAGTCCGTGATTGATAATCAAGTATCACTTCGTCAATTTCATCTAGAGGAACTTCACTAAACAAACAGACAGTTTCCACTACACCGTCCGCGCCAATGCAGCAATCCGAAATAATGTGGGATTCGGTTAACTGCGGAATAATAGCCACAGGTACTAGCCCAAGGTCAACTTCGCCAGCGAGTAGCTTATTCGCACAATCAGATGGTGTATCAAGCTGTAAATCGATTTGCTCGATTACAGCATGGTTCATTAACCCAAAAATGAATGGGTACGAATTCGCATACGATACGGCTGAAACCTTTATTTTCTCTGCTGTTTGTCTCAAAATTGCACCTCAAAAATCGCTAATTTCACGCTTGGTCAAAGTTACTGTTCAAACGACTTGTCAAACATGAATTAGCCACTGATTCAAAGATTCCCACAGATAAAAATGATTTTATCCGTGTAAAATCAGCGCATCCTTGGAAGTAACATTTCCTTTTATCCCATTTGAATAAGAAACATGCAATTGAATGTCCTTAATGCCGTTTCGCCAATTGATGGGCGTTACCGAAGACACACCGAAACGCTCTCTGATTTTTTCTCTGAAGCTGCGCTGATTAAGTATCGTGTGCGAGTTGAAATAGAGTATTTCATCCAGCTTTGCGAGCTGCCATTGCCGCAACTCAAAGATTTTGACAAGTCATTATTTTCAACGCTCCGAACAATTTATTCTGAAATTTCTGAAGCCGATTCGCAACGCGTAAAGGAGATTGAGAAAACTACCAATCACGATGTGAAAGCGGTAGAATATCTCATCAAAGAGAAAATGGAAGTTCTCGGAATTGGCAATCAGATGGAGTTTGTTCATTTTGGGTTGACCAGTCAGGATATCAACAATACGGCAACTCCGTTGATGATAAAGGAAGCGACCGAACAGGTTTACCTTCCATTGTTGGATGAGTTGATTGCAAAATTGAAGTCGTTAGCTACAGAATGGAAGGATATTCCGTTGTTGGCTAGAACGCATGGACAACCAGCTTCTCCAACCCGAATGGGTAAAGAGGTTTTTGTTTTTGTGGAGCGATTAGAGGCACAGAAAAAGCAGCTATTGGCTGTTCCATTCTCAGCAAAATTCGGTGGTGCTACAGGAAATTTTAATGCACACCTAGTTGCCTATCCAAAATTGAATTGGGTTGATTTCGGAAACAAATTTGTCAACGAAACCCTCAGTTTAAGCCGTTCACAGACAACCACTCAAATTGAGCATTACGACAATATTGCTGCTTGGTGCGATGCACTAAGAAGAATCAACACAATCATCCTCGATTTAGACAGAGATGTCTGGACTTATGTTTCCAACAATCTTTTCAAGCAGAAAATTAAGGAAGGCGAAGTAGGTTCTTCGGCTATGCCGCATAAGGTAAATCCAATCGATTTTGAAAACTCTGAAGGAAACATTGGTTTGGCCAATGCACTTTTCGGTCACTTGGCTGAAAAACTTCCCGTTTCGCGATTGCAGCGAGACTTAACCGACAGCACGGTTCTACGAAACATTGGTGTACCATTAGGTTACACGGTAATTGCTTTTAATTCCACTTTAAGGGGCCTTGGAAAACTTCTAATTCATGAAGAGAATATTCGTCAAGAGCTTGAAGACAATTGGGTAGTAGTAGCAGAAGCGATTCAGACTATTTTGAGAAGAGAAGGTTATCCGAAGCCGTACGAAGCGTTGAAAGCATTCAGCCGAACCAACGCCAAGTTGAATGAAAAAGCGATGCTTGAATTCATCGGCTCATTGGATGTTTCGAAAGAAATAAAAGAGGAAATGCGTGTAATAACACCTTTCAACTATACGGGCGTTTAATACTCGTTTCGCTTACGTTTTCGTAGCCATACCTTCTGACCAACTACGGGTTCTTCGCCAAGACTGAACTCGTTGTGCTTGTACAGATACTTCATTTGAATGCCATACTCCTGAGAAACCCACCGTAGTGTTTCTCCTTTGGCTATGATGTGATAGCTGTGATTCCGATTCTTACCGCGTTTCGGTTGCAAATAAATGAGCTCGCCAGCAACCAAAGGGGCACTATTCGCCTTGTCGTTATACTTCAAAATTCTCCGTTTCCGAACTTGAGTAATTCGCTCTAGAGTTTCATAGGTGTCGCCTTCTTCCACTCGGACATACCGAATTTCGTTTCGCAAATACATCTGTCTTTGCGAGGTTGAAACAATCGCCTCTTTCGGAATATCAGAGTTCTGATTATCTCCCACCGCTACATTTACTTCAGGAATTTCAGCTCCTTCAGGTGGAGATTTCATCCTGTCGTATTTGGCAAGAGCATTCTCTTCAATAATCTTGATTAGCAGAGCTGGATATTTAGGATTGGTGGCATATCCTGCCTTTTTCAGGCCATGAGCCCAACCTTTGTAATCGGTTGTTCTCAGTTCAAACAGCGAAGCATATCGACTTCTGCCACTTAAAAATTCTGAATGATCGCGATAGCTCTCAAACACGCTGGTATATACACGGAAGCACTCGCCTTTGGCATCATCATCCATGTAATACTTTTCTCCCTCCCACAATCCGTGGCATTTAATTCCGAAGTGGTTATTCGCGTTTCGCGAGAGGGCGCTATTTCCATCTCCACTTTCTAAAATTCCCTGAGCCAACGTAATACTGGCCGGAACGCCACTCTGTAGCATTTCCTTTACCGCAAAAGGCGCGTACATATTGATGTAATCACTGCGCGTGATTTTCTCAACAGAACCTTTCCTGTTGCTACTTTGGGCCGAAGCCAACAGCTGCAAGGTGATGAGTATGTATGAGAGAAAAATACGCATGAGTCAAAATTAGATGCCTCGCGAGAATAAACGTTTAATTTACGTTGATGTTTTAAACACAGTCGTGTTAATCAGACCAAGCCGCGATGCTTCATTCCTTGCCATCCTTGCAAGCCGCCTGTATGCACTGCCAAGATGGTTGTGCCACTTGCGAAATGGCCTTTTAATATTAGGTCGTACATACCAAACATCATTTTACTCGTGTAGATTGGGTCGAGCGGGATGCCTGTTCGTTCAGTAAAACCATTTATGAACTCGAGTAATTCAGGCTTTAGTTTGGCGTAGCCCCCAAAGTGATAGTCGGTGGTAAGTTCAAAACTTGGTTGAGCGCAGTCGAAACCATTTGACCCTTCGACTACGCTCAGGGAAACAAGACGAGATTCTCCAATCAACCGTTCAGCTTCTTCTTTGAGGAAACCTCCACCTTTCAACGTAGGAAAGCCAATCAATTTCTGGTTTTCTTTTAGTGTGATTGCTAATCCTGCAAGCGTTGTTGCTGTACCAGCCGCGCAGCAAACAATATCAAATTGCTCTTCAACTTCAGATAGAATCTCTGCGCAACCTCGTACACCTAGACCGTTTGCGCCACCTTCAGGAACCAAGAAGAATCGTCCGAAGCGTTGTTCCAATTCATCAAGAAATTCATCTTCATTCTTCCTTCGATAATCTTCTCTGGAAACAAATTCTAACTGCATTCCATTTTCGCGAGCAAAATTCAATGTCGGATTAGTCGAATCATCTTCACCACGAATAATTCCAATGCTCTCTAAACCGACCTTTTTACATGTATAGGCAGTAGCCGAAATGTGATTGCTATATGCACCACCAAACGTGAGAATCGTATGATGATTCTGATGAATGGCCTCCGAAATATTATGCTTCAGCTTTCGCCATTTGTTGCCACTGATGTGCTCGTGTATCAGGTCATCGCGCTTTATCAGCAACCGAACACCTGAACCTTTCAGAGTTGGGTCATTCACTTCCTGAACGGGCGAACCAGCAGGTTTATACGATTTGGCGTAATCGATGGTGTCCATTGATGCAAAGGAAAAGCAAAGAAATGAAGCTACAACCCTTAGCCCTGTTTCTTGTTTACTTTGTAAACGTGAATGAAATGGATGATTATTTCGGGCGACCAACTCTCGACCCCGAGGACTTTTACTATTCTAAGGAGGGCTACATTGTTTTTACAGATAAGTATCTGCTAAAGCGTGGCTACTGCTGTAAAAACAGCTGTAAGCATTGCCCCTATGGTTTCAACAAAAAATCTGGACGAATTGAAAAAAAGTAAATCTTAATTCTCTAATAATAACCAATACGTTAACCATCAATGGATTTTAAAGCAGAAGTAGCGGAAGGAATTCCGATAGAATTGCCGAAGGCTAAAACGCCAGCCTCCAAATACAGTCATGCCCCTAAGCGGAAAGATATTCTTTCTACTGATGAGAAAAAATTAGCACTGAGAAATGCCTTGAGGTATTTTCCGAAGGAATGGCATGCTGAACTTGTTGAAGAATTCCGAAACGAACTGAAGGAATACGGGCGTATTTACATGTATCGTTTCATGCCAGAGCATGAAATTTACGCAAGGTCGATTTCCGAATATCCAGCCAAATGTGCACAGGCAGGCGCCATTATGCTGATGATTCAGAATAACTTGGATCCATCCGTTGCGCAGCATCCGCAGGAACTAATAACGTATGGCGGAAACGGGGGTGTTTTCCAAAACTGGGCGCAATACCGTTTAGTGATGAGTTACCTCTCGGAGATGACCGAAGATCAAACATTGGCCATTTACAGTGGTCATCCGATGGGGTTATACCCTAGTCACAAAGAGGCTCCGCGAGTTGTAGTTACCAACGGCATGATGATTCCGAATTACAGTAAGCCTGACGATTGGGAGAAATTCAATGCATTGGGCGTAACGCAATACGGGCAGATGACTGCTGGGTCTTACATGTACATCGGTCCACAAGGCATTGTGCATGGAACCACCATTACCGTTTTAAATGCGGTGAGGAAAATTGGAGCAGAAAACCGAACTCCTTTATTTGTTACTAGTGGTCTCGGAGGAATGAGCGGAGCACAACCAAAGGCTGGCAATATTGCTGGAGTGGTTACTATTTGTGCTGAGGTAAATGCTACCGCTGCTGAAAAACGTCACTCACAAGGTTGGGTAGATGAGTTAATTGATGATGTTGACGTGTGCATAGACACCGCTCTTGAATTTCAAGCATCTGATAACGCCCGAAGCATTGCTTTTGTTGGCAATGTAGTTGACCTCTGGGAACGCTTAGCAGAACGAAACATCAAAGTGGATTTGGGTTCTGACCAAACATCCTTACACAACCCTTGGGCGGGTGGTTATTATCCTGTTGACTTGACGTACGAGGAAAGCAATGCGTTAATAACAAATGAGCCGGGAGCTTTCAAAAAGCGTATTCACGAAACACTTCGCAGACAGGTTTTGGCCATTAATAAACTAGCTGGAAACGGCATGTATTTCTTCGATTATGGGAATGCATTTCTGTTAGAAGCAAGCCGTGCCAAGGCAGATATATTGAATGAAGATGGTTCATTCATCTATTCGAGTTATGTGCAAGACATTATGGGTCCGATGTGTTTCGACTATGGTTTTGGGCCTTTCCGCTGGGTATGTGCTTCTGGGAAAGAAGAGGACCTTCAAGCAACTGATGACATTGCTGCGGAAGTAATTGAGGAGATGCTTTTAAGCGCTCCACCAGAAATTCGCGGTCAGCTTAAGGACAATTTGCTTTGGGTTCGCGAAGCGCAGAAAAACAAACTAGTAGTTGGCTCGCAAGCACGTATCCTCTATGCAGATGCCGAAGGACGAATTAAGATTGCTGCAGCTTTTAATAAAGCTATTAACGAAGGAAAGATCGGACCTGTAATTTTAGGTCGAGATCATCATGATGTCTCGGGTACAGATTCGCCCTATCGTGAAACATCTAACATTTATGATGGTTCGCAATTCACTGCTGATATGGCTATCCAGAATTTTGTAGGTGATGCCTTTCGCGGAGCAACCTGGATAAGTCTTCACAATGGTGGTGGCGTTGGTTGGGGCGAAGTTGTGAACGGTGGTTTCGGAATGCTTTTAGATGGCTCTGACGATGCCGACCGAAGGCTTAGAATGATGCTTCACTGGGATGTGAACAACGGTATCTCGCGTAGGAGTTGGGCACGCAATGAAGAGGCGATTTTTGCAATTCAGCGAGCCATGGAAGCAGAACCGAAATTAAAGGTAACGCTACCGAACTTAGTCGATGATTCACTTCTGATGTAAAATCTATAAACCCAAGGAAAGGATATTATCCTAGCCTTGG
>JBLIGB010000035.1:0-10892 GCA_047636795.1 Bacteroidia bacterium | reverse complement strand
ACAATATCGTTCGGGCTAATCAGCGAAGTAGATTTCTGAGTTCGGATATGGGTAAGCTTTTCATCATACAACGAGAAAAACTCAATGGTATGGCCTTCTACGGTATGATTGACAACCGCAACCGTGTACGTGCTATTCGTCTTGAGCATGGAAATACCATGAGGCGCAAATGGCAATGCGAAATCAGCAGTTAGGTGTTTGACAACGAAGTCTCCACTTTTCAACTCCATCAGATACAGACCACCATGTTCTTGTCCAATGGGTGGAAACTGCAATTTGGCTGTAGCAGAGATAAGCGCAAAACTATCTGTGTAGCTAATAGTAATGTCCTCCGCACCCTTCAGTGCAATTTCCTTTATCACTTCTCCTTCAAAACTATTTTCTACCGTTCTGAAAAAACCTGTGGAAATAAAGGTGTAAAGGACGAATCCTGCTAAAAGAATTAAGACAAGAAGGAGTGCTTTTTTGGCCAATGGCATAGTTGCCTTTTTAGGCTTATAAGGTAAGCTAAGTGTTTCAATACCGCTAAACCGACATCATAATCACCCCAATGGTTACCACCAGAGCACCCACCAGTTTAAGCATGGTAACGGGTTCATCGAACCAGAAAACTGCTACGGCATACAGCCCAACAATGGTGAGTGAGAAGAACACGGTACTTGCTACTTGCAAGGAAGGAACCGCAATGATTCTGCGAAAAGAACTGAATTGATGAGCCCGAAGATTAACCCAACTCCTAAAAAGCCCCATTTTTTAGAAGGGACTGCTTCATTCAGTGCAGAGTATTTGAAACCAATATTGGTAAGGATGTTGGCGATAATGGCACCAGAAATGAGAAGCATTTTCATGAAAGTGCGTTTTTAAGGTGAAGCAATTGAAAACAAAAAGCCCACTTTGCTAATGCAAGGTGAGCTTTAAAATTGCAATACTATAATGATGGATTTACACCACTACTTCAGCAATTTGCATAGCAGGTTCGATATTGGTGAAATTCGGAAGGTCTCCCATGATTTTTTCAGCGTTTGGACCAAAAGAATTTTGGAAAGCCTCTAGATTTTCGAAATAAAGGTTGCCAACGGCTGCAAAAGGAGCAGGAGAACCAGGTGCTCCTCCGGCTAATCCCATTTCAATTGTGGCTCCTTTTATGGCATCGCCCAACAGTTCTCCAAGCAAGGCTACATGTTTGGTTGAATAGTAATCCATATCGAATTTCTTTCCGTCTCCGTTAGGATACAGCACGCTTACTTTTATCATTCCTTTTTGCATAATTGTCTTTTAGTTGGAAGGACTGAATGTACTTAAATCAAGTACTATCAGAGTTCTACCACCAGTTTTCCTTTGGCCTTGTTACTTTCCATGTAGGCGTGAGCCTCGGCAATATCATCGAGTTTGAAGGTTCTATCCAAATTCAGTTTGACGGTTCCATTGGCAACTGCGTCAATAAACTCTTGAAGTAATTCGGGCGCTATATTCTCCGCATCACTCATAAAGACAGTGAGGCGACCAGTAGATGGAATATCGCCCATTGGCGTAAACTCTTTCATAGTCCATTCGCCACTTAGAATTCCGGTCATGCAAACCACACCGCGAGGCGCAATGCATTTCAAAGAATCTTTGAGCGTTCGTGTTCCAATGAGTTCGAGAACCTTGTTCACGCCCTTCGGATAAATAGCTCGTAAACCATCAGCAACAGTTCCATCGTCAATCAGCACATGGTCGGCACCATTTTCCTTTAGGAAGTCAGTTTTAGCTGGGTTCCTAGTTGTAGAAAAAACTGTAACTCCAAGAGTTTTAGCAAGCTGACAAGCCAGCAAACCAATAGAAGATGTTCCGCCTCTTATGAGAAGCGTTTCACCTTTTTCAATTTCTAAAGCTTGGTGCAATGAACCAGAAACGGTCTGAAACATTTCAGGAATGGCCCCAAGAACCTTCCAAGCTAAATCGCTTCTAAACGGAATGACGATTGACAAGGGAACTGAAACGTACTCGGCATAGCTACCATCGAAATCTCTTCCCATTCCGCCCATAACGGCAGCTACTTTTTGTCCGGTCTGAAATGTACCAGACGAGTCTTCCTCAACCAAGCCAACGCATTCTATTCCCTGAATTCTTGGAAAGGTAACATCTGGAGAATCGCCCTGGCGGGTAAAGAGTTCGGAACGATTGAGGCCAAAAGCTTTTATCCTTATGAGAACCCAACCTTCTTTAACTTCTGGTTTTGGAACATTCAGTATTTCGATAACGTCTGGCGTTCCTGCCTGTTGGGTAACAGCTGCTTTCATGGTTTGGATGGATTGAATGAGTAAAACGAAAGTCGTGTTTCAGTTCAATTTACACAACGCTATTTCTGAGGAATCGACTTCGAGTTTCAATTCGTAATCAGCATTGCGTAGTACAACCTTGTTTGAAGAAGTTGATAGTTTGAGACCTTCAATCTCGCCATCTACAGACCACGTATTTTGACAAAAACCCAAATTCAAGATTTCATCTTCTTTGGAGAAGGTATATACTATGAGGTCGTTAGTTGACTTATCAATACCGTTTCGCATAAAATGCTGCACGGAACATTCCATATCTAGTTCAGAAATACTAAGTGTTTCCAATTGATTAGCTGCAAAATTGCCATGCGGAATATGTATGGAAGCTGGCGGTAATTGAAACCTTTGGATGGAAGAATTCGCAGTAGCCAAGTTCCAAGGAGCCAGACTTAATCCGGCTCCTATTAAACTCATATTTCGTATGAAGTCTTTACGCCTCATGAATCAAATTCTTCAATAAGAACTCCCATTTTACCCATTTGGTAATCGCGCAGCGCTTCCATTATCTGGGTTTGATTGTTCATTACAAAAGGGCCATAAGTAGCTAGAGGTTCGTCAATCGGTTCGCCTGCGAGTAAGATTGCTCGTGTTTCTTCCAGCCCTTCAAGAGAAATACTTTCTCCATCGTTCTTAAACCAAACAAGGTCTTTTCCGCCTGCATGGCGCTCTCCATTTATCTCCGCTTTTCCATCTAATAGGTAAAGTATTGCGTTGAAATTCTTAGGAATTGGCACTTCCATCTTTCCACCCTTTCCAATCTCAAACCGCATTACTAACATGGGCGTCATCAACTCAATTGGGCCTGTTTTCCCAAGTGTTTCACCAGCAACAATTCCAGCTTTCACTTTTCCATCCTCGGAAGTAATCCAAGGCGTTTTCTCAGCAGTTAACGGCTGATACTTGGCTGGTTCTAGCTTTTTATTGGCAGGTGTGTTTGCCCAGAATTGGATTAACTCAAAATCGCCACCGTTTTCAGCAAGTTCTTTTGGTGGTCTCTCGCTATGGATAATACCTTTTCCGCTATTCATCCATTGCGCTCCGCCAGCTTCAATCAAGCTAGTGGTTCCAAGCGAATCTCGATGATTAACTGCTCCTTTAAAGATGAGTGAAACGGGAGAGAAGCCTCGGTGAGGATGTGGCCCAACGCCTGCTTCTTTTTCCTTTTGTCCGCCAGGCAATACGCTTGCCCAATGGTGTATAAGTAAGAACGGGTCTATTTGCTCAATGCCATTCACTGGCAAAGATTGATCTAGGATAATACCTCCCATGTTTACTTTTTGGGCGGGAATGATTTTGTGTATTGAACGTGTCATGCCGTAAATTTAATGTTTAAACATCAATTATAACAATCGTTCTTAAAAAAAGGTTCAATATGCATTAACTCGAATGGTCGTAGATGATTTCCCACTCATCACCAAACCTCTTCCAAATCAGTGTAAAAAGACCGTTAGGTTCGTCTTCCGCGCGGATGAGTTTCCACTTTCCAGTAACGAGATAATTCTCTGTTCCCATTGGCTCAAGGTTTAGAATGTCAAACTCCAATTTACCCATGGCAGCTTTATCTGGGTATGACTTTTCGTAATTATCGAGTGTTGCTTGCCAACCAAGATTAATACCTGATTTACCAATAAACCTGAGCGAATCAGACTTCCAATAGCCTTCCATAAAACAGTCGATGTTGCCTTTATTCCAACATTCCTGTTGCTCGGCAAGTACGGTTGTAATCTTTTCTTCGGCTTTCATATCCGATGGAGTAGGATTTTGGCAAGCAAATAGGAGTAGGCAGGCAAAAATTGGGAGAGGTGATTTCATTGTATAAAAGTAAGCCCGCAACTCAATTGAGCGCGGGCTTACAGGAAATAGACCTAGTGCGTTTTGAAAACCTACTAGGTCTAGTTCAAGATTTATTTGGCCTGGTTTATTTCTTTACGTTCTATGTACTTTTTATCACGTATTTCCATTTTCTCGTTGCGTTGCGCATCAACCACTTTACGTTGTTCTGGTGTAAGAATGCGTCTCACTTCCAACTCATATACCGTTCTCGATTTCTCCATTTCAGCCTTCATTTTTGCTAATTGGTCAATCAAGCTATTAATCTGTTTCATATCTGGTTTCTCGGCCATTTTTAACGTACCCAACTTAGAACGAAGATCTTTCATTTCCTTGCGTTGTGGCTCAGCTTTTTTGCGGGCTTCCCCTTTAATTTTTTTTATTCGTGCCGTCTGGTCTTCGGTCAAATTAGGAATATCAGCCATCATATCCTTACGCTTTTCCTTTCTGAATTCCGTCTTTTTAGCTGGAGCGGTTTGTGCGTTTTGTGCGAAGCTGCTTCCTACTAGAAGTGCCGCTACGCCAATTGTTGCCATCATCTTTTTCATGCCTGTTTTTTTTAAAGTTTGTTTGGGTAAGACGCCAATAACGCTACCAAGGTTTAATCTAAGATAAACTTTTTTTATTTTCCTCACGGAGAACCTCCATAAAAATTGAATTTGCCAGAAAACCACCTTCCCCATCGCTGTACTCAGGTTTAAGTCTATTCACAAAATACATTTCGATCTCGCCTTTGTTTTTCGCCTTAATCTTTCCGCGAGACGTACATTCAAAATAGTCCTTCACCAAATTATACGTTGAACCGCTTATGTTCACGCGCATGGCATCGCCACTGCTTTCCATACGCGCTGCGGTGTTTACAGCATCTCCCCAAATATCGAAAGCGAACTTATTCTTGCCTACAACACCCGAAATCACGCTCCCTGTGTGAATTCCCAAACGGAGCTTCCACGCTTTCTCTCCTCTCAGCTCTTTCTTTCGGTTCAGTTCCAACAGAAGGTGAATCATTTCCAACCCAGCAGCAGCAACCGCCATAGGGTTGGTGATGGTGCGTGTTGGAATACCACCAGCGGCCATATACGCATCGCCAATGGTTTTAATCTTTTCAATGTGGTACTTGTCCATTACGCCATCAAATAAGCGAAAATGTTGATCCAAGGAACTCACCAATTCTTGATGGGATATACCCTCGGTTATAGTGGTGAATCCTACGAAGTCAGTAAAAAGCACCGAAACCATATCGTATTGTTGGACGGATGCGTAGCCGTTTTTCTTCAGCTCTTCGGCTGTTTCCAACGGGAGAATATTGAGCAGCAATTCATCCGAACGCTCCTTTTCGTGACGCAATTCCTTGGTGCGCTCGTCCACCATTCCTTGAAGCTTCTGTGTTTCGGCCAGATGGCGTGTTTCTCGGATTTTAAGTACGACAAATACAAGCGCAATCAACACCAGTGCACATAAAGCGATGAACCACCATTTCATCCAAAAAGGAGGTTCTATTTTAAATGTGAATGTTGATGGCGTTTTATTCCAAATACCAGCAGCATTTGCCGAGCGAACCTTAAATAGATATTCTCCTGGGCTCAAATTGGTAAACGAGTGATTATTCTTACCCTCAATCAAGGACCATTCATCACTAAAGCCTTCCAATTTCCACTGGTATTTTACGTGTGATGGGGATCTGAGATTAATTCCGTTATAACCTATAGCTAGGTTGTTTTCTGCATAAGGTAGGTGGAGGTTTTTGGGCAAATCGAAATAACCTTCAACGCCATCAGAATATTCACTTTTTCGCCAGTTTTCGTTGGCAAATTCTAGATTGACCTCGGTAATGTGAATAAGGTTTTCTACCGCATTTACTGGTTTTGCGGCAGGATTGTAGCGCGTTGCACCACGGATGGTACCGAACCAAGTTCCTCCTGAATTATCTAGGCAAGATGCGTTCTCATTGGTTTCTGTTCCGATAAATCCTTCGCTCATACCGAAATGCAGAATGTCCTTTATTTCTGACCGATTATTGAGAAGCAATTGGTCGACCCCAGATGCCGTTCCTACCCAAAGGTTTCCTTCTGCATCGAAAATCAGCTGATGAATATCGCTTGAAGAAAGTCCTTGCTCTTTACCGAAATGCTCAAAATCTTTTGCGGAGATAGAATCGGTTGAAAGACGGCAACGGAATAAGCCAGCGCCTTCGGTCGAAACCCAAATGAATCCGTTTGAATCTTCTTTCAACGAAGAAACGTCTTTCAATGTGCTAGGCACATCTACTTCTGTAAACCAGTCGTTTTCAAACACCACAATTTTTGAACTCAAATAACCAATCCAAACACGACCGAATCGATCCTGAACGATACTGGAAACTTCACTTTCGTTAATGTTCGGATTACTGTGATACTGATTGAAACCGAAGCCATTTTCGGTCTTTTCAAATCGCGTAACTCCTTGGTCGCTGCCCACCCAAATATGCCCTTCGGGCTCAATAAAAATGGCTGTCACGTTTTCCTCTAACGGTTGACCATCCGTATTTAAACGCGTGATTTCTTTGCCCTTTTTAACTAGAATTCCGTTGTCCGACCCAAACCAAATCTCATTATTTGGCGCACCTACAATTGTGTTAATACTTCGCTTGTTAAATACATCCCCAAGTGGATTACGCTCCACTTTCCAAGTTCCGTTTTCTTGGGGTTTAAGTTCGGTTATACCCTCAAGCGTACCCAGCCACAGGTCGCCATCGTTGTTGTTGAAAATGGAAAGCACCTGATTGTTGCTGATACCATCTTCTTCTGTAAAGTGAATAAACTCCTCTCCAGAAAAGCGACAGATTCCACCGAAAAAAGTGCCGAACCAAATATTGCCCGATCGGTCTTTGGTGATGTATCGGATTCGATCATTACTCAGCCCGTTTTTTTCTGTGAAGGTTAGGAATTCTTCTCCGTTGAAACGCGAAACACCATCCTGTGTCCCAAACCAAATATTGCCCAAGTTATCTTCGGAAATTCCGCGAATTCGGTTGTGGGCAAGTCCATCTTCCACAAAGAAATTCTGAAAACCATCAGGCACCATTTTGCTCGCTCCGCGCTGCGTACCAACCCAAAGGTTTTGTAGTTCATCTTCGTAAAGCACAAGCACACGTTGGTGTGGGAGCCCATCATCTTTGCTCAGGTAGTTCCAGGTTCCGTTTTCAAACGAGCAAAGCCCTTCATCCGTTCCAAACCAGAGTTTCCCCTTTGAATCGGTAAGACTAGCACGCACATTATCGCTTTTGAGCGGACCGTCTTTATCAAAAACGGTTACAGAAAGAGAGTCATTTTCAAAACGCAAGCGGTTGATTCCGCCACCGAAAGTGCCAATCCAGATATCGCCATCGGTTCCTTGTGTTATGCAGCGGATATAATCGTTGGAAAGGCCATTGTCCGTTGTAAACGTTTTAAAATTGAGACCATCGTATCGGCAAAGTCCGTGGCCATTTGTGCCAATCCAAAGGTTGCCAGCCTTGTCTTCAAAAAGGGAGCGGATGGTATTGTCTGGAAGGCCATTTCCAATAGTGAACGTGACGAATTCCCTTCCGTCAAAGCGGGAAAGTCCTCCACCTTCGGTTCCCGTCCACAAAAAGCCGCGGCTATCTTGCAGTAAGCAATAAACACCACTTCTGGGTAAGCCTTCCTCAACGGAATACTGCTTGAAATTGTAGTGTTGTGCTATTCCGCCTGTAGTGGTGAACACTAAAATTAGAAATACGATGTAAATGTGGCGGAGCATCTAATGGATAAAATTAGAAATCAGCCTGTAGCTCGCGGATAAACATGTAGAAATTGCAAACATGAAAAATTTATTTGCAATTGCGAGAGCAAGATTTTGGGTTGCAAGCGCTTGCCTAACGATAATCATGTATCTGCGCTTAACAATTATTATGAGCAACGATAGTTCAAAACAACTTGTGCCGAAGTCATTTAGTTAATTTTGGAGCGTGAAAATAGGAAACATGACTTTGATTAGAAGTATTACTGTGGTATTCGTGTTTGTGTTTGGCGTTACTAATAGTCAAGCTCAAACGGATGAAGAATGGACCTTGGAGCGCTGTATTAGCTACGCAATAGAAAACAACATTCAAATAAAACAGTCGGTCTTACAGCAAGAATCTTCTAGGTTAGACAAGACGCAGGCGTTGGCCCAAATGTTTCCGAACCTAAACGCGAGTGGAGGTTTCAATATGAACTTTGGTCGAAATATTGATCCAGGAACCAACGCTTTTGTAAACGAACAAGTAAACTCAAACAATTGGAGACTTGGTTCAAACGTTACCTTATTCAATGGTCTGCGATTGCTAAACTCTTTTAAACAATCTCAGCTTGATTTGATTGCAGCTGAGTATGACGTGCAAGGGCTTGGTAATGATATAAGTATGAATATTGCCACGGCATTTATGCAGATTATGTTTAACGAAGAACTGTTGCTGGTTGCTCAGGACCAACTGGAAGTGACAGCGGAACAACTGATACGGACGCAAAAATTGGTTGATGCAGGCTCCTTACCAGCAGGAGCGGCATTTGATGTAGAAGCGCAGTTGGCATCCAACGAATTACAGATTATTAATATGGAGAATGCATTAAGCGCCTCGGTACTGGCTTTGAAGCAAATATTAAACCTCCCAGCATCTGAAATTTTTAGAATAAAAAGACCTGATTCCGAGGTGCCAATGGAGAAATTGGGAACCACAACTGTGGGTACAGTTTACAATCATGCGCTTAATAACTGGCCACAAATTAAGGCAAGAGAAGCGAGACTTGAGAGTGCCCGAAAAAGCGAGCAAATTGCTTTTGCTTCCTACACGCCAACCTTGAGCCTGAATGGATCGGTGAGCACATTTTTCTCCAGTTCTTTTGAAGACATCGATTTTACAACGTTTGAAAGAACACCTATTTCTTATGGAAATCAGATGGAGCGTAACCTGAGCGAAAGCGTGGGGCTTTCTTTAAGCGTTCCAATCTTCAATGGATTGCAAAGCAGAACGGCTGTAAAGAAGGCACGTTTGGGTAGAATGAATGCTGAATTACAGCTACAAAATCAGAAGAACCAGTTGTATTCTTCTGTGCAACAGGCTTATAACGATGCGCAGGCCGCTAAACGCCAATACGATGCAAGTGACAAAAGCGTAAACGCTACTGAAAAAGCGTTTGAATATGCTGAGCAACGCTACGAAGTTGGAATGATGAACACACTTGAGTTTAATACTTCATCCAACAATATGACTCGCTCACGATCTGAATTGTTACGTGCTAAATATGACTACATATTCAAAATGAAGGTCCTTGATTTCTACCAAGGGAAACCAATTACCTTTGACCTCACCAAATGAAAAACAACAAGATTCTTTTACTGCTAGTAGCCGTGGTTATCGTGCTGCTTATAGCTGTAATCATTGCAAAGAAAAAGGGCTTAGTTGGAGGCGAAGCGGCCACGAAAGTAGCCGTTGAGGAAGTCATCAAACGGAACATTGTCGAAACTGTTTCTGCAAGCGGGAAAATTCAATCTGAGTCGGAAGTAATCATCAGTCCAGATGTTTCTGGTGAGATTATGGAATTACCGGTGAAAGAAGGAGACAAGGTGATTGAAGGTCAATTACTAGTCAAAATTGATCCAGATATTCAGCAATCGAATGTAGAACGATTAGAAGCCGCGCTGAATACAAGCAAGGCAAATTTGGCAAATGCGCAATCGCGATTAGCACAGTCAGATGCAAGGTTGGTAAACTCAACTGCCAACTTTCAGCGAATCAAAAAATTGTACCAGGATAAAGTGGTGGCGCAATCGGAGTTTGATGCAACTACAAGCGAATTTGAAGTTGCCAAGAGCGATGCCGAGGCTTCACGCCAAAGCGTTAAAGCAAGTCGTTTCCAAGTGAAAAGCGCACAAGCAGGGTTGAAGGAAGCGCAGAAAAGTCTTACTAGAACAGAAATTTATTCTCCTGTTAACGGAACCATTTCTAAGCTCAATTTTGAGAAGGGAGAACGGGTGGTTGGAACATCACAAATGCAAGGTTCTGATATTATGACCATTGCTGATTTGGATGAGATGGAAGTTACCGTTGAGGTGAACGAAAACGATATTATTCGGGTTGGTTTTAACGATACATGCGATATTGAAGTAGATGCATATTTAGGTAAAACGTTCAAAGGAATTGTGACAAATATTGCCAATTCTGCTATGTCTTCTGGGATGGGAACTGATCAGATAACTAATTTTGAAGTTAATGTTCGGGTACTCAGAAACTCTTACGCCACATTGGTCAACGAAAAACAACCAGATCAATCTCCTTTCCGCCCTGGAATGAGTGCTACGGTTGATATCCGAACGCGTGAAGTAAAAAATGTTCTTACTGTGCCGATTCAAGCGGTAACCACCCGAAGTAAAAAAGAATTACAAGAGCAAAGCGAGGAAAAAACTGAAAGTGATGACGAGGAGGAAGCTATCGACAAAGTTGATGGTGTGATTGAGTTGATTTTTGTTGTGATCGATGGGAAATCGGTTGCTAAAGTGGTGAAAACAGGCATTCAGGACAATGAGTTTATCCAACTGCTTTCTGGTGCCGAGTTGGGCGATAAAGTTATTACAGCACCTTACCGCTCAATTTCCAAAAAGCTGAAGCCCGGAGATGAGGTTGAGATTGTGAGCAAGAAGGATTTATACAGTTCGAAAGAAGGTCCGTCAGACTAATTTTTCTATTGAAAAGTGGCCACTATTCTT
>JBLIGB010000034.1:0-11212 GCA_047636795.1 Bacteroidia bacterium | reverse complement strand
AGGCATCTATATCTTGGTTTTACCGCCAGATAATAAATACTTTGAGGTAATTATTGATGGCGACCAACAGTTTTCGATGACCACGAAATATGATACGCCTGTAAAAAGTATGACTGTTGCTGGGAATAAAGAGAATTCCAGATTCTATAAATACCTCCAGTTTTTAAACGTCCAGAAAAAAAAGAGTGAACCACTCTCAGCTAAGATAAAACAATTGCAAGCTGCTGACAGCACTGGGTTTAGAGACTCTCCAGAATTCAAAAAGATTAAGGTAAAAATGACCACCATTGACCAAGAGGTAAAAGACTATAAGAATAAGTTCATCACTGATTTCCCGCAGGCGTTAATGAGTAAAGTGTTCTTAGCATCCAAAGACCCTGAGGTACCAGACCCACCAGTGGCGGAAGATGGGACAATTGATAGTACGTTCACTTGGAGATATTTTAAAGACCACTATTGGGACAATGTGGATTTTTCAGACGACCGTATAATTCGGACGCCAGTTTATCACAGTAAGCTGGAGCGCTTTATGACCAAGACCATTTATCAGATTCCTGATTCTGTGATTAAGGAAGCAACGCTGTTGGTGGAAAAAACACTCAAAAATAAGGAGCTTTTCAAATACACCGTTTTCTGGATTACAAGCCATTTTGAGACTTCGAAACAAATGGGAATGGATGCCGTTTTCGTTCACATGGCGCAGAACTATTACCTTACAGGACAGGCTTTTTGGGCGGATTCTGCTACGGTTGCAAAGATTGGCGAGCGTGCTCAGAAATTGAGCTATTCGCTTATTGGCAATGTTGCTCCCAACCTGATTATGAACGATACGGCTGGAAAAATACAGGTTCTTCATGCCATCCCTGCAGATTATACAATTGCCTATTTCTGGGACCCCACCTGTGGACATTGCAAGACAGTTACTCCTAAGGTCAAAGAGTTCTATGATAAGTTCAAAGACGAACTTGGTATAGAGGTTTATGGTGTAAACACCAACGCCAAAGAGCATGACGAATGGATTAAATACATTAACGAGCATAATTTGGATTGGATAAACGTGGAGGATCCAGAGCAAAAAACAGCTTACAAGTATCTGTACGACATCTACTCAACCCCAGTCATTTACCTTTTGGATAAGGACAAAAAAATGATTGCCAAACGTATTGGTGCAGAGGATTTGGAAAACTTCATCCGACATCACAAAAAGAAGTCATCATAGAACTTAACTTTACCACAAATTATTGACATGTTGAATTCAAGAAACTTATTCATTCTAGCCCTTATCGTTTTGGCCGCTGTGCTGCGCATTTCGGGAAACCTTCCTTATAACTTCAGCCCTGTTGCAGCCATTGCACTTTTTGGTGGAGCAATGCTCAGTAACCGTGCATTAGGTTTTATCGTTCCCCTAGCAATCATGCTTGTGTCAGACTGGTTTATCGGATTTCATGGTTTGATGTGGGCAGTATATGGAGGTTTCATTGCTATTGTTGTTATTGGGCAGGTTATTAGAAAAAAACCAACCATGCTATCTGCAATAGGTGGAGCTTTAGCAGGATCTGTGTTATTCTTTCTCATTACAAATGGTGCAGTTTGGCTGGGGAGCCCTTATTATGCGCAAGACCTTTCTGGCTTGATTAACAGTTACGTTGCGGGGGTGCCTTTCTTCCGAGGAACATTGATGGGCGATTTACTTTTCACAGCTATCTTTTTCGGTAGCTACAAACTAGCTGAATACCGTTTCCCTTCTTTGGTAAAAGCATAAGGTTTGTTCAAAAAACCGATTACGGTAACGCTTGTTGCTCTTGGACTAGCCGCTGCTATAAACATCTATTACTTCGTTACTGGGGATGACCTGACAATTGTTGTTTCCCGAACGCTGTTCGCGGATATGATTCTTGTTTTGAGCCTTGTCCCCATCTATCAGTCTGTTGTGGTGGCAAATACCACTTCGACTGTTGAAATGCCTGAAAAGTTAAAGTCGGGAATGAAAGCGGTGGTTACATACACTCTTTTGCTGGCAATAATCACGTTCGTTTTAATCAAGTTGTTTGGAGACCCACTAATTGGAGTAAGAATCTTTGAATTAACCGAATCGTTGAACAAAGCCGTTGAAGAAGGCGTGATTACCACAGAGCAAAAAGCTCAACAAATAGAACTGGCAAAACAGATCTACTCGCCCACGTCCCATGTGTTAATGGTGCTTTTGGGAAATCTTTTTATTGGTTTCATAAGCTCCATTTTGGCAGCAGTGCTTGTAAGGAAATAATTGCCTCTGCCCTTTCGGATTAGCGAGTAACCTTATCTGCCAACTTGTTTAAGTCAAGTCCATCAAAGGTTCCCGAACTCATCATTAACAGGTTCTTTCGCTTCCAGTTCAAGTCAAGTAAGTACTCTTTCAAGTCTTTCGAATCAGTCATAACCATAAGGTCTTTTCGCGCAAATGCCTTTTTCACTTCCTTCTTAGTAAGAGCTGGTAATTTTTTGTGCTTGAGCGCTTTCGGGTTAAAATACACGATTGCCTCATCTGCATGCTTCATGCTTTTGCGGTATTCCTCCAAAAACTTGAGATTAAGCGAGCTAAACGTATGTAGTTCTAGACATGCTACAAGTTGTCTGTCTTCAAACTGAGTCTTAACCGCTTTAACGGTAGCCTTCACCTTGGATGGTGAATGCGCAAAGTCCTTAAAAACAGACGTTTTATTAGAGGAACCAAGTAGTTCTAATCGTTTAGAAGCCCCTGAAAAATCCTGAATAGCATGATAAAAGTCTTTATCGGAAACACCAAGACTAGCACATACCAATCTCGCACCGTTCAGGTTTATAAGGTTGTGCTCCCCGAAAACTTTCAACGGAATCTTTCCTTCATCAGTGAGAAGAAAACTCACTCCATTCTCAATTACATGAGGAGGAACTGAGTACGGAAGCAGAGAAATATCATTATCAGATTCTTCAGCAACTTTTTTCACTTCAGCATCATCAATGCAATAGATGAGCTTCCCTTCTTTCTCAATCAAATCAACAAACATGTCGAATTGCTCCACGTAATTTTCAAACGTTGGAAATACATTCACATGATCCCAAGCAATACCGCTTATTAAAGCAATACTCGGTTTGTAGAGATGGAACTTCGGTCTGCGATCGATTGGACTACTGAGGTATTCGTCTCCTTCCAGAATGACCACAGGAGCTTCTTCGGTAAGCTTTACCATGGTGTCGAAACCAGCCAATTGAGCGCCCACCATGTAATCGGAATTGACACCACATTTATTCAGCACATGCAGAATCATAGCTGTAATTGTTGTCTTGCCATGACTTCCCCCAATAACTACTCGGGTCTTCTCTTTAGTTTGTTCGTAGATATATTCTGGATAGGAATAAATCCTGAGGCCTAACTCTTGGGCTTTCAGAAGTTCGGGATTGTCTGCACGCGCGTGCATCCCAAGAATAACAGCATCAATGTCTTTGGTGATGTTGGTCTCATTCCACCCCATTTCGGCTGGTAGCAGACCGTATTTAGCTAATCGCCCTTTAGATGGTTCGAAAACTTCATCGTCCGAACCTGTTACCTGATAACCTTTGTGGTGCAGTGCCAACGCCAAATTGTGCATCGCGCTCCCTCCTATTGCTATGAAATGGGCTTTCATTCCAACTTACTGTTACGTGAATGTTAAGACCTGCAAATTAAGGCTGACTGAGAAAGCTGCAACATTAAATTTTGACTGCATATTTTGTACCTATTCAGCGTGCTCGGAACTGAGCGTTTTCGTGCCGTACGGTCTTGGTTCGGGCGCGCGTTAAGGATCGGAGCGGCATCCTTTTTTGCTTTTTCGCAAAAAAGATACAGCGAAGAGCCTGACCCGAAGGGAAACGCCCACATTCTGAACTAAATGCCTGAATTTGTAGCACGCTGAATAGTTACCCATTTTAAGAGTCTTCCATTTTTTGAAAGTTGATGGGTCTTGTCCAATCTTCGTCATTCCATACCTTGCCAGCAAATCAGAACGAAATGCAACTGTATAGTATAGAAACTGGATATTTTAAGTTGGATGGCGGTGCCATGTTTGGGGTTGTACCCAAATCTTTGTGGCAGCGGACAAATCCTGCCGATGAGAAGAATCTTTGTACTTGGGCGATGCGTTGTCTACTTATTCAGACTGAAGACCGCCTGATATTGGTAGATAATGGCATTGGCGATAAGCAGGATGACAAATTTCTCCGTCATTACTATTTACATGGGGAAGACACGCTAGAGAAGAGCCTCGCCAAACACGGTTTTGGTAAGGATGACATCACGGATGTGTTTCTTACACACCTCCACTTCGACCATTGTGGAGGAAGCGTTGCGTGGAATCGTGACCGAACGGGTTATGAAATGAATTTCAAGAATGCGACTTATTGGAGCAACGAGAAACACTGGAAATGGGCTGTGGAACCCAATCGCAGAGAAAAAGCTAGCTTTCTGAAGGAGAATATTCTACCTATTCAAGAAAGCGGACAGCTTAAATTTATTGGAGATGAGGGAAATTGGATTCCGGGCATCGACATCCTGTTTGCCAACGGCCATACAGATGCGCAGATGATTCCGAAAATCCAATACAAGGACAAAACCCTTGTGTTTATGGCCGACCTTTTACCATCAGTAGGCCACTTTCCTATTCCATTTGTGATGGGATACGACACACGCCCTTTATTAACCTTGGACGAAAAGGAGAAATTCCTAAACGAAGCGGCAGCTGAAGACTACGTCCTCATGTTTCAGCATGATTCGGTGAATGAGTGCTGTACGGTAACGAACACAGACAAAGGAGTACGTGCGGATCAAATTCTAAAGCTTTCAGACCTTTAACAAGCCTCCTATCGCCTTTACACGCGTTCATAAGTTGTTTACCAATTGATGGTTAACGTATCGGAGGAAAAGTAGAATCTTTAACTTCGACTTGTTGACCTACTTAAATGGAAGCCTACGCGTCATGCTTCGAGCTCTACCCCTGCTCATATTGCCCTTGCTGACACTCTTTGTCGGAAATGCGTTTTCGCAATGCACCGAGCTTATTCCTCTTGAGGTAGTTAATCCAGGGTTTGAAGGTCCACCTGCTCAGCACCTAACCCCAGCCCCTTGGAATACTTGTGGTATTTCACCTGACACACAGCCTGGTCAATGGGGAGTTACACTACCGCCTTCACAAGGGAGTTCGTACGTTGGGTTTGTCTATGGAAGTTCTAGTTGGCAGGAAGGTGCTTCTCAGGCATTGAGTGGAAGTATGGAAGCCGGTGTGCAGTACGATTTTACAGTAGACTTATCTGCAACAGCTACCTCTGGTGGTGGTATAAATCCCAACTCATTCTGTTCGTTGGAGGTTTGGGGTGCCAGTGCTATCTGTCAGAAGTCACAATTGATGTGGACCTCACCGACAATAACTCATTACGGATGGCAGACATACACAGTGAGCATTACGCCAAATTCAAATTGGACACATATCTATTTCATTTGTACTTGTGGTCCAAATGGATACATACTGCTTGACAATATTACTCCTCTTGAAGCAAACAACCCGAACGTATTCATTACAAGTCATGTTGATGGCGATGCAGAAACTTGTGGTTTTAACCTTGCCGGAAATATTAATAATGCAATTATAGATTCAGTCATCCTGACGGGGAACTTCCAAGGGTCTCCACTTGCTGCAGCTTTGGTCGGTTTGGATTGGTCGGCTCCCTTAACTTTCAATGGTCCTGGTAACCAAACCGTAATTGGCACAGCTTATTATACCGATCAACAATCGCAGGAAACCTGTGTTTTCACTCATGTTGATTTAGTCATCAATTCGCCCGCTTCAAACTTTTCATTCGTAAACCAATGTGATGGAATAGGAATTCCATTCACAGATGCATCCGTCCCATTTGGAGCAAGCACTATTTCAGCTTGGGATTGGGATTTTGGTGATGGAAACAGTTCTACTCAACAGAACCCGACTCATCTTTACGCTACTTCAGGAACATATACTGTCAGTCTAGAAATAACTTCTTCAGATGGTTGCTCAGTTACTTCCAATCAGGATATAACTGTTTTTGAAAACCCCGTGACTGATTTTATCTTCAATGAAGCCTGTGAAGGTAACATTACCAACTTTACCGATGGCTCAACAATCGGAGTTGGAACAATCAATGCTTGGGCGTGGAACTTTAATGATGGAAACACATCTGCTGTTCAGAACCCGACAAACTCATACACAACACTGGGAGTTTATGATGTGCAATTAACAGTTACAACTACAGACGGCTGTACCAACAGCGTCAACCAAAACGTTGGTATGTATCCGCTACCTCTAGTTGATTTTACCTTTCCTGATGGTTGTTTAAATACATCTTCACAATTCATCGATGCTTCTACAGTGAGCATAGGTGCAGTTACCGAATGGGATTGGACATTTGGTGATGGCGCAACAGCAACTAGTCAAAACCCCGCGAATACCTACGCTGCTGACGGCACGTTTGACATAACGCTTTCAGCAACCACCGACCACGCGTGTACGGATGCTATTACGCAAACCATCACTGTTCATCCATTACCCGTGGCGGATTTCACCAATACCACAGTCTGTGCTCAAATTGCCATGGATTACACAGATGCTTCTTCCGTCACATCTGGAACAATTACAAATTGGGAATGGTATTTTGGTGATGGTATCACAGATGTTGTTCAAAACCCATCACATGATTTCACAACTGGTGGCACTTTTACCACATCACTTGTGGTAACTACCGCTTTGGGTTGCGAAGATTCAATTGCCATTGATGTAATAGTCTACCCGAAACCTGATGCTGAGTTTGCCGCTACTGATGCTTGCCTGAATGAAGAAAATATTTTCATTGATCAGTCTACCGTAACGGGTTCAAATGTGAATGGTTGGGAGTGGGATTTCGGAGACGTATCTGGAACATCTGCAGTTCAGAGTCCGATTTACGTGTATGGAACTAGCGGTCTATTCACCGTTGAATTGATTTCCACCACTGCCGATGGTTGTCAGGACACTATCGAGCATGATGTAAACGTATTTGACCTGCCTGTTGCCGATTTCACTTTTACCAATATCTGCGAAGACGACTCTATTCAATTCACCGACCTTTCGACTATTCCTTCAGGGGCAATCACAGACTGGGAATGGAATTTTGGAAATGACAGCACTTCGAATTTACAATTAGCACCATTTCAAATATATCCTGCCGATGCACTCTATCCTGTTTCATTGATTGTTTCGTCAGGTTTCGGCTGTTCGGATACGTTGGAAGATGTGATTGAAATTTATCCAGTTCCGATTGCCGAGTTCACCTTTGATAGTGTTTGCTTTCCATTAGAGGTTCAATTCACGGACCTATCTAACCCAAATGGGACGTACGACATTACTAGTTGGCAATGGCAATTCAGTGACGGACAGACAAGCGGGGTTCAAGACCCAAGCATTGATTTTATGATGCCCGGCACTTTCTCTGCAGACCTTCAGATTAGTAACGGTCCAGGGTGCAAAAGTTCATATTCGGATGGCGATGCTGTGGTACATCCACTTCCCGTAGCCGAGTTCCCAACTGATATGGCTACTTGTTTAGAAGACACAATTTTCTTCACAGATGAATCAACCATTTCGCCCATTACGGATGATGTCATTAATCAATGGCTTTGGACATTGGATGATGGCAACTCACTAGCTACGCAGAATGGATTTCACATCTACGGCACGCACAACCTATATGATGTGAATTTGACTGTGACCACCAATCACAGTTGTGTGGATGAAGTGACTCATGTTGTCGAAATCTACCCGCTGCCTAGCGTAAACTTTATTGCCGAACCACCTCAGGGCTGCGCTCCGCTAGAAGTTCAGTTTCTAGACCAGACCACCATTCCAAATCCGTATGTACTTTCAAGCTGGGACTGGTACCTAGGTAATGATTCCACTACTTCTAACGCACCTTCACCATTTGTCATTTACAATCCTGAACTCGAACCTTTAGATATTGAGCAGTATAATATTGGACTGACGGTAACATCTACCAACGGCTGTATTTCCGATATTCTCAAATCCAACTACATTACGGTTTATCCTAAGCCAATTGCAGAGTTCTCAGTGAATACCGAAGTTCAGAACATCATCAAACCACAGTTCGAATTCACCGATTTATCTACGGAAAACGTTACACTTTGGGATTGGAGTTTTGGAGATGGAACTTACGCATCGGCACAGCATCCAACACATGATTATCAGGCTATTGGCACTTATCCTGTTGGCCTTATTGTAGAAACTCAGTTCGGTTGCAAGGATACATCTGACCTAAGTGTGACTGTTGAGCCTGTTTTCACGTTCTACATCCCCAATTCATTCACACCCGATGCGGACGCAATAAATGACGAGTTCTTCGGTCAGGGAGAAGGTTATGATTCATATTCGTTTGTGGTCTATGACCGCTGGGGAGAAAAAATCTTCGAATCAAATAACGACCAATACCATTGGGATGGAACTTTTAAGGGGAAACAAGTTCAAATGGGAACTTATTCGTACCGTTTCTATGTCATAGATTGGCAAGGGCATGACCATGAATATGTTGGTCACGTGACCCTTCAAAGATAACTTAGAACTTATCCCCTGCCTTACCTTTCTGCATAACCTTAACCAACTTTCCGTCTGAATATTTTGCACGATAAGTGATGTTACCATCCATATCCCAATACGTATTGACACCATTCAACCTGCCCTGTAAATAATTAATATTAAACCACTTGGCGCCATGTTCGTACCAAGCTTGAGAAAGTCCTTGGAGTTTTCCATCAGCGTAAATCAACTCCTGAAACTTGAATCCGTTAGAATAGGACAGTTTCCATAATCCGTCCTTATCTCCTTTCTTATAATCACCTTCAGCGCGTAACTCGCCCGTTTCGTGCCATTCAATGCAATGTCCATCTTCTAGGTTATCCGCATACGACTTGTCGTATTGCTTGTTTCCATTCGGATACCAAAGCAACGCTTTGCCATCTCTCTTTCCGTTATTGTAGGTTACGTCAAACTTGGGTTCACCTTCCTTAAAGTACCCCAACCATTTGCCATGCATTTCACCTTTAACAAACTCACCTGTTTCCTTTGTTTGTCCATTTTTATACCAAGATGTCCAAATCCCCGTTTCCTTGTCATTGGCAAAGGCACCAGTACTGAATGGTTCGCCAGTTTCATAAACCCGTTCCCAAGCTCCCGTTTTGGCCCCATCTGAGAAACCACCACTCTTCCACTTTGTACCTTCTAACTCATAGTTGTAAATCCACTGACCATCTATTTTGTCATTCTTGAATCCTCCCTTGCTACCAAGTGTTCCGTTTTCATAAAAAAACTGCCATTCTCCGTTGCGTTTATCAAGTGCAAATGGACCTTCCATTTCCACATTTCCATTCTGATAATACCAGCTAAATTTACCTTCCTTGTTCCCGTCCTTGAAGTTCCCCGTCATACTCAATTGACTGTTCAGATGCCATTGTTCCTCTTTTCCTTGCTGCTTACCAGCCTTGAAATTGACCTTACGTTTGGCTTGTCCGGTTTTGTAGAAATATTCCCATAACCCATTCTTCTGAGTATCCTTCAATGAGCCTTGAAATTCAACCTTTCCATCGGAGAAATAACTAACATTCTTGCCATTTTCGATTTCTTGGTCGCTCATTAACTGACCATCTCGATACCAGCATTTCCACCTACCTACTTTTTTGTCATCCGTGTACTTTCCCTCGCAAAAAGGTTTGCCATCATCATAAAAGCTTTTCCAGACACCCTGCTTCAGACTATCTTCCGCAAGCTTTCCTTCTTCCTTCACGGTACCATTAGGCCACAATTCTCTAAAATCTTCCTGCCCAATTGCCAGTAAAGGCAGCATGAACAAAATGGTAAGTATTCCTCTCATATCACTTCATAATAATTTCAAGGACCAGGACTTCGCCCAATTCCTTATTCATATTTTCCTTGATACTTTCTTTGGCAAACGATAATTCGTTGCGAAGTACCGAACTGTCCAATTTCACTTGCAATATCCCATTTCGGAAGTACAAACTTGTCGTTCTGTTCTTCACAGAAGGACCCAAAAGTGCGCCCCACAAATGCGTGACCCGTGTTTGCTTGGCCATGTCGGCCGCAGGATGTTTCAACAACCAGTCATCGATAACTTCTTTTAATGGCTGCTGATTAGAAAGTCGTTTCCTCATTCTTTCCATTCGTTTAGGAAGGTTTTTACGTTCTGGTCGATACGTTCGGTTATGCTTTCAGAAACAACTGGTTGGAATTTGGCGCCAACAATCATTTCATATAGTTCAATGTATCGAGATGAAACCGTTTGAACAAACTCATCAGGCATCAATGGCATTTGCTGCCCTTCCAAACCTTGGAATCCATTCTCCATTAACCACTCTCGTACAAACTCTTTCGATAGCTGCTTCTGCACTTCGTCTTTTGACTGCCTTTCGGCATAGCCATCCGCATAGAAATAACGCGAGCTATCTGGAGTATGAATCTCATCAATCAAAACAATCTCACCGTTTCGATTCCCGAACTCGTACTTCGTATCAACTAAAATAAGTTCTTGTTTTCCTGCCATTTCAGTTCCTCTTTGAAATAACTTTCGAGTGTAATCTTCCATCAACTCATACTCCGCTTGCGGAACAATATTCTGAGCCATGATGTCTTCTCGTGAAATATCTTCATCATGACCTTCATCAGCCTTGGTTGCAGGTGTGATTATCGGCTCTGGGAAACGGTCATTCTCCTTCATTCCCTCAGGCATCGCAACGCCACACAATATTCGTTTCCCAGCTTTGTATTCACGCCAAGCGTGACCAGCCAAATGTCCACGAATCACCATTTCTACTCGATACGTTTTGCAATTATAACCAGCTGAAACGACTGGATCTGGCGTTGCAACCAACCAATTTGGAACAATGTCTTTGGTGGCATTAAGGAAGTGTTCCGCAATCTGCGTCAACACTTGGCCTTTAAATGGTATTCCTTTCGGAAGAATGTGGTCAAATGCTGAAATCCGATCACTGGCAACCATCACCAATAGGTTGTCTCCGATTGAATAAACATCTCTCACCTTCCCCTTGTAAACATTTGTTTGCCCAGGGAATTCAAATTCCGTTTTGATTACAGCTTCTGGCAATTTCAGCTCATTCATTTTTCGTCCGACT
>JBLIGB010000033.1:0-11423 GCA_047636795.1 Bacteroidia bacterium | reverse complement strand
TGGGAAAGATATTTCAGGTTCAATCGGTATTGGTCATACTCGCTGGGCTACGCACGGAGAACCGAATGATGTAAATGCGCACCCACATTATTCTGGGAATGAGCAATTGGCAATCATTCACAACGGAATTATTGAGAACTACGATTCCTTAAAAAAGGAGTTGATTAAGCGAGGTCACATTTTTAAAAGTGATACAGATACAGAGGTTCTTATTCACTTGATAGAGGACATTCAGGCAAATGAAAATTTGGCGTTGTCTGAGGCTGTTCGCGTTGCACTAACGCAGGTGGTTGGGGCCTATGCTATTGCCGTTCTGGATAAGAATGACCCGAATGTAATTATCGGAGCAAAGAAGGGAAGTCCGATGGTGGTTGGCATAGGAAAGGACAAGCAAGAGTTTTTTCTTGCTTCTGATGCAACGCCCATTATCGAATACACCAAAGAGGTTGTATATCTTGATGACGAGCAAATTGTGGAGCTTAGAGTTGGGAAAGACCCTGTCCTAAGGTCGATTGAGAACGAGGTACTTACCCCGTATATCCAGGAGTTGGAGCTTCACCTTGAAGCCATTGAGAAAGGGGGTTACGAGCACTTTATGCTGAAAGAAATTTTCGAGCAGCCCAAGTCTATTTCTGACAGTATGCGTGGCCGATATCATATTGATTCAGGGTCTGTTAGTCTTGGTGGCATTATCGATTACGAACAGAAGATTGCCAATGCAAAGCGCATAATTATTGTGGCTTGTGGAACTTCTTGGCATGCAGGCTTGGTTGGAGAATATTTGATTGAAGACCTTGCTAGAATTCCGGTAGAAGTAGAATATGCCTCAGAATTCCGATATCGAAACCCGATTATTGGTGAAGAGGATGTTGTAATAGCTATTTCACAATCTGGCGAAACTGCCGATACACTCGCGGCACTGGAACTGGCAAAATCTAAAGGCGCAACTATTATCGGTATTTGTAATGTGGTTGGTTCTTCCATTTCGCGTATTACGGATGGCGGATCGTACACTCATGCTGGACCAGAAATTGGCGTTGCTTCAACTAAGGCATTTACCTCGCAGGTAACTGTATTGTTGTTGATGGCGTTGCGATTAGCGCATAAACGAGGGTCAATTGCTGAATCTCGGTTTCGTCAGGTTCTGGCTTCTTTGGAAAAGGTTCCTGCCCAGGTGGAAGAGGTTCTTCAGTCGGCAGACTTGGTCAAGTACATTGCTGGTCAGTATAAGGATGCAAGAAACTTCCTTTACTTGGGAAGAGGGTACAATTTCCCTGTTGCTCTGGAAGGAGCATTAAAGTTGAAAGAGATATCATACATCCATGCAGAGGGGTATCCGGCTGCCGAAATGAAGCATGGGCCGATTGCTTTGATTGATGAGGAAATGCCAGTTGTGGTTATTGCAACCAGCAAAGGTTCTTATGAAAAAGTAGTCAGCAATATTCAGGAAGTGAAGGCCAGAAAAGGAAAGATTATTGCAATTGTTACCAAAGGCGATACGGTGGCTTCTGAACTTGCCGATCATGTGATTGAAATTCCTGAAACGGAAGAAGAATTAGTTCCAATTTTGGCATCTATTCCTCTACAATTGCTGTCCTATTATATAGCAGTAATGCGTGGCTGTAATGTAGACCAACCTAGAAATTTAGCTAAATCAGTTACTGTAGAGTAGCTCATTCAGAATAAATCGAAACAAAAAAGGCTCGCAGTTGCGAGCCTTTTCTATATCAACTATTTAAGAGGAATTATTTTCCAGTCTCATATCTTTTAGAAACCTCATCCCAGTTAATCACGTTGAAAAATGCTCCAATGTAATCTGGTCTTCTGTTTTGGTAGTGCAGGTAGTAAGCATGCTCCCAAACGTCCAATCCCAGAATTGGCGTTCCTCCACATCCTACACCTGGCATAAGTGGATTGTCTTGATTTGCACTGCTGCAAACTTCAACCGCTCCACCCTCTTTTACGCAAAGCCAAGCCCAACCAGAACCAAATCGTGTTGCAGCAGCCTTGCTGAAAGCATCCTTGAATCCGTCAAACGAACCGCAAGCTGCATTGATGGCATCAGCCAAAGCACCAGATGGCTCTCCGCCTCCGTTTGGAGACATTACTTGCCAGAAAAGGTCGTGATTGTAAAATCCACCACCGTTATTTCTCACCGCTCCGTTGTCAAACCCAGCAACAAGAATTTCCTCAACAGACTTTCCTTCGAGGTCAGTTCCTTTTATAGCATCATTCAACTTTGTGGTATATCCTTGATGATGTTTTGAATGATGGATTTCCATCGTTCGGGCATCAATATGTGGTTCCAAAGCATCGTATGCGTATGGAAGTTTAGGTAATTCAAAAGTCATTATTTATACTTTTTTTAAAATTAATATTTCGTTGATTACAAATATAACAATTGGGCTTATGGCTTGTTCCAGTAGCAGTAAAATGGGTGTAATCAATCCGTTACTTTTGGCATCCCAAATCAAAATAATATGTACGGAGAATTACAAGAGTTTTTAGCAGAGGAATTGAAGTCAATTGAAGAAGCTGGACTTTATAAGAAAGAAAGAATTATCACCACGCCTCAAGGGGCAGAAGTGCAGGTTAGCACCGGAGAAGATGTGGTTATTATGTGTTCTAATAATTACCTCGGCCTTTCTTCACACCCCGAAGTGATTAAAGGGGCGAAGGATACATTAGATTCCCATGGTTTTGGCATGTCATCGGTCCGATTTATTTGCGGAACGCAAGACATTCATAAAACGCTGGAAGAAAAGATTTCCAATTTCCTTGGGATGGAAGACACCATATTGTATGCTGCCTGTTTTGATGCAAACGGAGGTGTTTTTGAGCCGTTATTTTCTGCCGATGATGCCATCATCAGCGATGAGCTGAATCATGCTTCTATTATAGATGGTGTGCGCTTGTGTAAAGCTGCTCGCTATCGTTATAAGCACAGTAACATGGCCGATTTGGAAGAACAACTAAAAGCATCTCAGGCACAGCGATATAGAATTATCGTTACAGATGGAGTCTTTTCTATGGATGGTGACATCGCCAAACTAGATAAGATGTGTGACCTAGCAGAGAAGTACAATGCGTTAGTAATGGTTGATGATTGCCATGCCACTGGTTTTATAGGAAAGACCGGTCGCGGAACACACGAGTATAATAATGTGATGGGTCGCGTTGATATAATTACCAGCACATTAGGAAAAGCACTTGGTGGCGCGATGGGCGGTTTTACTTCTGGAAAGAAAGAAGTGATTGAAATGCTCCGTCAACGATCGCGTCCCTATCTTTTTTCTAATTCTTTGGCGCCTTCTATAGTGGGAGCCGCAAGTAAGGTCTTTGA
Organism: Bacteroidia bacterium; assembly: GCA_047636795.1. Taxonomy (GTDB): domain Bacteria; phylum Bacteroidota; class Bacteroidia; order UBA10329; family UBA10329; genus UBA10329. The sequence goes on along the minus strand of JBLIGB010000033.1, from coordinate 8,080 downwards.
TCTGCTTTCTTCCACAACTGAGCTTCGCGATAAGTTGGAAATAAACACCAAATATTTTAAAGAAGGAGTCCAAAAAGCAGGCTTTGATTTGAAAGAAGGCGACAGTCCGATTGTGCCAATTATGCTCTATGATGCGAAACTTGCTCAGCAGTTTGCCGATAAACTTCTTGAAAAAGAAATTTATGCCATCGGTTTTTTCTATCCTGTTGTGGGGAAGGGACAAGCCCGAATTCGAGTTCAAATTTCAGCTGCTCACAGCTTAAAACACCTCGACAAAGCTATTGAGGCGTTTACCTCAGTTGGTAAAGAACTTGGGGTGTTGAAATGAATTATCGACAAACCATTGTTGATTCAATAAAATAGTAATATCTTTGCACCCCCAAATTTGGGTAGGAGTGTAAGCTCTTTTGATGAACTGAAAACAATATTGAAGTGAACGCACCAAGCTTTAAAACCGTTTCTGCCAACAAGAACACCGTCAATAAAGAATGGGTTCTTATTGATGCTGAGGGACAGACCCTTGGTAGATTGGCATCTACGATTGCGTACAGACTACGCGGAAAAAATAAAGTAAACTTTACCCCACATGTCGATTGTGGTGATAACGTAATCGTTATCAACGCGGAGAAAGTTGAGCTTTCTGGAAACAAAAGAGACACTAAACAATACATGCACCATACAGGTTTTCCTGGAGGCCAGCGTTTGAGAAGTGTAGACCAGGTTTTGGCAAAAGATCCTACTGGATTGGTTACAAAAGCGGTTCGAGGAATGCTTCCTAAGAATAAATTGGGAAGAGCGCTCTTCAAAAACATGTTTGCTTATGCAGGAACAGAACATCCGCATGAAGCTCAGAAAGCACAAACTATTTCACTTAACTGATTATCCTAGATAGATGGAAGTAATCAATACATTAGGAAGAAGAAAAACCGCAGTTGCTCGCGTTTACGTGAAAGCAGGTAAAGGTGCAATTGTAGTTAACGGTAAAGACGCGAAGGAATATTTTCCAACGTCATTGCTTCAAGACACAATCAGAAGACCATTCAACGTTTTAGAAGTTGATGGTAAATATGATGTGAAAGCTAGTATCAGCGGTGGAGGAATAACAGGACAGGCCGAAGCACTTTCGCTTGCCATTGCAAGAGCATTGGTAAAAGAGGATGAAACTGTGAAGCCCGCTTTGAAGAAACTCGGATTGATGACGCGTGACCCAAGAATGGTTGAGCGTAAGAAATTCGGTCAGAAAAAAGCAAGGAAGAAATTCCAGTTCAGTAAGCGTTAATCGATTCGTTAAAAGATTTTTCAAAACAATACTATTTCAATGGCTCAACCTACAGTACAGGAAATGCTAGAATCGGGTGTTCATTTCGGACACCTAAAGAGAAAATGGAATCCTGCAATGGCTCCATACATCTTCATGGAGAAGAACGGTACGCACATTATCGACCTTAACAAGACATCGGCCAAATTGGACGAAGCTTGTAAAGCGATTCAAGCGATGGCTCGTTCTGGTAAGAAGGTTCTTTTTGTTGCTACCAAGAAGCAAGCACAAGGAATCATCGCTCGTGAAGCAAGCCGTGTAAATATGCCATATGTTACTGAAAGATGGCCAGGAGGAATGCTTACCAACTTCGCTACTATCCGTAAAGCCATCAAGAAGATGGGTACTATTGATAGAATGGAGGCTGATGGAACATGGGCCACAATGTCAAAGCGTGAGCGATTGATGATTACTCGTCAGCGTGCAAAACTTGAAAGAGACCTGGGTTCTATCCAAGACCTTACTCGTCTTCCATCTGCAATCTTTATTGTTGATGTAATTAAGGAGCATATTGCCGTAAACGAAGCACACCGATTGAATATCCCAACGTTTGCAATGGTTGATACCAATGCAAACCCTAAAGATGTTGATTTTGCAATCCCATCAAATGACGATGCAGCAAAATCAATCGAGCTTATCGTGAAAGCGATGGCCGATGCCGTTGCAGCCGGCCTTGCAGAAAGAAAAGCAGGGAAGGATAAAGAAGTTGAAGCTAAGGCTGAGACCAAGGAAGCTAAAGTAGAGGCAACTAAAGAAGTTGCGGCTGAGGCACCAACAGAAGATAAAAAAGAAGGTTAAATTAAACGAAATTGGAAGCGACTGTGAAAATTACTGCAGCTCAAGTAAACGAGCTTAGAAAGAAAACAGGTGCAGGAATGATGGATTGCAAAAAAGCCCTTGTTGAGGCTGAAGGCGATTTTAATACTGCCATTGACCTATTAAGAAAACAAGGACAAAAAGTTGCTGCAAAGCGTTCTGACCGAGATGCCGCTGAAGGTATCGTTCTTGGAAAAGTGAGCGGAAACAAAGCCATTTTGCTAAATCTTAGTTGCGAAACTGATTTCGTTGCTAAGACGGACGGTTTCCTGGACTTCGCAAACGAGCTACTGGATTTAGCTTTTGAGAACAACCTGACTAATCCTGAATCGTTAGTTGCCGCTACTTACAATGGTTCTACCGTTTCAGAAGCCATTACAGAGCTTACTGGCAAAACAGGTGAGAAAATTCAGGTTTCTGGATTGAACGTTATTGAAGCTGAAACTGTTGTTACTTACAACCACCCTGGAAACAGAGTTGGAACAATTGTAGGTCTGAACAAAGCTGGATTTGAAGAGTTGGGACGCGATGTAGCGATGCAAGCTGCAGCAATGGCACCAGTTGCTTTGAACAAGGAATCAGTTTCAGCTGAGGTTATTGCGAAAGAAATTGAGATTGGTAAAGATTTGGCTATTCAAGAAGGGAAACCAGAAGCGATGGCTGAGAAAATTGCTCAAGGACGATTGGGTAAGTTTTTCAAGGAAAACACACTTATGGAACAAGCCTTTATCAAGGATAACAAGCAAACTGTTGCCAACTACTTGAAGAGTGCCGACCCTGAACTAACGGTCACCGATTTCAAGCGCTTTTCGCTTGGCAATTAATATTGATAATGAAAAGAGACTTTAAAGTCTCTTTTTTTTTGCCCTAAAAAGTTTAACATAGCAGTATGGAAGTGAAGTACAAAAGAGTGCTATTGAAGCTCAGCGGAGAATCGCTGATGGGAAACAAACAATTCGGAATTGACCATGATAGATTGGGAAAGTATGCCCAAGAAATCAAAGAGATGGCCAATTCAGGTGTTGAGGTTGCAATTGTTATTGGCGGAGGAAATATCTTTCGTGGTATTCAGGCCGCTGAAGGAGGAATGGATCGCGTACAAGGCGATTACATGGGAATGCTAGCCACTATGATAAACAGCATGGCGTTGCAATCATCGCTTGAGAATATTGATGTTAAGACACGTTTGATGTCAGCCATTAAGATGGATGAGATTGCGGAGCCTTTCATCCGTAGAAGAGCCGTTCGTCACTTAGAAAGAGGCCGTGTGGTCATCTTCGGTGCTGGAACAGGAAACCCATACTTTACAACGGACTCGGCTGCTTCGCTTCGCGCGATTGAAGTGGAAGCTGATGTCATTCTCAAAGGAACACGTGTAGACGGTATTTATACTGCTGATCCAGAGAAGGACAGTTCAGCTGAGAAATTCGATACTATCAGCTTCAGCGAAGTATATGATAGAGGCCTAACGGTGATGGATATGACAGCCTTTACGCTTTGCAAAGAGAATAAATTGCCAATTATCGTGTTCAATATGGACGAAGGCGGTAATCTTGCACGTATCATAGCAGGCGAAACTGTTGGAACGCTGGTGGAAGGTTAGTCTCGAATTACTACTTTCCCCACAAATTTCAATCATGGAAGAAGAATTACAATTCATTTTTGACTCTGTAGAAGAGGGAATGGAAAGCGCCATGGAGCGTTTGGAACACGAACTTGCCCGCATCCGTGCCGGAAAGGCTAGTCCGGCTATGCTAACAAGTGTGCAGGTGGAATATTACGGATCTAATGTCCCGTTGAAGAACGTAGCGAACGTGAATACGCCTGATTCAAAAACGTTGATGATTCAGCCATTTGAGAAAGGGATTCTCGAAGATATTGAAAAAGGAATTATGCGTGCTAATCTTGGGTTTAATCCAGGTAATGATGGCAAGGTGGTTCGTATTTCTATTCCGCCATTGACAGAAGAAAGAAGACGGGACCTGGTGAAACAAGCGAAAGCTGTTGCAGAGCAAGGAAAAGTATCTATTCGTAATTCACGAAAAGATGCAAACGCTGAGATTAAAGCGCTACAGAAAGAAGGTCTTTCTGAAGACCGAGCTAAAGCTGCGGAGGTAAATGTGCAAGAGATAACCTTGGAGTATTCTAATAAGGTCGACTCCCTTGTGGCCGAGAAAGAAAAAGATATTATGACGATTTGATTGGTCAATGAATCGTAGAAAAAAGCCTTATCCGTATCAATCAATCGGATGAGGCTTTTAATTTACCGGAATTGGAAGAATGGCGCGTGTCCGTTTCATGTGCTCTTCAAAGTTTGGACGCCTTTTCAAGGAGCGGTTATCCATCAACGGAATGCTGATGAATACGAACATCACAGTGATGGCCAATGCTCCCACACCCGTCCACCAGTAATCTGAACTCGCATCGAGCGCAACTAGATAAATTCCCCACCACGTGAGTAGTTCACCGAGGTAGTTTGGATGCCGACTGTGCTTCCAAAGTCCCACATTCATGTTTTTCCCCTTGTTATCTGGGTGGCTTCTAAAACTCCTCATTTGTTCGTCTGCTGTGTAAGCAATTAAAACTGCGGCTATTGTTATAAGGATTCCGAGCCATCCCAACCAACTCATTTCAAAGGATTGTTTCATTCCGAAATACAATGGAATACACGCTAGATAAACCATTATCGTTGGAAACAAATGAATACCAGAAAAACTCACAGCCCAATATGCCTTAGGAAATTGATCACGGAAATTCCGATAACGCCAATCTTCATGTTTCAATCCTCCCCAATCACGAAAAAAGTTGGTTGTCAGTCTCAAATTGTAAAGTATCATTAGTGCAAAAAGAGCGATTGATGCAATACTGCTTAAACCAAAGATAAACGCATAACCAGCTGCAATTACAGCTGGTTTTATGCTCCAATATGGATCATACATACTGGAGTTATTGAAAATCATCGAGCATAAAAAGATGAAAACTGTAGCAGCAACATCTGCAGCGGCCAATCTCCATAAATCTTCCATTTCAGGAAGAAAATTCCAAGTGAGTAAAGCAATCAGCGTAGCTAGCGAATACGCTATAACCTGAATGAAAATACTTGCGCCTTTTTCAAATTGCATGTGGTGATTTTTTGTCGCAATATAGCGTTGAGTGAAGAATATTGAATTGAGCATTCGTAAATTCATCCCATGCTTGAGATTGAATGGAAATATGCCGATTTGCCTGAACCTGAAAAGGTGAAGGCAATATGTGAATCGTTAGGTGTGAAGGAGGATGTGGCGCAATTGCTCATCAACCGTGGTATTGCTGATTTTGACGAAGCGAAGGAGTTTTTTCGACCATCCTTCGAAAACTTGCATGATCCGTTCTTGATGAAAGGAATGGACAAGGCGGTTTCTAGATTGGAGGAAGCATTGGGGAATGGGGAGAAGATGCTAATCTATGGTGATTATGATGTAGATGGAACAACATCAGTCGCCTTGGTTTATAGTTTTCTCAAAGATTTAGGACAAGTTGATTTCTACATTCCAGACCGTTACAAGGAAGGTTATGGACTTTCGATTGCTGGAATTGATTACGCGAAAGCAAATGGAATCAGTCTCATTATTACGCTAGATTGTGGCATTCGTGCCGTAGATAAGGTTGCTTACGCCAACGAATTAGACATAGACATTATAATCTGTGATCACCATATCCCAGGTTCCGAATTACCAGCTGCTCACGCTATTCTAGACCCAAAACAAGAAGGTTGCGAATATCCTTACAAGGAATTGTGCGGTTGTGGGGTCGGGTTCAAATTGCTTCAGGGTTATTGCGAAAAGAACGATGCAGATTTTGAGAAATTAACTTCCAAACTTGATCTTGTGTCCATTGCCATTGCAGCTGATATCGTACCGATGACAGGTGAGAACCGGATTCTGGCAACCTTTGGAGTACAGCAGATAAACCAGAACCCTTCCACAGGAATTAAGGCGATGCTCGAATACACAAAGATTAACAGGGAACTGACAATTAGCGATGTGGTTTTTATCATAGCGCCACGCATCAATGCAGCTGGAAGAATTGCTTCTGGGAAGCGTGCTGTGGAATTGCTTATTTCGGATGATTTGGATGAAGCATTGGAGTTCTCAGCAGAGATTTCCGAGTACAACACTGAGCGCAGAGAACTAGATAAATCAGTGACCGAAAGTGCGCTGGAAATTCTCGAAACGGATGATTTCTACAAGAAAAGTCGAAGTACCGTGGTTTTCAATACTGACTGGCACAAAGGTGTGGTTGGAATAGTCGCTTCGCGATTGATTGAGCAGCATTATAAACCAACCATTGTTCTCACCGAGTCGGAAGGAAAAGCAACTGGATCAGCACGGTCGGTTCATGATTTTGATGTGCATTCGGCACTTACCGAATGTGAGGATTTGTTAGAGCAATTCGGAGGTCACAAATACGCGGCTGGAATGAGTCTGAGTTTGGATAACGTGGATGCATTCCGTCAGAAATTTGAAGAAGTGGTGACTGCTCGGATTGAAGAACACCAGTTTACTCCCAAGCTGAATATTGACTTAGAAATAGACCTAGACCGTGTCACTCCAAAATTCATGTATTTGCTCAAGCAGTTCGGTCCATTCGGACCAGGAAACATGAACCCGGTGTTTGTTTCTCGAAACCTCATTGCTGAAGATTGTCGCACCATGGGTGCAGATGATTCTCATTTACGATTCAAAGCAAAACAAGCAGGAATCCGGCACTTTCCAATTCAATCGGTAGCGTTTAAAATGGGGTCGCTTTACAATAAGCTAAATGGAGGGGCGTCTTTCGATTTGGCCTATACCATTGAAGAAAACCATTGGAAAGACCGTGTGTCACTTCAGTTGATGGTGAAGGATATTAAGTTCGTTTGAGTCTCAGCCCTCCAGCAAATACAAATCATCAGCTGTATCTATATCCGAAAGCTCTGGCAGTTTGCCGTAAGTTAGTCCGTTTTTAACTAGGTCTAAAGTCGTGTCTTCAAAAACAGAATCGGTACTCCATTTCTTTCCTTCAAATAAGAACGGAAGCGGCTTCTTCATCCCAAGTAGATAGTATCCGCCATCTTTTGCGGGGCCAATGCAAGCATCATTCTTAGCTAGTAGTTGAAAGCCATTGTCGATGATTTCGCCATGCAATTTCGGGCAATCACTACCAATAATAACCACCTCTTTTCCGCCCAACGAAAACACCTGATTGAACGCATTTTTCATGCGCTCACCAAAGGAATCTCCTTCCTGTACATGTTTGTTGAACTTACCATCATCCCATGCATCATTTTCAATGGCATCAGAATAGAAAACGTGCCGTGTACAATTGGCATCCAAAGCTGCATTTCTAGTAATATCAAGTAGTTGTAAATAGACCTCCAGAGCCTTTTCATCACCTATTGTGGCAGCTAGCCGAGTCTTCGCTTTTCCAAGTACGGGATTTTTAACAAAGATGATGAGGTGTCGAGTGTTTTGCATTTGTCGTTGTGTAGTGTCAAAAGACCGAAAAAAAATGATTCGTCTCGAACAAATGCATGCTTTGTTTCTAACTTTATGTTTCAGTGCAGAGCGCGGAGGATTACTCAAATATTACTGGAATTATGTACGAAATAGGCGTTGGCAAGGTGGATATCACTGCTTTCAAACTTGGTGTGGGAATGATGGGATACGGTATGTATTTCAATGTCGTGAAAGGGGTTGAAACTGACCTTTTTGCACGGGCTGCGGTTTTCCACGACACCACCACAGGTAAGAAAGTGGCGTTGGTTAATGCCGAGATATGCTTCATTACAATTGCCATAAGGCGTGGCGTGATGAAAAAACTACAGCGCAAGTACGAGCATCTTGGGTTTAAAGAAGATTCCGTGATGATTACCGCTCAACATACACACAGCGCTCCGGGTGGGTATTCGCATTTCGGATTGTATAA
>JBLIGB010000032.1:0-11900 GCA_047636795.1 Bacteroidia bacterium | reverse complement strand
AACCTGACCAACACAACGCTTATCGGCAAAGCCATGATTAATGCGGTTGAAAAGGGTTCGGAGGAAACGCATTTCGAAAATCCAGGCATCAATAAACTAGCTGGTAAATGATTTTTGGGTTACAGGTGCGCGGTATCAAGTCTAAAACAGCGTTGTACCAAACCATGTACAATATCGTCAATCCTATTTGGCCTGTGTTTGAATTCCTGATGGGGAAAAACCTGACCAACACAACGCTTATCGGCAAAGCCATGATTAATGCGGTTGAAAAGGGTTCGGAGGAAACGCATTTCGAAAATCCAGGCATCAATAAACTAGCTGGTAAATGATTTTTGGGTTACAGGTATTCTTCATTGTTTTTCTTCCAGCAACCTTGGTCATGCTGCTGTTCCATCCGCAGTTTGGCGGACGCCTGAAAAAAAAACATCGTCTTTCTTATTCTCGCTCCAAAAACTGGAACGGAAAGCAGTTTGACAATTTAGTGGAGACAACCATGGGTGTGAATTTGAAAACAATGCCGGGTTTGCTCAAGGCGCAGTTTACAGATAGGAAAGTTCGTGAGCCCGAACAGCCAATTCCGATTATTCCCTTTGATGAGAAAGCTTGGAATTCTGAACCCGATAAACCAAAATTCATCTGGTACGGACATTCGGTTGGTCTCTTGAAAATCGGAGGAAAGAATATTCTTGTTGATCCAATGCTTGGGCCAGACACATCGCCTATTGCACCAATGACAACCAAACGGTTTTCCGAGAATGCACTTGCCATTATCGATACACTGCCAAAGATTGACGCAGTTCTCTACACCCACGATCACTACGATCATATCGACCTGAAAAGCGTCAAGAAATTGATGCCAAAAGTGGACAAGTGGTTTGTCGGAATGGGAATTGGACGGCATTTAGAAAGATGGGGAATTCCGACATCAAACATTACCGAATTCGATTGGTGGCAAGACTTAGATTTTGCTGGTCTGAAAATCACGTATACGCCATCTCGCCATTTTACTGGTCGTGGTCCTTTTGACCGTCAGAAATCCCTTTGGGGCGGCTGGACTTTCAAAACCGAAAACCATAATATATACTGGTCTGGAGATGGCGGTTACGGAGAGCATTTCAAGGAAATTGGGAAATGTCTAGGCCCATTCGACCATGCCTTTATGGAGAACGGACAATACCACGATTTATGGCGTCAAATTCATCTTCATCCAGAAGAGAGCATACGGGCTGCATTAGATGTAAATGCAAAAGTTGCCACGCCTGTTCATTGGTCTGGGTTTGCTTTGGCGCTTCATCCTTGGAAAGAACCGATTGAACGGTTTACCGCTGAAGCAAAAAACAAAAACCTAGCGGTTTCTACTCCTGAGATCGGAGAGCTAAAAGAATTAGGAAAAGAAGCCGGTTCCGATTGGTGGTCGGAACTTCGCTAGTTGCTCTCCAAAATCTTGAACAGCTCGTTCAGCTTTGGCGTGATAATGATTTCCGTTCTGCGGTTTTCAGCCTTCGCCTCCTTGGTGTCTTCCGTATTTAAAGGAGAATACTCAGAACGCCCAGCAGCAGAAAGCTGTTTCGGGTCGATAGAACTGTTAGCAGTTAGAATCTTCACAATTGCCGTGGCACGCTTTACAGAAAGATCCCAGTTGTCTTCAATAGCACCACTTCCTTTGTAAGGCACATTATCCGTGTGACCTTCAATCAGAATACTAACATCCGATTGCGTTTCCAGCACCTTTCCAAGCTTCTTCAACGCGTCTTGTCCTTTGGTATCAACCACCCAACTGCCCGATTTGAAAAGCAGCTGCTCTTCCAACGAAACGTAAACCTTACCGTTCTTCTGTTCTACCGTCAAACCTTGATCTGCAAAACCGAGTAGCGCATTGACAATATTGTTTTTAAGCGATAGAACCGCACTATCCTTCCGTGCAAGCACGCTTTCCAAATCGTTAATTCGTTTAGACCGCGCCATCAGTTGCAAACGTTTATCCTCCAATGCTGCCTTAGACTTATCCAATTCAGAGCCCATCGCGTCCAAATTCCCTTCACGGTTTGCCAGCGCCAATTCTAGCTTGTGCAATTCATCCTCCCTCAGCTGAATATCCTTTCGTGCACTTTGCAATTCTCGAGTCAACGTTTTTGTGTCCTCCGCGTTTCCTTCTCGGAGTTTCCCCATCTGCTCCAGCAAGCGCTCATACGTATCATTTAGCTTATCGTAGTTAGTTGTCAGCCTATTGAGCGAGGTCGACATTACAGCCGTATCCTTCCGCAAATGCTCCAACTGACGATCATAATTCTTCATCTGATCCTCCAAGTCGGCATTCAACGCATTCACGTCAATATTCTCCGATTTTAGCCTTGCGCGCTCCTCCTCAGCCTTAGCTCGTGCCGAAACCTCATCCTGAAACCTTCGTTCGGCCACACAGGACGACAGAAGAATAGCTGAAAGTGCAACGAAGAATAATTTCTTGGAATTAGAATACATGAGCGATTCAATTAGATTCCCTCAAAGTTATCCCTGCGTAAGGGGCGTAACCGAATAAAAACCGCTCGTATTCAACACCAACTTGTTAATTGCCGAATTTGGGCGTGTCCGCCATTTTAGCTTGGTTGAGCGCAGTCGAAACCAGATGCGTGGCGGTCGGGCTCTCCGCTGTATCTTTTTCCGCAAACCCTGAGGTTCTCGAAGGGTTGCAGAGGAAAAAGGATGTCGCTTCCATCCCTCACGCGGCTCAGTCTAAAAACATCTGCCAAACTGACAGATTCGTATTTATTTAGGTACTTTCGTAGCCCAATTTTTTTAGATGCGAAACGAAGAAATTTCAGTTAAAGACATAGACGAAACCAGACAGGGTGAGGCGTTGGAAATGATAACCAAAACCGGCAACGGTAAAAAGTTGTACATCGAATCGTACGGTTGCGCCATGAACTTCTCCGACAGCGAGATTGTAGCTTCTGTGCTTATTGACGAAGGTTTTGAAACCACCAAAGAGATGGAAGAAGCCGATGTTATTTTGGTTAATACCTGCGCCATTCGCGACAACGCAGAAGTGCGTGTTCGAAGTCGTTTAAACATTTTTCGTAAAGCCAAGAGAAACAAACCAGATACCATCATAGGTGTAATGGGTTGCATGGCAGAACGGCTTAAAACCAAATTGTTAGAAGAAGAAAAACTGGTTGATATTGTTGTTGGACCAGACAGCTACCGCGATTTGCCAAACCTTGTCCGTGTAGCAGAATCAGGACAGAAAGCAGTGAATGTTTTGCTTTCCAGAGACGAAACCTATGCAGATATCAATCCAGTTCGTTTAGGCGGAAATGGAGTAAGCGCATTCGTTTCCATTACAAGAGGTTGCGACAATATGTGCAGCTTTTGTGTAGTTCCGTTTACGAGAGGAAGAGAGCGCAGCCGCGATCCAGAATCAATTGTTTCAGAATGTACACAGCTGTTTGCCAATGGCTACAAAGAAGTGACGCTTCTTGGTCAGAATGTAGATAGCTACTTGTGGGGTGGAGGTGGCCTCAAAAAAGACATCATCGCCCGTGGCGATTTGACAGGAACGGTAAGTTTTGCCGAGTTGATGATTATGGTTGCTAAAATCACGCCTGAATTACGAGTTCGATTTTCAACATCTCACCCCAAAGACATGCATGATGATGTGATGTACGCCATGGCAGAATACGAGAATATTTGCAGCTACATCCACTTGCCAGTTCAGTCTGGAAGCACGCGTTTGCTAGGGTTAATGAACCGTGGTTACAGCCGCGAGTGGTACTTCGAGCGCATGGCCAAAATCAAAGAGATTGTTCCAGATTGCGGACTTTCTACAGATATCATCACAGGGTTCTGTACTGAAACAGAAGAGGACCATCAGGATACGTTGAGCTTGATGGAAAAGGTTGGTTACGACTTCGCCTATATGTTCAAGTATTCTGAACGACCAGGAACGGCAGCGGCCAAAAAAATGGGAGACGATGTCCCAGAAGAAATTAAGCAAAGGCGCTTGGCAGAAGTGATTGAAATTCAATCAAAAAGTTCGTACATAAGCAATAAGAAAGACCTTGGAAAAACCTTCTGTGTATTGGTAGAAGGAATATCCAAAAAATCGGACGAAATGTTGCAGGGTAGAAACCCGCAAAATAAAGTAGTTGTATTCCCTAAAGAGAGTTTCAAAAAAGGAGATTACGTAGATGTTGTGGTGAATGAGTGCACTTCGGCCACGCTTATAGGAATAGCCGCAAAATGAGGAAGAAAGGATGACAGTTGATCAGATAAAACAGCGTTTCGGAATTATTGGGCATTCACCACTGCTCAACCATGCCATTAAAACTGCTATGCAAGTGGCACCAACCGACATTTCGGTATTGGTAACAGGAGAAAGCGGAACAGGTAAGGAGGCTTTGCCACAGATTATCCATCAAATGGGTTCGCGGAAGCACGGCTCTTACATCGCAGTAAACTGCGGAGCAATTCCCGAAGGAACGATTGATTCAGAGCTTTTTGGTCACGAAAAAGGATCATTTACAGGAGCGCACGAAGCACGAAAAGGTTATTTTGAAGTAGCCGATGGCGGAACCATTTTCTTGGATGAAGTTGCCGAATTACCCATGTCAACGCAGGTGCGTTTGCTGCGTGTTTTGGAGACAGGTGAGTTCATTAAAGTTGGCTCTTCAAAACCATTGAAAATCAATGTGAGAATTGTTGCAGCGACCAACGTCAATATTTCGGAAGCCATCAACAAAGGGAAGTTCCGTGAAGATTTGTATTACCGATTAAACACGGTGCCCATCGTTGTTCCTGCGCTTAGAGAAAGACAAGAAGACGTGCCGTTGTTGTTTCGGAAATTCGCTGGCGATTTTGCGGAGAAATATCGAATGCCAAACGTGCGATTGACCGAAGAAGCGCGCGTTATGCTAATGAACTATCGTTGGCCAGGAAATATTCGTCAGTTACGGAACATCACCGAGCAGATTTCCATTATTGAAAAGGCGAGAGATATTGATGCAGACGTACTTCGCAATTATCTCCCAGATGAGGGAAAAACGAATTTACCTGCTGTAAGATCATCTTCAAGTTCGTCTGGTGACGGAGACGAACGGACAGATTTCTCCGAACGAGAGTTGATGTACAAGGTTTTGTTTGATATGAAGCGAGACATCAACGACCTCAAGAAATTGGTGTTGGATGTGGTTTCTGGTGAGAAGGATGAAGATTTGAGAGAAGATCACGCCTCAACTTTAAGAAGGTTACATCAGGATGTGGCACCTGCTGGAGATTCTGATTCAAGCATGCATGAAGTACAAGTTCATCGCGCTGGAGAACAGCGGTATGAAGAACACGAAGAAGTGGAAGAATCACTTTCATTGGCTGACCGTGAAATAGAATTGATTAAAAAAGCGTTGGAGAAAAATCGTGGGAAAAGAAAGACGGCTTCTCAAGAGCTCGGTATTTCCGAGCGAACGCTTTACAGGAAGATTAAAGAGTATAATTTAGGATAATGGAGTATCGCGTAATTAGTATTGGGTATAAAGGATTTCGTGCCTTCAGATGGTTTCGAGTTTTAAGTCTCATGTCCCTATTGGTGATACTCATTTCTCAAACGGGTTGTAGTGTTTATTCTTTCACAGGAGCAAGCATTTCACCAGAAGTGAAATCCGTAAGTATCGATTTCTTTCCATCTTATGCGCCTTTAGCACCAGCCAATATGCCGCAGGCATTTACAGAAGCGTTACGAGATTTATTCGTCAGCAGAACCAATTTGGACCTTCTGACCAAAAACGGGGATATCCAGTTTGAAGGATATATTTCGGGATATCAGACACGGCCAGTCGCAATTCAAGGAAATGAAACGGCTGCAAAGAACCGGTTGACGGTCAACGTGAATGTTACCTATACAGACACGAAAGACGAAGCCAAAAGCTTTGAGAAAACCTTTTCACGCTTCGCTGATTTTGATGCAACCCAGAACCTTATCGATGTACAGGATGGTTTGATTGAAGAAATCAATGAGCAGTTGATTCTAGATATCTTCAATGAGGCGGTGGTGAACTGGTAAATTTGATTTTCAGGATGAACATTTTATCACAACAGATTCTCAGATTTCCACGGATATCCCTGGACGAAGTAAAAGACTATCTGATTTCATCTGTGCGAATCAGTGAATCGGTGGCTAAAATCATGTCATTTTTATTCTGTTTGACATGACACAAGATCAATTCTACAGCTGGTTGGAGAGTCCGTCATCCATGGATATGGCAAGCATTTCGCAGTTGCGAGAAGTGATAGAGCGGTATCCATATTTTCAAGCTGCGCAGATGATGCTGGCGAAAAACTTTAAGACGGAAAATCATATTGACCAATTAAATCAGTTGCAATTGGCCGCGGTAATGGTTCCAAATCGGAAGCTGTTTCACGATTATCTACATGATAAAAAGAAGATTCAGCCAAAAGTTGAGGAAATAGTTGTGGAGGTAAAGCAGCAAGAACCAACGCTTGAAATAGTTTCAGAAGCGCCAGCGGAAATAGTGGAAGTGGAGCGTGAATCATTGTATGACTTGATTCCTGAGCCGATTGTTTATCAGCTGGAAACGGCCGAATTACCAGAAGTTTCAACGAAGGAAATAGAAGAAAAGGAAGAAGCGGTAGATCCCGAAGAACTCAGTTTCAGCGAGTGGTTGGAATACTCAGAAACGGGAAAATCAGATTCAGAAGTACCTGAAACTGGTAAGCTGAAAAGGAAAAAACCACAACCTTCACATAGTAATATTGAACTTGTTGACCATTTCCTTTCACAGCAATCAGACAAGCCGAAAAAGCGAGCCGAATTCTACAATCCTCAGAAAGCTGGAGCCAAAAGTTTAGAGGAAAATTTCACTGTTATTTCCGAAACATTGGCCTCCATTTATTTCCAACAAGAGAAATACGAACTGGCAAAGCAATCATACCAAGCACTTAGCTTGAAATATCCCGAGAAAAGCGTTTACTTTGCCGCCCGTTTAAAAGAGATAGACGAAAAACTGAATTTAGAATAAAATGTACACACTCATTATCATATTAATCATTGTGGTTTGCTTTCTTTTAGTTGGCGTTGTGATGGTTCAGAACAGTAAAGGAGGCGGTTTAGCTTCAGATTTTTCTTCATCAAACCAAATTATTGGTGTGAAAAGAACAGGCGATTTCTTGGAAAGAGCCACGTGGTATTTGACAATTGCGTTGATTGTTTTGACAATGGGCTCTAACTTTTTCATCGATAGAGGAGAGGTGGTTCAGGAAGAATCAGCCATTCAAGAGCAGATTGACAATGCTGCTTTGCCAGCGCAAGGTGGAGTAGAGTTGGGAGAACCTACCCCGGTAGAGTAACCACCACCGCTCAAAAAGACTTTTAAATGTCAGGATGTCATTCATTCTGACATTTTTTTTGGCCTTTTGCCCACATTTCAGACCTATTGTCCGCCTTTTGGTGATGGCACAAAATATGACTGTCCGCAAGAATCACACGATTATTACAAACCTTAAATAATTAACGAAATGGGATTGAAAATTAAACCATTGGCCGATAGAGTAGTAGTTGAGGCTGCCGCGGCCGAGACAATGACTGCAGGAGGGATTTATATTCCTGATACCGCGCAAGAAAAGCCACAACAAGGGAAAGTCTTAGCAGTTGGAGCTGGTAAACCAGACGAACCAATGACTGTTAAAGTTGGAGATACTGTCCTTTACGGAAAGTACTCAGGAACTGAAGTAACCGTAGATGGAACAGAAGTTCTTATCATGCGCGAATCAGACATTTTCGCAGTCGTTTAATCAACCAAATAAAAAACCAAAAACAGAATGGCAAAGCAAATTAAGTTTGATCTGGACGCAAGAGACGGGTTGAAACGAGGGGTTGATGCCCTTGCAAATGCAGTAAAAGTTACGCTGGGACCAAAAGGTCGAAATGTAATTATTGATAAGAAATTCGGAGCACCCCAGATAACCAAAGACGGTGTTACTGTAGCGAAGGAAATCGAGTTGAAAGACCCGATTGAGAACATGGGTGCGCAAATGGTGAAGGAAGTTGCTTCTAAAACCAACGATGTTGCTGGTGATGGAACAACAACTGCCACGGTTCTTGCTCAAGCAATCGTAACTACAGGATTGAAAAACGTAGCTGCTGGTGCAAATCCCATGGATTTGAAAAGAGGAATTGATAAAGCAACTGCTGCTTCTGTTGCAGGGCTTAAATCACTAAGTCAGCAGGTAGGAGCTGATAAAGCTAAGATTAAGCAAATTGCTACTGTTTCTGCAAATAACGATACCGAAATAGGTGAACTTATTGCTGAAGCTATGGAAGTAGTTGGTTTTTCTAAGAACGGAGTAATCACGGTTGAAGAAGCAAAAGGAACAGAAACTACAGTTGACACTGTTTCTGGAATGCAATTCGATAGAGGTTACCAATCGCCATACTTTGTAACTGATACAGAGAAGATGGAAGCTGTTTTGGAGAGCCCTTACATCTTGATTTATGACAAGAAAATCAGCAACATGAAGGATATGCTTCCTGTGTTGGAGAAAGCTGCTCAAAGCGGAAAACCATTGTTGATTATCTGCGAAGAAGTTGAAGGAGAAGCACTAGCCACTTTGGTAGTGAACAAGATTAGAGGTTCGCTGAAAATTGCTGCTGTAAAAGCACCTGGCTTCGGAGACAGAAGAAAAGCAATGTTGGAAGACATCGCTATCCTCACTGGTGGAACTGTTATTAGTGATGAGAAAGGCTTGAAGTTGGAAGATGCAACGTTGGAAGACCTTGGAACTGCTGAGAAAATCGTTATCGATAAGGACAACACAACGGTAGTGAATGGCGCTGGAGAACAAGCTGCTATCGATGCACGTGTTGGTCAGATTAAAGCGCAGATTGAAGCAACTACTTCTGACTATGATAAAGAGAAGCTTCAAGAGCGTCTTGGAAAATTAGCTGGCGGTGTAGCTATTCTTTATGTAGGAGCTGCAACGGAAGTTGAGATGAAGGAGAAGAAAGACCGTGTAGATGATGCCTTGGCCGCAACGCGTGCAGCTGTTGAAGAAGGAATCGTTCCTGGAGGAGGCGTAGCTTATTTGAGAACTATTGCAGACATCAAAAAAGTTAAACCAGAAAATGCGGATGAGAAAACCGGTATCGACATCGTACTTCGCTCTATTGAAGAGCCATTGCGTCAAATCGTTGCAAACGCAGGTTTAGAAGGAAGCATCATTGTTCAGAAAGTAAAAGAAGGCAAAGATGACTTTGGATACAATGCACGTACGGAAGAGTACGGAAGTATGTATAAGTTTGGTGTAATCGATCCAACTAAAGTTACCCGTGTAGCGCTTGAAAATGCTGCTTCTATTGCTGGAATGTTGCTTACCACCGAGTGCGTGTTAGCAGATGAGCCAGAAGAAGCTGGCGCAGGTATGCCACCGATGCCTCCTGGAGGAATGGGCGGAATGGGCGGCATGATGTAAGCCAACCGTAATCGATTATTATAGAAAGCCCCGCCAATTTTGGTGGGGCTTTCTTGTTTTAACTCATATTTTAATTTGATGACTGGTATTGAGGTTAGATAACCTTAAGCCCTCAACTCTTCCATTTCTGCAATTAATCTATCTAGTCTTTTGAGTATCGGTCCGTAAACAGTATCCAAATCTAACTTACCGAGTCGTGGTCCAAAAACGGTTGTTAGCGTGATAATTAGAAGTACTCCAAGAAGGCCGAATAGCGGAACACCTAATACCATAATCATATCAGGATACCTCCGCAGCAACTCATTCACAAGGTTTTGGCCAGGTATATCGCCTCCAATACTCCCAAACCAAAAACCACTTAGCATGGATAGAAATATGTAAGAGAAACTGAACCTCGATGTCTTGGCGTTGAACGCTACCATTTCTTTGGTCCAATCGTTAAACGAACTGAGGTACTGATAGCTGTCTGTGTTTTTATTTATGCTGTCCAAATTCCTCTTAAACTTAGAGCCCCAAAATGCCGTTCCAAGAAACACTACGGATAATGACATTCCCATATATGGCAATCCCACCAGAAAGGACGTGGGTAAGAAAAATGCGGTGAACGCGATGAGGCCGATGATGTTCATCTTGTACATACGCTTGAATTTGTCTACAATATCTATCGACTTTTGATTGTATAGATTATTTAGCCTGGGAACTACCAGCGCATCGGTTTTTAAGAACCCTTCTTTCCAAATTGTTTCAATTGATCTTTCCATCTAACAGCTTTTTTAATCGTTCTTTAATTCTTTTTATGCGTACTCCAATGTTGTTTGGGTTGGTACCAACTATTTCGGCTATTTCTTGATAGGTTTTCTCCTCCAAATAGAGAAGAATCACACCTCTATCAATCTCAGACAACTGCCGTATTGCTTTATACAATTCGTCAAGCGCTTCATCTTCAAACGTTTTGCTGTCTTCAATTACCTCCTCTGGCAGGCTATCGGAGGAGAATGGACTTTTAATTTTTTTATCCTTCTTGAGCAGTGTCAAGCAGACATTCAACGACAAACGGTAAATCCAAGTAGACCATTCCGACTGCTGCCGAAAGCTGTCCTTACTCTTCCAAATTTGCAAGCAAACCTCTTGGTAATAATCCTCGAAATCCTGTTGCGAATTGGTATACGCTCGACACATTTTAATAATGATGCCGGCATGAGGTAAGATGGAAGAAATGTAAAAATCGCTACTCACTTGTGTTGTCTCAATGGATGGTTAAGGCCGAATTTAATCCAATTTTGTACTTAAAACGCGGTTTTCTTTAGCCGCCTTGGCATCCAAGAAATGACCTATAACCACTCCCAAAATCATTCCCAGACCCATGTTGAATGAAATTCCCAATTGTCTTTCAAGCATGGGTGCTAACGCCAAACCTAAGGCCACTCCAAAGGTGATCCCCAAAGCAGTGTAATACCCTTCGGTTACCAAGGAAAGTTTCTCCTGCAAAAACTTTGTAAACGAGGATAGCTTTCGTTTAAAACTTCTCTTCGTGTTGCTTGGTTCCACCTTCAGGTTGAGTTCTTCCATCTTTTCCTCAATGGAGAGGAGTTGTTCTTCCGTTAAATCCCGATGACTTAGGTCCGAGAAAATTCCAACGAATTTGTTGTAGACTTTCCGCTCGCGTTTGCTATCGGTTTTAGTTGCTAATACCTTGAAGTGATTTAATGCTAGGCTAATTTTCATTGGGCTTTTTCTTAGTTAGTGGCAGATGTTTGGGATTATTACACCCTAGTGAAATTTATTTTTCACCCTTAGGATTCACTCACGGTCTAATAACTATGTTTCCCTTTTTACGCCCTGTTTGTGCGTGCCTGTGAGCGGTTTGAATATCTGATAGTGGATACGTGCAATCGATAACGGGCTTAAGTTCTCCTGTCTCAACCAGCTTAGTTAGAAAAAGAAGCTCTTCTGCTGTCATTTTGGTTACAGCAGAAACGAACTGGTACTGCCCCGTTATGGAATTAATCACCGATTGGAGCATCAGGGTAAAACTCATTGCAACGGTAAGATATGCACCTTTTAGTTTCAGGGCATTCTTACCCGTACCAAAGGACGTTTTCCCTACCGCATCAAAAATGACATCATATTCTTCGCCATTTTTTGCATAATCTTCTTGGCGATAATCAATCAATTTGTCGGCCCCCAATGACCGAACCATTTCCAAGTTTGTGGAGCTGCAAACACCCGTCACCTCCGCGTCAAAGTGTTTTGCTAATTGCACAGCATAAGTACCAACACTTCCCGAAGCGCCATAAATGAGCACCTTTTGTCCTGGTTTAATATCGGCCTGCCGAAGAAAAAATAAGGCTGTTAAAGCACCAATGGGCAAAGCAGCGGCATTTTCATTCGTCATGCTTTCTGGCTTGTGGACAATTGCTCCATCT
>JBLIGB010000031.1:0-12058 GCA_047636795.1 Bacteroidia bacterium | reverse complement strand
ACAGTCCTAAATTTGAGTGAACGACCACTTACCCAAAAAGTAAATATGGGCGATGAGCCTATTAACAATACAATTTGGGGTGTTAACGGTAATTACCGAACGGAATCGCGTTTACTTACCAAATTGGTGGATAAGATTCCTCTTATCGATACAAAGGAAATTTCAACTGTTTCTGTTTCTGGTGAGTTTGCACACTTGATTCCGGGCAATGCCAGAGCCATCACCAAAGGCGGTATTTCATACATAGATGATTTTGAGGGAAGTGTAAACTTTATTGATTTAAAAGCCCGGCAGACTTGGGTTTTAGCAAGTACGCCTCAAGGTCAGACAAGCACAAATATGTTTCCCGAAGGTGCGGTTACAAACAACATTGGTAATGGTATGAACCGAGCGCGTATTGCGTGGTACGTTATCGACCCATTGTTCTTCAGAAACAACAACTTAACACCCGATCACTGGTCAACAGAAGACCAGTCGTCAAACTTCTCAAGATTGGTTCTTGAACAGGAGATTTTCCCTAACCGTCAGAATCTAAACCAAGGTCAGCAAACCAACTTGCCAATTTTTGATGTGGCCTTCTATCCTAATGAAAAAGGACCTTATAATTATGATGCAGACGGAAATGACCATGAGGGAATTAAACGTGCTGAAGGTTTAGATGAAGATGGAAATCTTAATGATCCTGAATCAAGATGGGGTGGTATTATGCGAGCCATTAACACCAGCAACTTTGAGGAAAACAATATTGAGTTCATTCAATTTTGGATGATGGATCCATTTGCGGATGACGCGCAAAACCAGCACTCTGGTGGTGACCTTTACTTCAATCTCGGTTTGGTTTCTGAAGATATTCTTAGAGATGGTAGACAGTCTTTTGAAAACGGTTATCCGAGCCCAGGTAACCCTGATCTCCCAACCGATACTACACCTGTTGCCATTGTGCCAGATTTTCAACGAATTAACAATGCCTTTGATGTAGACCCCGAAACACGTCCTTTTCAGGATCTTGGTTTTGATGGGATGAACGATGAACAGGAGTTGGAGCACTTCACTACTATTTCTGGATACGTTACAAAGCTGGATGCACAGTTGGGAAGTGGTACTCTGAATCAAGCCGCCTACGATAAGTTAATTGCGGATATCTCTTCTGACAACTTCTTGTACTACAGACGTGACGAGTGGGATGCGCAGGAGGCCTCGGTATTGGAGCGGTACAAATACTTCAACGGTTTAGAGAATAACTCGCCAACAGCTAACCAATCTGGAACATCGTTTCAGGCATCTTCTTCCATCCTTCCAGATGTTGAGGACATTAACCGCGATAATCAAACCTTTAAAACGGAAAGCTATTTCCAGTACAAGGTTAGTATGAGGAAAGAAGACCTCGTAGTTGGTAAAAACTACATCACAGATGAGGTTGTGGGTAGCGGAACATTAGCAAACGGACAGGCGGTTACGTCCAAATGGTACCAATTTAAAATACCAGTACGAAACCCAGATAAATCGGTTGGAGATATTCAGGATTTTCGTTCCATCCAGAACTTGAGAATGTTCTTCAAAAATTTTGAAGATTCTATTGTTACACGTTTTGCCAGACTTGAATTAGTAAGAGGAGAATGGAGACGCTACCAGTTCTCCTTGGGCGAACCAGGAGAAGGTATTCCGGGTGACCCATCAGGTGGAGCTCCATTCGATATTTCTGTAGTGAACATCGAGGAAAATGGTGTGAAAGACCCTGTTAATTACATTCTTCCTCCAGGTATTTACCGTCAGCAAACACCTAATGGAAATACATCTCTTAGAGAGCTGAACGAGCAATCCTTACTTCTAAAAACATGTGGTTTAACCGATGGCGATGCACGTGCTGCGTTTAAGTATTCAGGACTAGACATTCGTTCGTACAAGAAGCTGAAAATGTTTATTCATGCCGAGGCGATTGGTGATGACATTCTCAATGATGATGATATTTCGGTTTTCCTTCGTTTGGGAACAGATTTCGATAACAACTACTACGAATATGAAGTTCCGGCAATTGTAACACCTATCGGTTCAACAGGCGAATACGAAGTTTGGCCTATTCTCAACAATATCGATTTAGAGTTTCAGGAACTCACCAAAGCAAAACAGGAGCGAAACCGCCAATTAGTATCAAACCCACAGGTATCCATTACCAAGCGTTTTGAAACTGAGCATGGTCCGCGAAACAAGATTTACATAAAGGGTAACCCAAACTTAGCCAACATCAAGTCTATGATGATTGGAATTAGAAATCCGAAAAAGACTGGGCCGAATGATGGCGATGATGGACTTAGCAAATGTGTTGAGATTTGGGTTAACGAACTCCGTTTAACCGATTTTGATAACAAAGGTGGTTGGGCAACTTTAGGTCAGGTAAACATCAAACTGGCTGATTTCGCAAACATTTCTGCAGCGGCCAATTATTCCAAGTTTGGCTTTGGGGCTTTTGACAGCAAGCCAAGTGATAGACAAAGAGAAAATATTGCCAGCTATGACTTATCTGCAACCATCGCTCTTGGTAAATTTTTCCCAACAAAATGGGGTGTAAACATTCCAATGTATCTCGGTTTTTCTGAGACGTTTACCACGCCAGAATTCAACCCACTCGACCCGGATATTACCATGGCTGCCTCGTTAGAAAACCTAGCAACAGAAGGTGCGCGAGATACCCTCAGGCGAAATGCGCAAGGTTATACGAAGCGGAGAAGTATGAACTTCACGGACATCCGAAAACAGAAAACGGGTAAAGGCAAAGCCATGCCCTGGAGCGTGTCCAACTTCGCCTTTAATTATGCTTACAACCAACAATACATGCGGGATATTAGAACCGTGTACAATGAAACAAGGACTTACCGTGGTGGTATGAGCTACGATTACGCACCCTCAGGAAAGAATGTGCGTCCATTTTCCAAATTGAAACTGGTAAATAAAATGGTGGATGCCACCAAAGAAAAACAAAAAGAGAAGCATGCCGATCAAAAAGTGGTTGTTGACAGTCTGAAGCGTGCCAAAGTGAAGGGCGAAGTAATGAAGGAGGCGGAAGACAAGCTAGAAAAGTACGCCAAGCGAAAAGATAAATACAAAAAATGGTCGCGGAATATGTTGCGCTCTGGGTGGTGGAGACCAATAAAGGATTTCAACTTCAATTATGTTCCCGGAAGGTTAGGTTTCCGAACAGACATGGACAGAAAATACACGGAGCAGGAACTGCGAAACACAACTTCTTACGAAGGAATAATCATTGAACCAACGTACCAGAAATCGTTCCTATGGAATAGAGAGTATCACTTCAATTATGACCTAACCAAAGCGATTAAAATTCAGTTTGATGCCTTCAACTTTGCACGTGTAGATGAGCCTGAAGGAGCAGTTGACCGCAAATTTGACAATTGGGAAAATATGCGCGATTCTATTTGGGATAACGTTTTACGTGGAGGGCGAACAACCAACTATAACCATTCAACAACAGTTAACTGGACGCTTCCAATTAACAAGTTTCCAATTCTCAGTTGGGTAACAGCAACTGCTGCTTATACCGGAAACTATTCATGGACAGCAGCACCACTCGAAAGAAAGGATGATGGGAGCCTAGAGCAGGCTGGTTTTGGAAACACGGTTCAAAACTCACAAAACTGGCAGATAAATGGTAATGCAAACCTCACCCAGTTGTACAATAAAGTGCCGTTCCTCAAAAAAATAAATCAGAGCCGCAGACGTTCTACAAATGCAAGAAGAGCGCAATCTGCAAGACGTAATGCCAAGGGAGGAAAAGGAAACGAAGCCAAGGGAGATACCACAAAGAACGGGAACCCAAAAATCAACTTTGGAAGGAAGATTGGAGAAGGAATTGCTTCCTTTATTATGATGGTGAAATCTATTAACGTAACGTATTCCGAAAACAACGGAACACTTTTACCTGGTTACAATCCACAGACCGATTACGTTGGACTTGACCAAGGCATGAACAACATGTCTGGATTTGTACCATTCATTTTTGGATGGCAAAGCCGCGCCTTCGATGATATTCAAACGGGATATGATATTCGAGAAGAAGCAACTCAAGGAGGCTGGATTTCAATTGATACGCTGCAGAGTAACCCGCTTATAATGACGCAGTCAAGTTCATTGAACCTGCGGGCAACTATAGAGCCTATCAAAGGTTTCCGGATTGACCTTACAGCTACGCGTACTTACACCGAAAGCGTTAGTGAATTCTTCAGATGGGATAATACTGAGCAAGCACCTGTGAGTTTCAATCCTGTAAAAAGCGGAAACTTCAGCATGTCTTATATCTCTGTAAACACCACGTTTATTAGGCAACAAGACGATAACTCTTCGCCTGTATTCGAAGCATTCAAAGAAAACAGACAGGTTATCTCACAGCGCTTGGCAAACGATTATCCGGGCTTCCTAGCGGATGAAAATGGATTTGCGGAAGGCTACGGTGGAACACAACAAGACGTCATCATTCCTGCATTCTTATCTGCCTATGGCGTGTTTAATGTAAATCAGGTTGGGACAAACCCGTTCCCAAGAATTCCGCTTCCAAACTGGAGAGTGAATTATGATGGGTTGGGTAAGATTCCGTTTGTAAAGAAATTTGCAAGAAACGTTACGCTTGGTCACTCCTACCGTTCCACCTATAGCGTAAGCAGTTTTACAACCAACCTGCTTTACCAGGGTGTAGAATTGTCTAACGGTGTAGAAAGCAACTTCCCTAACACCCGCGACAGCTCAGGTAATTTCATTCCTGAATTGCAAATCGGGAACATCACCATTAGCGAGCAATTTAGCCCACTTGTTAGTTTAGATTTCAATTTTAAAAACTCGTTAACAGCTAGGTTTGAAGTAAAAACAAGCCGAACGCTCGGTTTCAATTTTGCCAATAACCAGCTAACAGAAGTTACTAGCGAAGAATACATCGTTGGCGCAGGTTACACATTTAAGAATGTTCCTTTCCCGATTAAGATTGGTAAAAGCACCAAGCGAATTAAATCTGATATGGCCGTGAGAATTGACTTCTCTATGCGAGATACACGTACTATGATTCGTAAGATGGTTGAAGGACTGGACCAAGCAACTTCAGGTCAAAAACTCATCAGTATTAAGTTCAATGCAGATTACATTATCAATAAGAGGTTCAATATTCGATTGTTCTATGATGCTGCCATTAATACACCGGTTGTTTCATCATCTTTCCCCACAGAGAATCACTCAGCAGGACTTAGTTTGAGATTTACACTAGCTGATTGATAAATCGACTACCGAAAAACATATTTTTGTCAATATTTAATTCAAACAAGCATAATGAACATCCCGGCAAACCTCAAATACACAAAAGAACACGAATGGATCAGCATTGATGGCGATGTTGCAACAGTTGGCATCACCGATTTTGCTCAGGGAGAACTAGGAGATATCGTTTATGTTGAGATTGAAACTGAAGGAGAATCATTAGATTCAGAAGAAGTTTTTGGAACAGTAGAAGCGGTAAAAACGGTTTCGGATTTGTTTATGCCGCTTAGCGGAGAAATCACTGAATTCAACGAGGGATTAGAAGCTGACCCCGAGGCGGTAAACCGTGATCCTTACGCGGAAGGTTGGATGATTAAAATTAAAATGAGCGATGCATCACAAGTGGAAGGATTGCTTTCTGCAGATGCTTATAAAGAGCTAGTAGGGAGCTAACTCATTGACCTTTCCAAGATATTTTAGAATTGTATTGGCCGTCCTCTGGACGGCCTTTATTGTTTATGGGCTAAGCTCTAAACCGAACGGAATTCCAACATTCCCATGGTTAGAAGAACCTGGAGTTGATAAACTCATTCATGCCATACTTTTTGCCGTGGAAGCTAGCCTGCTAGCTTTCGTTTTCGGCAAAACAGAAAGACCAAAATTATGGTTGCCAATTCTTGCTTGGTGCTTTATACTTGGTGGCGGATTAGAAATTTTTCAGCATTTCTGGATTGTAGGTCGCTCGGGCGATGTAGTGGATTTATTAGCAGATGCCGTTGGTACTTTATTGGGACTTCAAGTAATAATGTTTCTTCGGATATAGAACAGGAGTTGAACCAGTGAGCTTGAAACGATGCTTACCACCGGACCCTTCAACGTTGTCCATTGTTCTACAACCTAAAGAGTAAAATGCGGTTTAATATGGTGCTTATTTCCCTAATCGTTTCAGCATCATTGTTTACTGCTAATGTTTTTGGACAAATTAAATCAAGAAGATAAGATGAGAATTGAAGTTTGGAGTGATGTGGTTTGCCCGTTCTGCTATATCGGTAAAACCCATTTTAATGAAGCATTGGCACAGTTTGCCGAGAAAGAGAACATCGAATTTGTTTGGAAAAGCTTTCAGCTTAACCCGAACCTAAAAACCAACCTTGACAAAACGCTTTACGAGCATCTCTCAGAAAGCAAAGGCATTCCTATTGAGCAAGCTAAATCTATGGGACAACACGCAGCCCAAATGGGAAAAGCAGCTGGTGTGGAACTCAAATTTGACAAATCAGTTGTAGCGGATTCTTTCAACTCACATCGCTTAATTCATTTCGCTAAAGCGAAAGGAATACAGAAAGAAATGAAGACACGTTTGTTCAAGGCTTATTTCAGCGAAGGAAAGAACATTGACGATAACAAGACGCTCATCAGTCTGGCTACGGAAATTGGTTTGAATGAAGCGGAAGTAACGTCTGTTTTGGAAAGCGACAAATATGCCGAAGCTGTGAAAGCAGATGTTCAAGAATCTCAGCAATTAGGCGTAAGCGGTGTCCCGTTTTTTGTGTTTGATAGAAAATATGCAATCTCAGGAGCGCAGCCTTCTGCAGCATTTTTAGAAACATTGGAAAAGTCGTTTTCTGAATGGCAAATGGCCAATCCAAAAGTAGAATTGCAAGTGAGCGAAGGACCCAATTGCACCCAAGAAAAGATGTGTGACTAACTACTTTTTCAGGAATTCAATATTCCGCTTCAAGCCGGCAAACTTGGTTCGTTTTACTGCCGATTTCTGAAACACTTTCTTGAAAACATCCTCAGTCAGTTCTTCCCAATCCTTTTTCGTCATATCCAACATTTCTGGGTGCGGATTGAACTGCGGTTCGGAATGCGGTTTCGAGAAACGGTTCCACGGACAAACATCTTGACACACATCGCAACCAAAAGCCCAATCGTCAAACTGGCCTTTCATCAAAGTGGGGATAGCGTCTTTCAATTCAATGGTTAAGTATGAAATACACTTAGAACCATCAACTACATAAGGATCTACAATAGCCTCGGTAGGGCAAGCATCAATACAGGCAGTGCACGTTCCACAATGGTCACGGATTGGATGGTCAGGTTCTAGTTCTAAATCAAGAATCAACTCACCAATAAAGAAGAAAGATCCGTTTTTTGGGTGAATCAAATTGGAGTTCTTTCCAACCCAACCGAGCCCAGATTTTGCGGCCCAAGCTTTATCCATCACAGGCGCACTATCTACGAAGGCTCTTCCGTCTACTTCACCAATTTCTTGATTTATAAACTCAACTAACTCTCGGAGTTTACCTTTTATCACATGATGATAATCTTTGCCATATGCGTACTTAGAAATCTTAGGCGCAGCAGGGTCTTTCTGTGTTTCCTCAGGGAAATAGTTGAGCAAAACGGTAATAACGGTTTTGGCTCCATCAACCAATTTAGTTGGATCTAAACGCTTATCGAAATGATTAGCCATGTAGCCCATTTCTCCGTGCATTTTGGCGTTGAGCCACTTTTCCAATCGCGGAGCTTCTTCTTCTAGAAAACCAGCTTTTGAAATGCCGCATTGCAGAAATCCCAGTCGTTGGGCTTCTTGTTTTATGAGTTGTTCGTTGGAAGGCTGCATTGCAGCTTATTCGAAAAGCGTTCCTTCTCTACCAGGGCTTACTTTTCCCAGGTGTTCGTAAGCGCGCTCAGTAGCTTGCCGTCCGCGAGGCGTTCGAGATAAATATCCTTCCATAATAAGGAACGGTTCGTAAACCTCCTCAATGGTTCCAGCTTCTTCTCCAACCGCTGTGGCAATAGTGGTTAATCCAACTGGGCCGCCTTGGAATTTCTCGATAATAGTTCGGAGAATACGATTGTCCATTTCGTCCAATCCATGCTTGTCCACGTTCAGCGCGTCCAAGGCATATTGGGTAATTTCCATGTTAATGGTGCCATCACCTTTAATCTGCGCAAAATCACGAACTCGTCTCAAAAGTGCATTCGTAATTCGAGGCGTACCACGGCTCCTTCGAGCAATCTCATATGCTGCGTTTTCCTCTATTGGAACATCTAAGATGCCAGCAGAACGCTTCACAATTCCGCACAGAACGTTTGCGTCATAATATTCCAACCGCGCAGTAATACCAAAACGGGCTCGCAGAGGAGAAGTCAACAAACCAGAACGAGTAGTAGCGCCAACAAGGGTAAAAGGATTGAGCGTAATCTGCACCGAACGGGCATTTGGTCCCGTTTCAATCATAATATCAATTCGATAATCTTCCATTGCCGAGTACAAATACTCCTCAACAACTGGAGACAGACGATGAATCTCATCAATGAATAGAACATCGTTTGCTTCTAGATTAGTGAGCAAGCCTGCTAAATCACCAGGCTTATCTAACACAGGGCCAGATGTTAGTTTAAGACTTACCCCTAAATCATTGGCAATGATGTTTGCCAACGTAGTTTTTCCTAACCCCGGAGGTCCGTGAAGCAGTACATGATCCAAGGCTTCCTCTCGCTGCTTAGCGGCTTTCACGAAAATTTTGAGGTTCTCTACAATTTTATCCTGGCCGCTAAACTCATCAAATCCAACAGGACGCAGCGCCCTCTCCGTTTCCCTATCAACTGGTAGTTGACCATCTGGCGTTGGGTCTAAGTTTTGATTCATAAGTCTTAAATATGTGGCGGATTCGTAGGTTTACCCCAAGATTACGAAGATCTTGTTAGACCTGAGTCAAATTTCGAAATCAAAATGTCTGATATTTGAGAAGGAACCGTTGTAAAAAGAGGTCTAGACAATGCGAAGTTTACTATCATTATCAAAGTGCTTTACACTAATCCATCTTCAGTATTAACATCTCTTCATCTGAAGCTTACCTAAGTCCTGAAATTAATGCAGTTGAAACTGTACCGGAAGAGTCAGTCGGAAACAATCAGTTGGTTCGTTTAAAAGCTCTTGAAACGGAACTTACAGCCAATTTACCTTTGACAGAATAACTCTTATTGCTTTCATGACGGAAGGATTTATTGGGTTCGAACCATTTCCAAAGGAACCCTCCTGCAAACCAATCTTCAGCCCAAAAGCTATTGAACATAGCGTTTAATGCGTTGTGTTGGCAATCCTCACAGTAGAGATCTTCAGTTACATCAACCCAAGGGTCTTTACAATTGAATTGGGTACATCGATAACCATATTCCGTAAAAAGCACTGGACGATCGAAAGCTTTGCTCAGGGTAAATAATTTCGACTTCCAAGTAGACCATCGGGTTTCCAAATATTTGATGGAAGGTTGCGACTTATCCGATAGTGGGAAGTATGCATCTACGCCAATATAATCCAGCTCAGTCCAGAACGGAATCTTGTGGTAACTGTCCCAATTGGCAGCGTATGTAATTTTTCCCTTGTATACTTTTCTTACTTGCTGAATGAGGTTAAACCAATAGGCATTATCGCAAGAAATGGACGCGTAATGCTCTGTGCCAAGGCAAAACAACTCCACTTTATTCTCTTCAGCTAAACGGGCAAATTGGATGATATAATTGGTGTAACCTGCTTGCCATTCTTCCCATTTGTCATCATCGAAATCAATCTTTCCTGTGAAAGAATTATCAGACATCCAAACATGAGGTTTAACCATCACCTTCAGTCCCTTTTTTCTGGCTAATTCTATTGCTCTAATAGTGCCAGTTTTTGTTTCCCCAGCCCATTGCCAAGAAAGCTCGTGCATCAGTTTACCGCTATTCGCTTCGCAAAAAGCATAGGGAATCCAGGCCACCCACTTGGCGTTCAAGGGCTTCAGATCATCAAATCCTTCCGACTGAATAAACGACCTCTCGGCCACGAAGTTTACGCCATTAATCTTTTGAGCAAAAGTCGGTCGAGTCAGAATACAAAACAGAAAGAAAATTGAGATGGATAGTTTCACTTAGCACCAAGGTAAACGGGAATTTTTAAGTTTGGTTCAATAAGAAATCCTTACCTATTGCGACACTATTTTTTAATTCAACGATAGGTATCATTGTCGTATGACAAAACAATTGCTGTTCTCCCGTTCGTGAATATGAGTACGAGTAGTGAGAATGAATACTCCAGCGATGGTATTACGAACGAGATTATAAAAGCCCTAGCTAAGATTGTTGACATTCGGCAACTTCCCCTAATTTGGCATTCAATACCGTTCCGATGAAAAACCTAAAAGTCCGTCAACTTGCAGCAGTAATGTTCACCGACATTGTTGGTTACACCGCACTTATGCAAGGAGATGAGCAAGTTGCCGCAAGTGCTCGGGCACACCACCGCGAAGTGTTTGAAGCACAGCACAAATTACATCAAGGAGAAATTGTTCAGTACTACGGAGATGGCACGCTAAGCGTTTTTAAAAGCGCAATTGAAGCTGCACAATGTGCCATAGAAATTCAAAAACTCTTAGGGAAAGACGAACCCGTTCCAGTAAGAATTGGACTCCATTTGGGTGATATTGTGTTCGATAAAACGGAGGTATACGGAGATGGCGTGAATTTCGCCTCGCGGATTGAAAGCATGGGAATTACTGGAGCCATTCTTTTATCAGGTAAGTTAAACGATGAACTTAAAAATCATCCAACTATTTCCACTGCTTCTATGGGGCATTATGTTCTCAAAAATATTGCCAATCCCGTTGAAGTGTTTGCAATTACGAACCAAGGAATTACCGTTCCGAAACCCGAAGAATTAAAAGGAAAACAAAAAGCAGTTGACAAAACAATTGCTGTTCTCCCGTTCGTGAATATGAGTACGAGTAGTGAGAATGAATACTTCAGCGATGGTATTACGGAAGAGATTATAAATGCCCTAGCTAAGATTCAAGAACTAAAGGTTACTTCTAGAACATCTGCTTTCTTCTTTAAAGGCAAAAATATTCCCATCACGGAAATTGGAGAACAGCTTAAGGTTTCTACCATTTTGGAAGGAAGTGTCAGACTTTCTGGCAAATCCATGCGCATTACGGCTCAGTTGATTGATGCTGAAGAGGACTTTCACTTTTGGTCTGAAACATGGGACCGAGAGATAAATGACGTATTCCAAGTTCAGGATGAAATAAGCTTGCTAATAGCCGAAAAGCTGCGCGAGCAGTTTGGACACTTAGAAATTCAAGAGCGTCTGGTAGAAAAACAAACCGACAGTATTGACGCATACGAGTATTCCCTGAAAGCATCGTTTCACAAAAACAAATGGAACCCAGAGGATGTGCAAAAGGCTATTTCGTTGTATGAGAAAGCTCTTGAACTCGACCCCAACCACACAAGGTCACTTGTAGGACTTGGCGATGCGCAAAGCTTTATGGCAACCTGCGGTTATATATCGTTTGAAGAAGGCTGGGGAAAGGCGGCAATATTGGCAAATCAAGCAATTCAATTAAACGACCAGTTACCTGATGCGTATTACCTTCTGGCAAACCTTGCCTTCTTTACTGAATGCGACTATCGAAAGTCGTTCGAGCTGACAGCAAAGGCAATTTCACTTAACCCGAATTATGTTGAAGCACAGCAATTCATGTCCTTCTTGTACATTCTGGCTGGTCAAAAGGAAAAGGCACGGAAGCACTTAGATATAGCACTAACCGTAGACCCACTTTCTCAGGAAACCCAATTCTATAGCGGTTACTTGGATTATATGCTCGAAGATTATTCCAAATCGATTAAGCAATTAGACAAGTGTTTGGAGGTAAATCCTAAAAATATTCCTGCACTTTCGGTCAAATCCATATGTCTTGTCATGTTAGGCCGTACTAGTGAAGTGATTCCTTTTTTCGATGCAATGCCTTCCGAAATT